>JAQGLT010000062.1 GCA_028292745.1 Polaromonas sp. | reverse complement strand
GAAACGGCCGTGTCGCACCTGAGCGATATTGTGCTCATCACGCAAACCCTCTCCAGCGGGCAAGGCGGACTGCGGATTGTGTTTGTCAATGACGCGTTTGAGCGGCGCACCGGTTATCGCCGGGAAGAAGTGATCGGCAAATCGCCCGAATCGCTTCGGGGAACTTTGCTGGAACACGCTGGCTATGACCGTATCGTTGTTCGCAAAGAGTTAAGCGCTGTGCAGGAAGAGATGATGGTCCACACGAAGGCAGGCAAAGCGTTTTGGCTGGAAGTCAATGTGGCGCCGCTCATTAGCGAACACGGCGCGCCCACCCATTGGGTGTCGGTGGGCCGCGACATCACCGAGCGCAGGCAGGCCAGAAGTGAAATCCTGGCGCTCAATACCCAACTGGAAGCGCGCGTGCGCCAGCGCACGGCCCAGCTGGAGGCGGCCAACCAGGAACTCGAAGCCTTCTCCTACTCCGTCTCGCATGACCTGCGCTCGCCCCTGAAAACTATCGAGGGATTCAGCCACCTGCTGGAGCGAACGGTCGGCGACGAGGCCAACAAGAAGGCCAGGCATTACCTCAGCCGGATTCGCGCGGGCGTGCGCCAGATGGCCGAGCTGATCGATGGCTTGCTGTCTCTGGCCCAGTTGTCCCGCGATACCCTGCAATTCAGTGAAGTGGACCTGTCGGCCATCACCAGGCGCGTGGAGCATGAATGCCGGGAGCGGGAGCCGGACCGTCAGGTACAGGTCCGTATCCAGGACGGAATGCTACTCAGGGGCGATGCACGGCTGCTGTTGGCGGTCATGCAGAACGTGCTGGGCAATGCCTGGAAGTTCACGGCCAGGCAACACGAGGCGCGCATTGAAATCGGCAGCCAGGCCGGAACAATGCAGGCTGGCGGCCAGACCGTCTATTTCATTCAGGACAATGGTGCCGGCTTTGACATGGCGCACGCCGAAAAGCTCTTCGGCACCTTCGAGCGGCTGCACGCGCCTTCGGATTTTTCGGGCACGGGCATCGGCCTGGCCACGGTGAAACGAATCATTGAGAGGCATGCAGGACGCGTCTGGGCCGAAGGCCAGGAAAACAAGGGCGCCACCTTTTACTTCACGCTGGGACGGTCGGTTGAATCCGAAGCATGAGAAGGCGCCGTCGGCTTTGGCGCTGCCAGATGAAGGGGTTTGCGCGAAATGACCGCAGCAGTGTCCCTATTCACGGCGCTTGGCCGTCAGACCAAACAGGTCACGAAATCGAGACAGCGCTGACCACGAAGAGCCATTGAATCAAAAATAAGGATAACCCCTAGCACTTAGCAATAAATAACATGGCTGTTTTGCCTGCTGCCGTGACGCGGGCGCAGCGTGTAGTTCCACTTCGGGCAGACGGCATCAGCTTCAAGATCAAGAGCGCGCATTTGTTCATCTGAAATGCGAACAAAGCGGTGTAGGCCAGCGCAACCTCATCCATAGCAATGCCGCGAGACCCTGCAGTGCCAACGATCCAGGGCTGGGCGCCTAGGGCATCGACCGGCTGGCCCCGGACCTGAAGGACAGTTTTCCAGACATGCGCGGCTTTTTGATTCCCAATCTCACGACTTACCAGGTTGCAGCCCCGCCTGGGGGTGCAGCAAGCCAGCGCGCGCTGGCAGTTTCCAGCCTGCAGCGTAACGCCCTGTGGACGTGCCTACCGTGGCCGAGTCAGGCTATGTCGGGTTTTCAGCGCTGTCATGGTCCGGGCTGTCCGTGCCCAAAGGCACTGCCGTCCACATTCACCGAAAAGCGGTAAAATGCATGAAATCTCAATAAAAAATTAGACATGTCTGCCACCGTTGCGAATCTTACAGAGTCCCTGCGCGGCGGGGCCGCGCACCTTGCGGGCGAACTGCAAGCCGGCCGTGTCTATCGGCGGGAGGATCTTGCGCGCCTGTCCACCGCGGTGGACAGGCACCTGCGTGAACTTGTGGCCACCGGGAAGCTGAAGAAGCTCGCCCAGGGGCTGTACCACGCACCGAAGCAATCGAGCTTTGGTCCACTTCCACCTGCCGATGAACAGGTGGTGGGTGGTTTTCTGCGGGACAAGGACTTCCTCGTCTTTTCCCCTTCGGCCTACAACGCCGTGGGTCTGGGCACCACACAGCTCTACAACCGCACGCTGGTCTACAACCACAAGCGCCATGGCGTCTTCCGGCTCGGCAACCGGCAGTTCGATTTCCGCATGAAGCCGCGCTTCCCAAAGAAGCTGACGCCCGAGTTCCTGTACGTTGACCTGCTGAACAACCTGGAAGAGTTGGCTGAGGATCGCGATGCGGTCTTGCGCCAGGCGCGCAGCAAGCTGCTGTCGTTCGACTCAGCGCGCTTGCAACGCGCAGCCGGCAGTTTTGGCGGCGTGGCGACGCGCAAGCGCCTGCGGGAGTGGATGGATGCTTGAGTTCCTGCACGCACGGCGGGACTTTGAGCAGTTGCTTGGGCTCGTCGCCGACGAGCGCGGACTCGACCCTATGCTGGTCGAGAAGGACTACTGGATCATGCATTGCCTGTGGGGCTTGCAGGCCCAGGGTTTCCAGTTCGAACTGAAGGGCGGTACGTCCCTGTCGAAGGGCTTCGGCATCATCCACCGCTTCTCCGAAGACATCGACATCCGCATCGAGCCGCCCGCTGGCATGGATGTGAAGACGGGGCGCAACCAGGACAAGCCGGCGCATGTCGCTTCGCGGCGTGCTTACTACGACGAACTGGCGGCACGCATCCGCATCCCAGGCATCGACAGCGTGGAGCGTGACACGCAGTTCGACGACGACAAGATGCGCAGCGCGGGCATCCGCCTGATCTACAGGCCGCGTGCATTGGCATTGGCTGGCGTTAAGGACGGCATCTTGTTGGAACTGGGGTTTGATGACACAGCGCCCAATCGGCCGGTCACCATCTCTTCATGGGCGCTGGATGTCGCCCAAAACCGGGGCGTTGACGTGTTTGACAACCGGGCCGTAGCCGTACCGTGCTATGCGCCGACGCACACCTTCGTCGAGAAACTTCAGACGATCTCTACCAAGTACCGCCGCTTGGGCGAGGCGCCAGCATTCCCCGGCAACTTTCTGAGGCACTACTACGACGTTTATTGCCTGCTTGGCTTGGAGGAGGTGCAGCACTTCATGCGGGAGCCCGCTTACCAGGAGCGCAAGGCGCAGCGCTTTCGGAGCGGTGACGAACAGGTGATCGCCCGAAACCCGGCTTTTGTCCTGGCTGACTTTGCACAACGTGAACGCTTTGCACTCGAATATCGCAACACGCAAGCGTTGTACTACCAAGGCCAGCCGGATTTCGATATGCTGGTAGCCCGGATTCACCAATACATCGACGCCATGTAAATAGCTGCGCTGTATCGGTACCAGCCGCTTTGAATGCATTGCAAACAGGTGAAAGCGCAGTTGGCAAGCGCCGATGAAACATGATTTTAATCATCTCCGGTGTTTATTCCGGAAAGTCAGGCGAGGATGCCTCAGGTCTTTCATCATAGGCAAGAAGGCATTGATCTACCGCATGAGTAAATGCACGGCGACTGATCTGAATGACTTCCTCCAGACTGGTTGCTGTCATACAGACTTTCAATCTGGTCGGTCGAAAACCGTCATTCACAAAACAGCGGGACTGTTGGCTTGTAGCAACCGCTCCGTCAAAGCGGACTTCGGCCATTGCCAAAAGCGGATCCTTCAACTGCTGTGGAGATGCTGACAAAACCAGGATGAAAGGTTCGCGGAGCACAATCGAGGCAACTTTGGCCAAATCTGTTTTAAACTATAAACAGTTCTGTGTTTTTCATAAGGCAGCTTTGGTTCACGCGCTCACTTTCACGGTCAAAGACATATGCCACGCGCTTGGTGATGTCAGTCGTTCGCGCGTTCATGCCTGGACCCGATTGCCGCCCTTCGCCCTGATGAAGACATGTGAACGGAGTGCCCGAAAATTTGATGTCACTGACATGCTTACTTTGGCTGCGCTTCAAAAGCTTGAGGATGTTTATGGCATTAAGAGTCGTCATCTGGGCCATTTTTCCGAAGGCATTCACCGCTACTTTGCTCAACCGAGAGCAATTAGTACGGGTGAACTTATATTTGTGAGCTTGAATGACGGAACAGTGTGGAATTTGGATGCTGCATCGGTCAGGGAACCTGGCTGTATCTTGAACATCGCAGAGGAGCGTGAGCGAATTAACGTATTCCTTGGCATAGCTCCCCCTCAACGCCAGCTGGCGCTTGTAACAAGCATGCAGGGTTGAAATGATGAACTTATTCATCACCCAACTTGCCGACTTCGTGAAATATTTCCCTTAACGTTGATCTAAATTTTGTGAATTATGTTGAGTATAATTGTGAGCCTGGGCTCATGAATTCTGTCTGCCGCTTGGTGCAATCCTCCCTTGAGAAAACCATAGCCAAGCGTTGAAGTGACAAGCTCTCAAACACCGAGCGATGATTGCGTCCTGTCAACATATGGAACTCGCAGGCTGGACTGTGCAAGAAAGCAGGCCCTGTCCTGCGATTTTTTACTCTTCTGCTGCGCTGCCAGGCGCTGGCGCGTTCTGACCGATCAAAAAATCCTCCCGGGTTTTGCCTGCCGCCACCAACTCGTTGAGCCGCCGCTGAATTTACCGCCGCTGCGCTTTGCCCTGCCATGGCTGGCCAAACAAGGGTCGCTTGTGTGACAAACTGCTCAGTTAAAGTGTCGGGCCAGCCCAACAAGGATTTGCTTCACGATTGCGCGATGTTGGCGCTAAAGCGGTTTTACTCCAGCGTCACACCAGATGATTTGATGACTCCGGCCCATTTGGCAGTTTCCTTTGCGAAATGCGACTCCAACTGCTGGGGTGTCGAACCCACTGCGCTCAGGGCCTGCTCACCCAGCTTTTTTCGCACGTCGGGGTCGGCCATTGCGGCATTTATCGCACTGGACATCACATCGACCACATTCTGTGGCACTTTGGCAGGCAAAAAAGCGCCGAAGAAAACTTCGGCCTCAAAGTCAGGGTAGCCAGATTCGGCAAAGGTCGGCACGTCGGGCAATTGCGGGCTGCGCTGGCGAGAACCAATGGCAATCGCTTTGAGCTTGCCGCTCTTGAGAAAGGGAAGCGGCCCCAGCACGCCGGTAAATAACAGGGGAACTTGACCGCTGACCACGTCAGTGATGACGGCGCCGCCGCCCTTGTACGGCACGTGGTTCATCTGGATGCCGGCCATTTTAGAGAGCATGGCGCCGGCCAAGTGATGCGGTGTGCCAACTCCGGGCGTGGCGTAGCTGACAGCGCCTGGTCCCTGCTTTGCCATCCCGACGAGTTCCTTCACGTTCGACGCTGGAAAGGCCGTGCCCGCGACCAAGATGGATGGCGTCGTCGCCAAAAGGCTGACCGGCAGCAAGTCCCGTGTCGGATTAAAAGGCAGATCCTTGCGCAGGGTCGTGTTGATAGCCAACGATGCGCCTTCGGTAAGCAGCAGCGTATAGCCGTCCGGGGCTGCTTTGGCCACCAGGTCGGCGCCCAACATGCCGCTGGCGCCGGCGCGATTGTCAATGATCACGCTTTGATTGAGTTGCTTGCCCATCCGGTCCGCAACCACGCGGGCCAGGTAATCGGCAGTGCCCCCGGGTGGCGCGGTGACGATCATTTTGATTGGGCGCTGCGGCCAGGTCTGGGCCAGCGCGCTGTGCACGGTAGTAAGCGTCAGCGCGCATATGCCGGCCGATACCAGCAACTGGCGTTTATTAAATGTCATGCTTGTCTCCTGTACAGGGGTAAAACGGTTAAAAAATCAAGGAGGCGGCGGCCTCACAGTTTGGCCAGCACCTCACTGATGCGCACAATCCGGCTCTGCGCGGCTGAAAGCGTCGCGGCCTCTGCCATCACTTGAGCCATCAAGCCGTCCTCGATGCCGGGCACTTCGACGGCTTTGCCCTGCAGCTTCTCGACAAAGGCGTCTAGCGCTGCGGCATAACTGTCTGCGTAGCGTTCAAAAGAATTCCTGGGCAGGCCATCCAGACAGACGTGGTTGTCCCTGATGCGCATGACGTTTCCGCTGCGCAGGCGTTGCGATTCGATGACGCCTTGGGTACCAAAGACCTCGATGCGGTCGTCGTAGCCATACGCCGCGCGCCGGGCATTGTCGATGTGGGCCAGCGCGCCGCTTTGCATGCGTACGACGATGGCTGCCGTGTCCACGTCCCCCGCCTCGCCCACCGAGACATCGGCCAATACCGAGCCCATGGCCACCACTTCGAGGGGTTCCTCGCCTGAGATCCACCGGATCAGGTCGAGAAAATGCACACACTTGTCACGGTAAAAGCCGCCCGAGGAACGCAGGTACTGCGGCGAAGGCACCGAGTTTGGCCCACGGGAGGCCAACTGCATGCTTTGCACACGGCCAATGGCGCCTGCCCGCACCTCGGCTTGCAGGGTAGCGTGGTCACGGTCGTAGCGCCGGTTGAAGCCCAGCATCACCGGCGTGCCGATGCCGCGCAGTGTTTGGACAGTGGCGTAGGCGCGCGCCAGGTTGTTGTCGATTGGTTTTTCGCCGAAAACCGCCTTGCCCGCGCGCGCAGCGGCCAGGAACTGCGCCTCGTGTGCGTCGGTCGGCGAGGCAATTACGACAAGGTCTATGGCAGTTTCGGCGAACAGCGCCTCGGGAGAGACGGCGACGTTGGCGCCGAATCGCTGGGCCATGGCCCGGGCGTTCGCTTCTCCCGGGTCGTAGACAGCATGCAGCGTGCAGGCGCGGTTTTTCTCAACACTCAAGCCATGCACCTGTCCGATGCGACCGCAGCCGATGATGCCGACCCGGATCATGCTGCCACCTCGAGCTTAAAAGAAGCGCCGCTTGGCAGCGCTCGCAGGAAAGACTGCACGGCAGCTGCGGCTGCGATGGCTTGCTCGTCGAAGGGCCGCCCAGCCATGCGCGCATGGGGCACTTCGATTTCTAGCGGCACGTCCGCAGGAAGGGCTGCCAGGATGTCATGCAACGGGAAAGCACCTTCGCCGGGATACAGGCGCCCACCCCGTGCCTCTTCCGATAATTTTTCCTGCGGCGGCGCCTGCCGCGCACCATCGCACAACTGCACGAAGGCCAAATGGGTGGCCGGCAACGCGAGCAGGCTTTCAAGCGAACTGCCCGATCGCATAAAGTGCAGCAAGTCAAGCAGCACGCCCAGGCCGGTAATGCCTGCTGCGGCAATCACGCGTGCGGCCGCATCCAAGGTGCGCGTCGCGCTGTAAGGGACGAATTCAAGCGCGAGCGCCAAGCCGTAACTACGCGCGGTCTGCGTCAGTTGCGCGAGCCGCTCGGACAAACGGGCCTCCTCGGGGTCGTAGCTGGAGAGGCAGACAAACCGCGCGCCGAGCTTGGCAGCCGTGTCAAAGACCGAGCCGTAGCTTGCCAGAGGCGTTGCTGCGCCAAGATAATGGGCAGAGACGTTCATGACTGCAACGCCCGTAGCGTCCATTGCTAGGCGCAGCGACTGCAGTGCAGTACCCCCGGCCACCGGCCAGTCGCCCGCGTCGTCAGGTTGCCGGCCGCCGATGCGCACGCCAATGCGGTGCAAACCCGCAGCATGGGCTGCATGCACCAGTTGTGTCGCGTTGGCGCCGGGCAGGCTGAGGTAGCCCAGAGAAAGTGATGGCATGTCTCTTCCGTGATGGCCCTTCTTACCCACGCGTTGCATGCATGCAATCCGTGGACCAGGGCGGTTGACTGCCGCAACAGACTGTGGCGGGCTGGCTGCGTAGTCTAGGGACCAACCTCAGCTGGCACAAATGAATTGTTTTGAACGATTCATGCAGCGGATTGATCTCAAAGCCGCGGCGAACTACACCGTAGACTCCTTTCAGGCTCAGCGCTCGGTTGCCAAGCGCTCGTGGATACGGGCCAAGACCATGGCTCGAAGCCGTTCCTGTGCCAATGAAAGCATGCCGTTGCGGCGTGTGACCAGCACCAGAGTGCGGCTCACGGCTGGCTCAATCATGGGGATGGTTATCAGTTCAGCGCCTGGCGGCAGATGCAGCTTGGGCAGGACGGTCAGTCCCATGCCTTCGCGCACCATTTGCATAGCAAGGGCGTGACGTTGGGTCTCAAAACGCCAGCGTAGTTGCTCGCGCATTGGACCGATTGCGTCGTCGATGGTCAAGCTATTGTCGAACGGCAGCGCGATACGGATCAGCGTTTCGCCAGCAAGTTCTTGCCAGCGCACTGCACGCCTGCTTGCCAAGGGATGGTCAGGGCGGCAGGCGAGCATGAAAGGCTCGTCGGCGATCTTTTCCTGCACCAACTCGCCGCGTAACGCCAGCGACACCGTCACGCCAAAGTCCGCACTGCGGGACTCCACAAGTTCCGGGATTTCGTGAATGGAGTTGTCAAAAATGCGCACCGCCAGGCCTGGATACTCGGCCGCGAACGCATCGATCACGGGGGCCAGCAACGCCGCCGCCATGGTTGGCAGAAAGGCGATCGCAGCCCAGCGCCCGCCTGCTTCATCGTGGCCGCGCACGGCTGCCAGCGAGAGTGCCAGTTCCTTGACCGCACCCCGAGCCCGAGGCAAAAAGCTGCGGCCGGCGTCGGTCAGCATGACCTCGCGCGTGGTACGCGCGATCAGGCGTGCACCCAAATTCTCCTCAAGCTTGCGCAACCTGTGGCTAACAGCAGCCTGGGACAGGTTCAGCTGGGCAGCGGCGAGCTGGAAACTGCCGCACTCGACAATGGCCAAAAACGCCTGGATGCCGAGGAAGTCTATGTGCATGAGAACCGCAAGCTTGCACTGCAGCGTAAGGATTCGAGGGCCGCTTTCTTGCCGGCGCAGGTCATGTTCGACGTGCCACTGCGCGCCAGAAAACGCGACCAAGTGTCGAACTGAAAGGACAAGACACGGTTAGCCGCTAGCATGGTTTTCATCATCATGTGGCGATTCTAGGAGCCATGCGCATATGCTCAGTGCAAAAGCGCTGCAACAGCAAGTGAACGGCTACATCCGCATGAAAAAACCAACTTGGGCCGGCAAGTACGGAGTCGCCTAGCCCGCCATCCATTGGCATTTCATCTCCCGACGAAGCGTTCCTGCTGCTGAGTCTTGATCGTGCAGGAATTATTTTTCATTTACCACTTACAGCCCCACAGATTGGTGCAATGTAATTTACAAGGTTTGCCATTAACCAATTATAAGAGCTCTCTCCCCTGCCCGACCTCCCCGCCCCCGCCACTTCAGGGGGGATAAGGAAGAATTAAGGCAGGTTAGGCAGAAGGGGAAAAAGCTAGAAGACATTGAGGTTAAAAATGACCTTTGTAGATTACATTGAGACGGCTTTCGACTTACAGTCTGTCCAGTAAGCAGCTCCAACGCTTAGCCGTCCACAAGATTAGTTCAAGCGCTAAGCCTTATGAAGGGTAATGCAACTAAGCCAAGGCCGACACGCTGATCTTCCTAGCCTTTGCACTCATCGGCACGGCCTACCTAAAGCAGGGCATGTTCATCTGATGCGGTTGGCTGGCAGCAGCAGCGATATCGCACGCTATTACCAGCACCCAAGCTCTACAAGAGTAACAATGAAACGTTTCATTGACTTTTTGGCGGACGTAGCTTACGATTTAATTTCGTCCCTTGGTTGGTACAAGTGCCTCTGTAGGAGGTGTCAATCCTTAGCCAAGATAAGCCGATCTATTGAAAAATCTGCTATTAGCCAACAAACAATTTAGTGAAGTTGATCATGCAATTTGAAACGCTCCTTTGCGAAACCCAACCAAACGGTTGTCTTGTCGTAACCATTAACCGCCCTGAAGTGCGTAATGCAATTAACACAAAGATGGGAGAGGAGCTTAGGGATTTATTTAAACCACTGAGGTTTACGCCTGGCGATTTGCGCTGCATCATCCTTACAGGTGCAGGCGACAAGGCTTTTTCTTCTGGGGGCGACCTCAAGGAGCGTAAAACCATGACAGAGGCAGCGTGGCGCCTACAGCACGCGATTTTCGAAGAAGCGTTTTATGCTGTGATGGATTGCTCCGTTCCAGTGATCGCTGCAGTCAACGGCGTTGCTTATGCCGGAGGTTGCGAACTGGCGCTAGCTTCCGATTTCATCTATGCCGCATCAACCGCAAAATTCGCGCTTAGCGAAGCTAGTTTGGGAATTATTCCAGGAGCCGGCGGTACTCAGAACCTGCCACGTGCGGTGGGCGAAAGGCGTGCCAAAGAGCTAATCATGACCGCTAATCCATTTACCGCGGAGCAAGCATATACGTGGGGGATGCTAAATGCGGTCTGCCCTCCAGAGGAGTTGATGTCCAGCGTGTTGGCGACGGCAGCACGAATATGCCAAAACGCGCCAATTTCAATATCGCAGGCGAAAAAAGCCATCCATTTCGGCATGCAAACCGATCTGAAAACCGGTTTGATGATGGAAGTTCAGGCTTACGAAAAGGTGATTACGTCCGAAGACCGAAAAGAGGGCATTCTCGCGTTCAATGAAAAGCGCCCTCCTCTATTTCAGGGACGATGAAATCATTACAACCACAACCGGAGAAAGCTATGTACCAATTTAATTGGGTCAAAAAGATTTTGTTTTTATTGTCGGTTGCGATCGCTTTTGCAGCTAACGCAGAGTATCCGGACCGGCCCATTAAGCTGGTCGTTCCTTATGCGCCAGGTGGGTCATCAGACATAGTAGGGCGGCAAGTTGCCCAGTTTCTCAGTAAGGCGCTTGGTCAGCCTGTCGTGGTGGAAAACATTGGCGGCGGCGGCGGCTCAATCGGTGTGCAGCGGGTAGCTGCAGCCAGCCCGGATGGATACACCTTGCTGCTAGGTGCTAATTCCGAATTGCTAATCAATAAGTTACTGCGCCCCGAGTTGCCTTATGACGCAGCTACTGACTTCACCGCACTCGGATCCATTGGAACCGGGTCCATTGTGATCGTGGGCAAACCAGGACTGCAGGCTACAACCTTGGGGGACGTTCTCAAGCTAGCTACCAAAAACGGAGGGCTTAACTATGGCACATCGGGGCTAGGCACAATCCAGCACCTGGTGGGTGAGATGATCAAGCTCAAGACAAGCGCGCCTTTAACCCATATACCCTACCGGGGTGCAGGGGTGCTTGCATCAGATGTTGCTGGGGGACAAGTCGACCTAGGAATTGCTACATTGGCGTCTGTAAAACAGCTAATCGACGCGGGGAAAGTACGCGCCTACGCTGTCAGTGCCGATAAAAAGAGCGAATTCGCGTCAACCATTCCTGCACTATCGGAGACGCCCCGCCTTGCCGATCTGACGCTTGAAACCTGGTACGGTGTCTTCGCACCAGCAAAACTGCCGACGTCCATTGCCGCAACGCTTCAGCAGAAACTTCAGGCAATAGTTCAGGAGCCTGAATTGGCAAAGAATTTAGAAGGTCAAGCCATTAGCATCAGCAGAAAACCGGCAAAAGACCTGCCAGAGTTTCTGCGCAATGAAAACCAAAAATACCGCGCCATCATTACCGACGCGAAGATCAGTATTCAGTAACGACACAGCCGTGCTCGTGCATGGTGCGCCATCAAAATACATATTTACATGACTACATCGTTTCCACTCAGTGGCATTACCGTAATTGAAATTGGCCACACAGTGGCTGCCCCTTATGCAGGAATGATTTTGGCAGAACTGGGCGCCAATGTCATCAAAATTGAAAATCCGGGTGATGGGGATTACACGCGTGGTATGCCCCCGTTTCGGCAAGACCATACCTCGGCGGTCTATCAGGCGCTCAACCGTGGAAAACGCAGCGTCGTTGTTGACATGAAGAACCCTTCCGAAGCACGCATATTGCGCGAACTCATCGTGGAGCAAGCTGACGTTGTGATCCACAATCTCAAATTTGGAGCAATGGAAGGCCTCGGGTTTGGTTCGGATGATATGTGCGCCCTCAAGCCAGCGCTCGTTTATTGCAATGTCGGTGCCTTTGGACATACCGGGCCGTTGCGTGAACGCCCAGGGTATGACCCCCTGATGCAGGCCTATGCAGGCATCATGAGCATCATGGGCGAGGACGGCCGTCCCCCGGTGCGCGTCGGGGTCTCTATTACCGACATGGCTGCGGGGATGTGGGCCGTCATTGGCATTCAGGCAGCCTGTCGAGAAGCTCAAGTAACTGGGCAGGGAGGCGTTGTTGATACTTCGCTTTTTGAAACAGCGTTGGGCTGGCTTACCGTTCAATACTCGTCCTTTGATGCTTCTGGAGTGGTTCCAAAACGAGAAGGATCTGGGCTGGCAATGATGGCGCCTTACCAAGCCTTTGAAAGTTCCGATTCTCACCTGATGGTTGCCGCTGGAAATGACAACAACTTCATAAGACTATGCCGCGCCATTAACCAGCCTGACCTGGTAGGTGACCCGCGCTTTGCTGCCAATAAGAACCGTGTGGCCAATCGCCCTGCACTATTGGAAATTCTTGAGCCTGTTTTCAAGAGTGATACTACGCAACGATGGCTGGATCGCTTGGAGCAAGCTGGGGTCCCGTGCAGCCCCATCAACAGCATAGACCAAGTGGTTGGTGATCCCCAGGCCGAGGCACTGGGCATCTTCCAGAAGTCACCTGATGGCACTGGTACTGTGCTTGGTCTTCCGCTGTCTTTCGACGCAGTTCGCCCGCCCTTTCGCACTACCGCGCCTCGCTTAGGCGAGCATACCGAGCAAGTACTTGGTGCCTTGCGCTCCCGTCTCGCGACCCCTGCCGAAGACTGATTTTCCAGCCGCTGCGAATTCCAACTTTCCACGAACATCCATGAAACTTCTGCGATACGGCCCACTGGGCCAAGAAAAGCCGGGTGCGCTCGATGCCGATGGCAACATCCGTGATCTTTCGTCCGTTGTTACAGACATCGGCGCTGATGTGCTGGGCCCTGAAAAGCTGGCACGGTTGGCAAAGCTCGACCTTTCCAGCCTCCCTATCGTCCCTGGGCGCCCCCGGCTTGGGCAGCCCGTCGCCCAGATCGGCAAGTTCCTTGCCATCGGCTTGAACTACAAGGACCATGCAGCCGAGTCCAATATGCCGGAGCCCGGGGAGCCCGTGATATTCATGAAGGCAATTTCCTGCCTGGCCGGGCCGCACGATAACGTGATCGTGCCGCGCAACTCTCTCAAGATGGACTGGGAGGCCGAGATCGGCATCGTCATCGGCAGCAAATGCCAATACGTGACGGAAGCGGAGGCGCTCGACCATGTCGCGGGCTACTGCGTCGTCAACGACGTGTCGGAGCGTCACTTCCAGCTGGAGCGCGGCGGCACCTTGGACAAGGGCAAGAGCTTTGACACGTTAGGACCCGTCGGCCCGTGGCTCGTCACGCGAGACGAAGTGGGCGACGTCCAGGCGCTCGACATCTGGCTGGAGCTCAACGGTGAGCGAATGCAAGATGGCAATACCCGAAACATGATCTTCAGCTGCGCCCGGATCGTGAGCTACCTGAGCGAACTCATGACGCTGATGCCCGGCGATATCATCACAACCGGCACGCCTGCTGGCGTGGGAATGGGAATGAAACCTCCGCGTTTCCTGAAAAAAGGTGACGTGATGACTCTCGGTGTGCAGAAGCTTGGCGAGCAACGCCAGACAGTTGCAGCATGAGCGCCCGTCCCCGCCACCTTCTCGGTGAAAACCCAATAAATTGCGGCTTTTAATGAAACGTTTCATTGACAGCGCATCCTACCTTCAATAACCTCGAACACCTCTATGACACAGCACATCACACTCCGGGAAGTCGGCCTTCGCGACGGCCTCCAGATCGTAAAGACCATCGTGCCCACCCAGGCCAAGATGGAATGGATCCGCGAGGAATACTCCGCCGGCGTAAAAGAAATAGAAGTCTGCTCTTTCGTCCCTGCTAAGCTGATCCCGCAATTCGCTGATTCAACCGAAATCGTTGCAGATTCCCTGCGCATTCGCGGCCTCACTGTCTCCGCCCTGATTCCCAACATGAAGGGCGCTCAGCGCGGCGTGGAACTAGGCGTGCACAAGCTCAACTACGTCATGTCCGTCAGTGAGGGCCACAACCTTGCCAACGTCCGCCGCACCGTTGCGGAGTCGCTGGAGGACTTCAGCAACATCGTGGCAATGCTGCGCGAGGTGCCCGCCGGAAGCCGGCCCAAGCTGAGCGGCGGCCTGTCCACGTCATTCGGCTGCACGATAGAAGGCCGGGTATCCGAGGACCGGGTCGTCGAACTCGCCGAACGGCTGGTCGAGTCGGGTGCCGACGAAATCGTAATAGCGGACACGGTGGGTTATGGCGGTCCGCACGCTGTGAGGCGAGTCTTCGAGCGGGTGCTGGCCCGCGTTGGCTCCGTGCCGGTCTTCGCACATTTCCATGACACGCGCGGCTTGGGCCTGGCCAATGCGGTGGGAGCCTTGGACGCGGGAGTGCGCTACTTTGACGCGACGCTGGCTGGGCTGGGCGGTTGCCCGCACGCGCCCGGTGCGACAGGAAACGTGGTGATCGAGGACCTGGCATTTCTTTGCGAGACCATGGGCTACGCGACCGGCATCGACATCGGCAAGCTCGTAGCGGTCCGCCACATCCTGGCACGGGAGCTCCCCAATGAGAAGCTGTCCGGTGCCATTGCCGTAGCCGGCCTGCCTCGAGAATTTCCGAAGGCTGCCGCTTCGGCCTGAACAATCTTCATTCAGTCCCATGAACGCCATTACCGACACCGACCTCCAGCCCACCATGACTCTGGGCTTGGACTTTCCAGAATTGCGAGAAGCCGTGCGTCGCCTTTGCGCCGGCTTTCCTGGCCCTTACTGGCGAGGCCTGGAAAAGACCGCCGCCTACCCGACAGAATTTATCCAGGCCTTGACTGAAGCCGGGTTCCTCGGCGCGCTCATCCCTGAAGAATACGGAGGCTCGGGCCTGCCCCTGCGTGCTGCCGCGGTCATCCTGGAAGAGATCAACGCTAGCGGCTGCGTCGCGAGTCAGGGCCACGCCCAGATGTACATCATGGGCACTCTGCTGCGCCATGGCAATCCTGAACAGAAAAGCCGTTACCTTCCCAAAATTGCAAGCGGCGAGCTGCGGCTGCAGGCTTTCGGCGTCACCGAGCCGACTTCCGGCTCCGACACAACGAGTCTGAAAACCCGAGCCACCCGCGTCGGCGACCACTATGAAGTCACGGGCCAGAAAGTATGGACATCCCGTGCGCTGCATTCCGACCTGATGCTGCTGATCGCCAGGACTACGCCCATCGCTGAAGTGACACGGAAGACCGACGGCCTGTCGGTGTTCCTGGTCGACATCCGTGAGAGCCTCGGCAGGGGGATGGAGATCCGGCCGATCGAGGCCATGATCAACCACGGCGCGACTGAAGTCTTTTTCGACAAGTTGCACGTTCCGGCGGAGAACCTGATCGGCGAGGAAGGCAAAGGTTTCCGCTACATCCTAGACGGCATGAACGCCGAGCGCATCCTGGTTGGAACCGAAGCCGTTGGCGACGGGCGTTATTGCCTGGCGCGCGCGGTGAGCTACGCCAGGGAACGCACGGTCTTCGGACGCACGATCGGGAAAAACCAGGGCGTCCAGTTCCCCCTGGCCCGTTGCCACGTCGACCTTGAAGTGGCAGACATGATGTGCCGCCGTGCTGCGGCGCTGTTCGAGGCCGGCGCGGAGTGCGGCGCTGACGCCAATATTGCGAAGCTCGTTGCGTCCGAAGCGGCCTTCAAGGCAGCCGATACCGCGATGCAGACATTGGGCGGCTTCTCATTTGCCACCGAATATGATGTGGAACGCAAGTGGCGCGAAAGCCGTCTCTACCAGATTGCCCCGATTTCGACAAACATGATCCTGTCTTACATCGGCCAGCACGTCCTGGGCCTCGAACGGTCGTTCTGAACCATCCCGTCCACCAAGTCATCTCCATCAAGCCCGTCAGATGACCCGCAAAACCCGAAGTCAACCGCAGAAGCCACTGCCGCGGGCAACGATCAAGGAAGTCGCTGCGCTGGCCGGTGTCGCCCTTGGCACGGCATCGCGTGTCATCAACAAGAATTCGCGCGTTTCACTGGAGAACAAGGCCAAGGTGAACGCGGCCATCGCCAAGCTTGGCTACAAGCCGGACATGGTGGCGCAGAGCATGCGCAACGGCGAATCGCACACCGTCGGCATCCTCGTGCGCAACATTACCTCGCCCGTGCTTGCGGGCTTCGTGCGTGGCGCGCAGGACGTCCTCAGTGAGCAGGGCTACACAGTGCTCCTTGGCTGCTCCGAGGAAAGCCGTGAGCGTGAGGTGAATTTCCTAATGTCGGCCGCCAGCCGCCGCATCGACGGCTTGATCATGATTACCACCTCCGAGGACGATCCCGAGTTGCTTTCGCTGCGCCAGGACATTAACATCCCCACTATTTTGTTCGACCGGGAGATTCCCGAATCGTTCGATGCCCTGCTGATGGCACACGAGCAGGGCATCAGACAGTCGCTCGAACACCTTTTCTCCCTGGGCCACCGGCGCATTGCGTTGCTGACCGGCAATGACAACGTCTTCCCCGCGCGGGCACGGTTAAGGGGCTATCGCAGCTTCTTCGAGGCACGGGGCCTGCCAGTCAACGAGGGCCTGATCAGCGCCAATACCTTCACGTCGGAAGGCGCCTTCGTCGAGACGTCGGCCGTACTCGGCATGGCACAGCCACCAACGGCCATCATCCTGGGCGGGATCTCGATGCTGGCCGGATCGCTCAGCGCGATCAAGGCGCGCGGCCTCCGTATTCCAGAGGACGTATCGCTCGTGGCCAGCGGCGACTCGGACCTCGCCATGTTTGCCACGCCGCCAATCTCTGTTGTGCGATGGAACAACACGGAGGTCGGCAGGACCTGCGCCCTGCTTCTGCTCGAGCGGATGAAGGGCGCGACACCCGCCGAAGCGCGGCGGATCATCGTACCTACCGAATACCTCATCAGGGGCTCCTGCGGCCCCTGCCCTTCAGCACCCTTGAAAAGCCAGTAAAAGCAAACACCCAGGAGACAACAAATGATTCACGAAACTTCACGCCGCCGGCTGCTGCCACTCATTGCCGGATTTGCCGCCAGCCTGTGCCTTCCTGCCCTCGCGCAGACCGATGGCTTTCCCAACCGGCCCATTCGGCTCGTCGTCCCTTTTGCTGCGGGAGGCAATACCGACGTCGGCGCGCGGCTGTTAGCACAGGGACTGGCGCTGGAATTCAACCAGTCCGTCGTCGTGGATAACAAGGTGGGTGCCGGCACCATCGTGGGCACAGAGGACGTGGCCCGAGCCAAGCCCGACGGCTACACACTGCTGCTTACCACCATCGCCTATGCCGTGAACCCCAGCTTGTACAAGAACCTGCGTTACGACAGCAAGAAGGACCTAGTGCCCGTCGCACATGTGTCGTCCTCAGCACCGCTGCTTCTGCTGCACCCATCGGTTCCCGCCAGCAACATTCCGCAGCTGGTTGACTACCTTAAGAAAAATCCCGGCACATCCTACGGCTCCGCAGGCAACGGCAGCGCCATGCATTTGCACGGCGAGTTGTTTAGGATGCAAACTTCGGCGCCAATCACCCACATCCCCTACAAAAGCGAAAGCCCCGCGCTGGTGGACCTTATTGCCGGGCGCACAATGTTCCACTTCGGCGGCATTTCATCGTCCGCGCAGTACGTGAAGTCGGGTGCGCTGAAGGCCATTGCCATCCCCTCGCAAAAGCGCACGCCGCTCCTGCCGGACGTTCCGACGGCGGAAGAAGCCGGCCTGCCCGGCTTTCTCGCATACACGTGGTCGGTCGTGCTTGCACCCGCAGGCACGCCGCCCGCGATCATCGACCGCCTGAATGCGGCAATGAACAAAGTATCGTCCAGTCCAGAGGTCAACGCCAAACTCGTCGCCCTGGGCTATGAGCCCATCACGGACTCGACACCGGCTTCCACGGGCAGGCACATTGCCAGTGAAACAGTCAAATGGGGTGAAGTGGTCAAGCGCGGCAACCTGACGGTCGACTGAAAATCATCATTGGACACCCATGAAAAAGGACGCTATGCAAAATACGGGACAGCAACTTGTCTCATTCCTGGAAGCCAACGGCGTGGACCGCGTCTTCTGCGTGCCGGGGGAGAGTTTCCTGCCGGTGATCGACGCACTGGCAGGCTCGAAGACCATCGATACCGTGACTGCACGCCACGAGAGCTCAGCCGGCTTCATGGCCCTCGCCGATGGCCGGCTCAGCGGCCGTCCGGGCGTGTTCATGGTCAGCCGCGGGCCTGGCGCAACGAATGCGTCGATTGCAGTGCACAGCGCGCAGCAAGACGGCTTGCCGTTGATCCTGTTCATCGGCCAGGTGCCCCGCAAGAACCTTGGCCGCAACAGTTTCCAGGAGATCGACTACGGCAAGATGTTCGGCGACATCGCGAAGTGGGTGGTCGAGCTTGTCGAGCCCGAGCGGCTGCCGGAAATCATGTCCAGAGCATTCACCGTCGCCATGAGTGGCACCCCGGGGCCCGTGGTCATCTCATTGCCTGAAGACGTGCTGGAAATGCAGGCTCCCGAGGTGGTGGCGCGTGCGTCGGCGCATGCGGATTCAGGCGTGTCGCCCGCATCGCTAGCTACAGTGGAGAAGATGTTGGCCGGGGCCAGTCGCCCGCTCATTCTTGCCGGTGGAGAATTCTCCAGCGATGAAAGCCGCGAAGCGCTGCGCCAATTCGCTGAAAAACACGACATTCCCGTCGTGCTCGGGTTCCGCCGCCATGGCGTGTTTCCGTTCGGGCACCGGCTCTATGCAGGCGACATTGGAGTAACGACCGGCCCGAAACAAGTCGAGGCGTTCGAGCAGTCCGACCTCATCTTGGCACTTGGAACGCGGCTGGCGGAATGGACGACGCTGGACTACACGTTTCCCAAATCGCCCTTCCCGAACCAAGCGCTTGTCCATGTATGCGCCGAGGTGTCGGAGATCGGAAAGAACTTCCAGCCCACGGTAGGCATCGCCTGCCGTGGGCCAGAGTTCGTGCGGGCTGCGCTGTCTTTCAAGGCAACGCCATTGGATGATGCGCGGGAAAAATGGATCTATGGCATGCATTCGGACGCTGTGCGGTCCGGCGAGTGGAAGAAATCTAGCGCCGCCGACGGCGTCGTGTTCGCCAACGTCGTCAACGAAATTTCTGCGCAGCTCCCGGAAGCCAACTTCGTGCCCGACGCCGGCGTGTCGGCGGCCCTCGTTTACCGCTATGTGCCGTTTGGTGGCAAGCGCAAACTTTATTCGACGATATCGGGGGTTATGGGCTATGGCGTTCCGGGCGCGGTGGCCATTGCGCTGCGACAGCCCGAGGGCGCGGTGATCTGCCTGGTCGGCGACGGTGGCTTCATGATGACGGGCAACGAGCTGGCCGTCGCGGTGGAGCGCAAACTGCCGGTCAGAATTTTCCTGTCGAACAACCGCAGCCTCGGCACCATCCGCATGCACCAGGAGCGCGTGTTTCCGGGCCGCTCGCACGCTACGGACCTGAGCGGGCCGGACTTTCGTGCGCTGGCGGAATCCTTTGGCTGCAAGGGGATGGTCATCAACGACGAAGCTGATGTCGAACGCGTCGTCCGTGAGGCGCTAGTCGCCGACGGCCCGGTGCTGGTCGAGGTGAAAGCCAGCCTTTCCGTAATTCTTCCTAAACCCTGAAGCAGGACATTCAACCAATGGCATCCAAGAAATGGCAGCACTATATCGCAGGCGCAGACCGCGCACCGTCGGGCAACCAAAACTTGCAGGAGTTCGACCCCCGCACGGGCGAGCCGTCGCTGATCATCGCGCGCGGAACCGCGGACGATGTTGACGCGGCAGTCAAGTCCGCCCAAATGGCGCTTGCCAGCTGGAAGGGGCTTAAGCCCATCGAGCGCGGCAGGATCCTGATGGCGTTGGCCGCCAAAATCCGTGCGAGCATTCCAGAGCTGCTGGAAGCCGACCAGGCCGAAACCGGCCGCCCAGCCTGGCAGGGCAAGGCGGAGTTCGAGACGTCCGCCCAGTATTTCGAGTTCTATGCCGGCCTGGTTAACCTGTACCGCGGCGAGATGATCGATATCGGGCCCGGCTACCACGCCTACACGAGCCGGGACCCGTTCGGCGTGGTGGGCATCGTCCTACCATGGAATGCGCCGCTGGCGCAGGCGGCGCGGGGCATCGCGCCAGCGCTGGCAGTCGGTAACGTCGTGGTCGCCAAACCTTCAGAATTTGCGTCTGTCACTACCTTAATCCTGGCTAGGTTGGCAACCGAGTGCGGCCTGCCGCCCGGGGTCCTAAACGTGGTGACCGGTACCGGCGCCGAAGCCGGCGCCGCGTTAGTAGACCACGTCGGGATTCGAAAAATCTCGTTCACGGGTTCGGTGCGCGCGGGCCGTGAGGTCGGCAAGGCGGCCGCTGACCGGTTGATATCCGTTGGCTTGGAACTGGGCGGCAAGTCTGCAAATATCGTGTTTGCCGATGCTGACGTCGAGGCAGCCGTGGTGGGTGCTATCAAGGCTTTCACCTTCAATGCGGGGCAAGTCTGCTCGGCGGGCACGCGCTGCTTAGTAGAACGATCTCTCCAAGTCAAATTCGTGGACGCACTGAAAGTGGCGCTTGGCAAGGTCAAGGTTGGCGCCGCAGACGATGCCTTCATGGGCCCGATCATTACGAAAGCCCAATTCGACAGGGTGCATGAGTACCTTGCGGTTGCAACCTCGGAGGGGGCTACAGTGTTCACGAGCGGCCAGAAGTGTAGTGCCGCTGATGAGGGCTGGTACGTGATGCCGACCATATTGTCCGACGTCAACAACACGATGCGTGTTGCGCGTGAGGAGATCTTCGGTCCGGTAGTGAGCATCATCCCCTTCGACTCCGAGGAGGAAGCAATCGCGATCGCCAACGACTCCGATTATGGCCTGGTCGGCGGTCTGTGGACAAGCGACGTGGGGCGGGCTCACCGGGTGGCGGCAGCGCTAGAAGTCGGGCAAGTGTTTGTGAACGATTACTTTAGCGGCGGTGTAGAAACCCCCTTCGGCGGCGTGAAAAACAGCGGCCATGGACGGGAAAAGGGGATCGAGGCTCTCAACCATTACGTGCAAGTCAAAAGCGTGATGGTCAAACTGTAACAACTGCAGAGAAAGCCCATCAAATCGAAGGCGCACTTCATTTTCATCCCTCTTGGCCCTAACTTACGTAGCGGCATCGGAAAGTTATAAAGTGACTATAGGGAACATCGTTGATATCGGCGCAAGGGGCGACGGGAGGACGTTACTGGGATGGAAAAGATGACCGATCTGGACTCCAGGCGGTACAGTGCGTTTTAAAAAATCAAGGACGGTGGTGCCAAAGACATCGTTGCGGTCACCAGCGACCATGTGCCCCGCGCTTGTCACATTGACGTACTCGCTGTGTAGACACAAGGGCGGAAGTGCCGCGCCCTCTTCTCGCTTAGCACATCGGACAACCCGCCGTGAAATCAAGGCAGGGTCCTTTCGGATTGGAGCAGAAGCATGGCCGCATCCCTATCGGGCCCGAGCGCGTCAGAATCATGCCATCCGAGCAGCGAATTGGCTGGGAATGTGACCAATTATACCAATCCCGTGTCATGAAATAACCGAAGCCAAAGGCAGCGCTGCCCAGCTGCGGGAGCACAAAGAGCGGATGGCGCCAGGGATCTGCGTGAAGGCATTCCAGGCATAGCAGCAGGCGTCGACGATCTGCTCGTAGCCGTTGTAACAGCGATTGGCCAAGTGCCGGTCGCGCAGTTGCCGCCACACCTGCTCGGCCGGGTTAAGTTCGGGTGAGCCAGCGGGCAGCAGCAATAAGGAAAAGTTCGGGAACTGCGGCAGTTTTGGCGTGGTGTGCCATCCCGCCCGGTCCAGCACCAGCACTGCGTGGCGTCCCGCCGGCACCGCCTCGCTCAGGGCTTGTAGGTGGTGGCTCATCGCCTCGGTATTGGCGTG
>JAQGLT010000051.1 GCA_028292745.1 Polaromonas sp. | reverse complement strand
TTCGATCAGGCGGTTCAGGTGCTTGGTGATCTGCTCGATCACGTCGTCAGAGCCCGAGGTCTGGATCGTCATGCGCGACAGCGTCGGGTCTTCGGTCGGCGCGACGGTCAGGCTTTCAATGTTGTAGCCGCGCGCAGAGAACAGGCCAACAACACGGGAAAGAGCGCCCGGCTCGTTTTCCAGCAAAACTGCAATGATATGTTTCATAAGAAGATTCCTCTTTTCGCTGCCCTCCCCTGCGCACGGTAATGCGCAGACTCGGCAGTCAATAGATTCGTCAGTTGACGGGTGAATAAATGAAGAAAGGGAAGCGAGGCGCTTAGAGGTCTTCAGACCCTAGCAGCATTTCAGTGATGCCCTTGCCAGCCTTCACCATCGGGAAGACGTTTTCCGTTGGATCGGTACGGAAATCCATGAACACAGTGCGGTCCTTGAGCTTGCGCGCTTCGCGGAGCGCAGGCTCCACATCCTGCGGTTTTTCAATCAGCATGCCGACGTGGCCATAGGCTTCGGCAAGCTTCACGAAATTGGGCAAGGCATCCATATAGCTGCTGCTGTAGCGGCCGGAGTACTCGATTTCCTGCCATTGGCGCACCATGCCCAGGTAGCGGTTGTTGAGCGAGACGATTTTGATGGGCGTGTTGTACTGCAGGCAGGTCGAAAGCTCCTGAATACACATTTGCACCGAACCTTCGCCAGTAATGCAAAAAACTTCTGAGTCAGGTTTGGCGAGCTTGATGCCCATGGCATAAGGGATGCCGACCCCCATGGTGCCCAGTCCTCCCGAGTTGATCCAACGACGTGGCTCGTCAAATTTGTAATACTGCGCGGCCCACATCTGGTGTTGGCCCACATCGGAGGTGATATACGTATCCATGTCCTTGGTCATGTTCCAGAGCGTCTCGACCACGTACTGGGGCTTGATCACATCGCCGGCGCCCAGGCTGTACTTCATGCAGTCCCGCTGACGCCAGGCATCAATCGTGCTCCACCAGGCACCCAGCGCATCGGCGTCGGGTTTGAGACTGGACTCGCGAATCATGGCGATCAATTCGTTCAGCACATCCTTGACATCCCCCACGATGGGAATGTCCACCTTGACACGCTTTGAAATGCTCGATGGATCAATATCGATGTGAATGATCTTGCGCTCATTTTGGGCAAAGTGCTTGGTGTTGCCAATCACGCGGTCATCAAATCGCGCGCCAACGGCCAGCAGCACATCGCAGTTTTGCATGGCACTGTTTGCCTCCAGGGTGCCATGCATCCCCAGCATGCCAAGGAATTTCCTGTCGCTGGCCGGATAGGCGCCCAAACCCATCAAGGTATTGGTGCAGGGGTAGCCCAGCATGTCCACCAACGTGCGCAGCTCCTGAGAAGCATTGCTGAGAATCACTCCGCCACCGGTGTAAATATAAGGGCGCTTGGCCGTCATGAGCAGTTGCAAGGCCTTGCGGATTTGGCCTCCGTGGCCTTTGCGTACCGGGTTGTAGGAACGCATTTCAACGCTCTTCGGATAGCCCGCGTACAGCGTCTTGTTGAATGAAACGTCCTTGGGCACATCTACCACAACCGGGCCAGGCCGGCCTGTGCGGGCAATATGGAAAGCCTTTTTCATGGTTTCTGCCATGTCACGCACATCCTTGACCAGGAAGTTATGCTTGACAATGGGCCGCGTGATGCCCACGGTATCGCATTCCTGGAATGCGTCAAGGCCGATGGCAGCAGTTGGCACCTGGCCGCTGATGATGACCATGGGAATACTGTCCATGTAGGCAGTGGCAATACCGGTTACTGCATTCGTCAGGCCTGGACCGGAAGTAACCAGCGCCACTCCGACATCGCCAGTTGCGCGCGCATAGCCGTCTGCGGCATGCACTGCGGCCTGCTCATGGCGCACCAGTACATGCTGAATCGTGTCCTGCTTGTAAAAAGCATCGTAAATGTGAAGCACCGCCCCGCCCGGATAGCCCCAGATGTATTTCACACCTTCGGCCTGCAGCGATTTCACTAGGATTTCGGCGCCCCGGAGTTCTTGAGAAGTAGATTGGGCAGACGCGGCTGCCGCTGAGGCGATTTCCGCCTTTGAGATTTCCATGATGAACCTTTGTGAATTTCTCTAACGAAATACCTAGGGTGCCTCTTGGCCCGCTCTTGTGAAGCAGCGTCGAGACTTAAGGCCAAAGCCATAAGCAGAAACATAATCTGCCGAGCCATGACCCGTTTGCCTTTTGATGTGCAACCCGCATTATGACACCGGGCAAGGCCTGTTTGCTCTCGGGCGCATGGCTGTGTCACCATGCAAGGGCCAGGCTGCCTCGGGCAAAGTGCGATAATTTTCCCGTTTTACGTCTGCCTGCGTGACAGCGCAACGTACAGCCAGGTCCTGGATATAACGAGACAAAACGAGACCACCAAGCCAATAAAAACGCTGGACAACCTGGAATCACACCGTTGGCAACTGAACAAGAACTTTCCGACTTTCTAAAAAGTGTTGAAAAACGAGCTTTTAAACGCAGCATCTACCATGTGCGCGATGACGAGGCCGCACTCGATATTGTCCAGGACAGCATGATGAAACTGGCGCAGCACTACGGCGACAAACCAGCGGCAGAATTGCCCATGCTGTTTCAGCGTATTTTGTCCAATACCACGCTGGACTGGTTCAGGCGCCGCAAGACGCGCAACGCCCTTTTTTCAAACATGAGCGAATTTTCCGTACAGGGAGACGACGGCGATTTTAATCTTTTGGAAACTTTAGAGAGCCTGACCAGCTCTGAGGGAACTGAGAGCGCCCAAGATGCAACGGAACGGGCTCAAATATTGCTCGCGATTGAACTTGAGATAAAGGAACTGCCTAACCGTCAACGAGAAGCGTTTCTGATGCGTTACTGGGAAGAAATGGATGTGGCCGAAACGGCTGAAGCCATGGGTTGCTCGGAAGGCAGCGTCAAGACCCACTGTTCCCGGGCAGTCCACGCGCTCAGTAAAGCGCTTGGCGCCAAAGGCATAAAACTATGATGAATTCACCTCAAAAAAGAGCAGCTGTGCTGCAAGACCGTTTTGCCATTAAAACCGTGTCGTATCTGTCTTCTGGCTCGGCTGACCTGCCTTATGATATTTCCGAACGACTTCGCGCAGCCCGCGCGCAGGCCATTTCCCAACGCAAGATCACCAAGACGCAAACGGCCAGCAGCGTCATCAGCACGGGCGGCAGCGCGGCGCTTACCTGGGACGCCGACGAGGGTTTGAGCTGGTGGGGCCGCATCGGCTCGGTGTTGCCGCTGATTGCACTGGTGGTGGGCCTGCTGGCAATCAATTCGCTTCAAAACGACAACCGCGCACAAGAACTTGCTGAAGTGGACTCGGCGCTGCTCACCGATGAGTTGCCTCCTGCTGCTTTTGCCGATCCGGGCTTTGTCCAGTTTCTCAAGATCAATCGCCAACCATTAAGCGCCCAATGACCTCACAAGCAGTTGCCCGTGCAGCTGTGCCGTGGCCTTCTCCCCTCGCACCGGTCGAGCATCAGTGCGCAACATGGAGGAGCCTGCGATTGCAACGGCTGTTGCTGAGATTGGCGATGGCCGGACTGCTGCTTTGCGCACTCCCCGGTTTCGCGCAAGTCACAAAGCCACCTGTATCCAGCGCCAGCACCTCGACGGTAGCCGGCAAACCCGTCGCGGCACCAGGGCCGGCGTGGTCCGAACTGACACCGATACAGCAGCAAGCCCTTGCCCCGCTGGCGTCCAGTTGGAATGCCGGCATAAGTGAACCCCAAAAGCGCAAATGGCTCGAAATTTCGAAAAATTACAGAACCTTGTCGCCAGAGGGCCAAGCAACGCTGAACAGCCGCATGAATGACTGGGTCAGCCTCAGCCCTCAGCAACGCGCGCAGGCACGACTGAACTTTGGCCAGACCAAAGAGCTTTCCAAGGAGCTGACGCCCGAAGAAAAAAAGGCCAAGTGGGAGGCTTACCTGGCGCTGAGCCCAGAAGAAAAGCAAAAGCTGGCCGCCAAGGCCAGCCCCAAGCCGGCAGGTGCCGCCACGGCAGTCAAACCAGTTGCGCCGCAAAAATTGGCAGTGCTTCCAGCCCAGGCAGCCAGCAAACCTGCGCTTAAAATCGCGCCTTCGCCGCCTGCTGTGGTTCCGCCCGCTGCTGCCCCTTGGCGATAAGCACGGCAGGCGCTTTGCCAGCTAGTTTTGTTGCCAAAACTCAGCACCAGCGCACTACTGGCCTCTACTTCAAGCTATGGAATTGATAGTGAAAGATTACCCGGTACCGTCCATTCCGAGGCGCATGGCGTGCTGGATGTATGAAGGCATGCTGATGTTCGGTGTGGTCTTTATCGCGGGCTATCTTTTCAGCACCCTGAGCCAAACACGCAATGCGCTGGACAACCGCCATGCCTTGCAGGCTTTCGTGTTTGTCGTGTTCGGCATTTATTTTGTCTGGTTCTGGGCCAAGGGGCAGACGCTGGCCATGAAGACCTGGCACATCCGCGTGGTGGATGCAGAGGGCGTGCCAATAACCCAGCAACGCGCCCTGCTGCGCTATGCGCTGAGTTGGCTGTGGTTTTTACCGCCGCTCGGCGTGAGTTGGCTGCTGGATGTGCCACCGCTCAAAGGCGCGATTTTGACGCTGGGGTGGGTCAGCATCTGGGCCATTCTGGCGCGCTTTCATCCACAGCGCCAGTTCTGGCACGATGCCTGGGCCGGCACCCGCCTGGTCACTTCCATTGCCTCACCCAAGGCCCTCAACCCGAAAGCACAGAATAAAACCCGGGTGTCAGGCCAACTCTGAGCATTGAGCGATTGGGCAGCTGCGAGACAATGCTTTCATGCCTGAGCAAATCCAAAATTCTGTCACCGTGAATCCCCAGAAAACCCGCAAGGGCCTCAATCGCGTATGGCATGCTGCCGGTTATTCCGTGGCGGGCCTGCGCACTGGCTGGAAGGAGACGGCTTTTCGCCAGGAAACAATTGCATCGGTCGTTCTTGTTCCCGCCGCCTTCTGGCTGGGCGGCAACTGGACCGAAACTGTTCTGCTGGCCGGTACAGTCATGCTAGTGCTGATGGTGGAGCTCCTCAATACCGCCATTGAAGCGGCCATTGATCGCATTGGACCGGAGTGGCACGATCTTTCCAAGCGCGCCAAGGACATGGGCAGTGCCGCCGTGCTGCTCAGCCTGCTGCTGTGTGCAGCCACCTGGGCCATGGCACTGTTTTACCGGCTGACTGCATGAACGTCAAACCAACACCTCTACCTCTTGCGCAGCCAGCTTTTTCCCTGTGCGTGTACTGTGGTTCGCGCCCTGGCAACCGGCCTGAATTTGCCGCGATGGCGCGTGAAGTGGGCAACTGGATTGGCCGTCGCGGCGGGCAGCTGGTGTATGGCGGAGGCCGCAACGGGCTCATGGGCATTTTGGCGGATGCGGCCCTTTCGGCAGGTGCCCAGGTGATTGGCGTGATACCGAAGGCGCTGGTGGAAAAAGAGTTTGCGCATACCGGCTGCACGCAACTGCATATCGTCGAGAACATGCATGAGCGCAAACGCATCATGGCCGAGCATGCCGATGCCTTTCTGGCCTTGCCCGGCGGCATCGGAACGCTTGAAGAGTTCTTTGAGGTCTGGACCTGGCGCCAGCTTGGCTACCATGACAAGCCGGTCGGCTTGCTGAACATGGACGGTTTCTACGACAGCCTGCTGGGCTTTTTGGATTCAGCGGTCGCCACCGGGTTCATGGGTGAATGGCAGATGGGGCTGATCCGCACGGGCACCCAGGTCGATTTGCTGATGGAGCAGCTGGTGCAGGCGGCCAGCGCTTCGGTGCCAGCCACACGGCTTGACCAGATTTAAAGCGGCTTAAATCGCCGATTCGTCTAATTCCCCGGTGCGGATGCGCACCACGCGCTCGACGCTGGTGACAAAAATCTTGCCGTCACCGATTTTGCCGGTACGGGCCGCCCGCACGATGGCGTCGACGCAGCGCTCCACGTCATCGGTTTTAACGACCACCTCGACCTTGACCTTGGGCAAAAAATCGACCACGTATTCGGCGCCACGGTACAGCTCGGTGTGACCTTTTTGGCGGCCAAAACCCTTGACTTCGGTCACGGTCAGGCCGGTCACGCCACATTCGGCCAGGGCTTCGCGGACTTCTTCCAGTTTGAAGGGCTTGAGGACGGCGGTAATTTGTTTCACTGAAAGTTCTCCGTGGAATCTAAAAATCTAAAAATTGAACAAGGGCAGCTGAACATTGGCGACAAGCCGGCATGTGACGCGGCCGACGCGCCGCCTGGCCGGCTTAGGCGCCGAATTTGCTGGTAATAGGATAACGCCAATCCTTGCCGAAGCTTCTGTGCGTGACGCGGATGCCAACCGGCGCCTGGCGGCGCTTGTATTCATTGATGCGGATGAGCCGCGCCACCCGTTCGACCACGGCGCGTTCAAACCCGGCAGCCACGATGGACTCGACGCTCTGGTCATTTTCCATGTAGCGCGACAAGATGGCGTCGAGCACCTCGTACGCCGGCAGGCTGTCCTGATCGGTCTGGTCGGCGCGCAGCTCGGCACTGGGCGGGCGGGTGATGATCCGCTCGGGAATCGGGCACGAGCCGGTTCCGTAGGGATCGTTTTCGTTGCGCCACCGGGCAAGCGCGAACACGGTGGTTTTCAGCAAGTCCTTGATGACCGCGAAGCCGCCGGCCATGTCGCCGTACAGCGTGCAATAGCCGGTCGCCATTTCGCTTTTGTTGCCGGTGGTCAAGACGATGGAGCCGAACTTGTTGGACAACGCCATCAGGAAGACGCCGCGAATGCGTGCCTGGATGTTTTCCTCGGTCGTGTCCCCTGCCAGGCCCTTGAACTCGCCTGCCAGCGACGCTTTGAAGGCGTTGAACTCTGGAACGATGGAAATCTCGTCGTAGCGCACTTTCATGCGTTCGGCCATGTCGCGTGCGTCGATCCAGGAAATGTCGGCTGTGTAGGGCGACGGCATCATCACCGTGCGAACCCGCTCAGGGCCCAGCGCATCGACGGCAATGGCCAGCACCAAGGCCGAATCAATCCCGCCCGACAGCCCCAGGATCGCTCCGGGAAACCCATTCTTGCCGAGGTAGTCGCGCACGCCCAGCACCAGCGCGTCCCACAAATCAGCTTCATTGCTGCGCTTCGGGCTGGAATTGGCTACCAATTTAATAGCACCCTGGGCAGATTCCACCTGCACAACAAAGAGATTTTCCTTGAAACTTTCAGCCCGGCCGGCCAGCAGGCCGTCCGCCTGCAAGGCAAACGAATTGCCCTCGAAAACAACTTCATCCTGGCCGCCCACCAGATGCGCATAAACCAGCGGCAGGCCGGTCGCCAGGCAGGTTTCGCGCATTCTCAGTTCACGCTCGCCGCCCTTGCCGACGTGAAAGGGCGAGGCGTTGATCACCACCAGCAATTCGGCTCCTGCCTCCTGGGCGAGCCGGGGCGGCTCTTCGAACCAGGCGTCCTCGCAGATGAGCAGGCCCACGCGAATGGCATCGCTTCCTTCACCGGCCTGAAAAACACAGCTGCCCTGCCCCGGCGTGAAATAGCGCCGCTCGTCGAACACCTGGTAGTTGGGCAGCTCGTGTTTGGCGTACGACGCGATGATGCCGCCCTCGCGGATCACCCGCGCCGAATTGTGCCGTTGCTGCACCTCCACGCTCTTGGTGCGGACCGCCTTGCCTACATCGCCGCGCGTGGGCGTGCCCACCACCACCGTCAGGCCTTTTAACCCGGCCAGCTCGCGGGCCACCCGATTCACGGCATCATCGCAGGCCGAGATGAACGATGGCCGCAAAAACAGGTCTTCAGCCGCATAGCCGCAGATCGCCATCTCGGGCGTCAGTACCAGCCGGGCGCCGTCCTGGTAGGCCGCGCGGGCCGCGTCGATGATTTTTTGCGCATTGCCCGGCATGTCGGCCACGCAGTAGTTCAACTGGGCAACGCAAATTTTGAGTGACATGTGAAAAATTGAACCTCGGAAACACGAAAACTGACGTGAAAAAAATCGCAAACGATTATGTCATCCGCATCCTGGACTCCCCGCTGGCGGTGAGCGCAGACGCCTGGAACACGCTGCTGGCCGCGCAAAGCCCGGACGGCATTCTCAACCCCTTCATGCGCCACGAATACCTGGCGGCGCTGCATGAAAGCGGCAGCGCCACGCCCAGGACCGGCTGGACGCCCTGCTTTGTGACGCTCTGGCAGGGCGATGCGCTGGCCGGCGCCTGCCCCCTCTACCTCAAGGCGCATTCGTATGGCGAGTATGTATTTGACTGGGCCTGGGCCAGCGCCTACGAGCAGCACGGCCTGGACTACTACCCGAAGGCCGTAGCCGCCGTGCCATTCACGCCCGTGCCCGGCGCCCGGCTGCTGGCACGCAACGCGGCCGAGCGGGCCTTGCTGGCCAAGGCGCTGGTGGCGTGGTGCGAAGCGGAAAAGCTGTCGTCACTGCACCTGCTGTTTGCCGCCGACGAGGATGTGGCGGCTTGCGAGGCAGCAGGCCTGATGCTGCGCCACACGGTGCAGTTTCACTGGACAAATAGTGCCCCCACGCTCCCCGCTGCGCGTGATTCACTGCCCCCCGGGGGTGCCGCCCCGCCTGCAGTCCGGCAAAGCCGGTCCTGCGGCCGGAACTTGGACGAGCGGGGACAAGCTTCTGCGCCCGCTGAACCTGAATCGCTCTTTCCCCCGCTGGAGGAAGGCTGGGATGGGGGCCTCCCCGAACCCGCATCTGGCTGTTTATCCAGGAAATTCGCCAGTTTCGACGACTTCCTGATGTCGCTGAGCCAGGAAAAGCGCAAGAAAATCCGCCAGGAGCGCCGCAAGGTCCGCGACGCCGGCATCACCTTTCGCTGGGCGCGGGGAAAAGACATCACCGGCGCCGACTGGGATTTTTTTTACCGCTGCTACGAACGCACCTACCTGGAGCACGGCAACGCCCCCTACCTCAGCCGCGATTTCTTTCGCCGCATGGCTGCCACCATGCCCGACAACTGGCTGCTGTTCGTCGCCGAGCACAGCGGGACCGCAATTGCTACAAGTTTGATAGCTATCAGCGCACGTCCGCATTGCGCTAGCGGCATAAATGGCGATATAAATCCGGTTTTGAACGAAGACAGCCCGGCCACCCAGGGCCTTACCGCCTATGGCCGTTACTGGGGCGCCTTGGCGCGGGTCGATTGCCTGCACTTTGAAGCGTGCTACTACCAGCCGCTCCAGTGGTGCATTGCGCAAGGTTTTGCGCATTTTGAAGGCGGGGCCCAGGGCGAGCACAAAATGGCGCGCGCGCTGCTGCCAGTCAAAACCACCAGTGCTCACTGGCTGGCCCACCCCTCGTTCGCGGATGCCGTCGAGCGCTTTCTGGAACGCGAAGGCGCGGGGATCGACCAGTATATGGAAGCGCTGGAGCGGCGCACCCCTTTCAAAGAGGCACCAGCGCACGCGCCGCAACACGACCTGAAAACCCTCTGATGAACCCGAATCCACTGCTATACCGTCAAGATGGTCAATCCGCCAGGCCTGCGCACGGACGAGCGCAAGGCCGCGCAATGGCGCGTTCGCTGGTCAGCCACCGCGTTTGCCCACAAACGATCACATTCGTCAAATTGCTATTTTTTTAATAGCTAACTTCCTATACCCGCATTGCGCAATTGCCCTATTTCTTCACATTTTCCTCAACTATTGCCCGTGAAACACGTTTACGCCTTTCCCCACAATGAATCCAACGCCAGACCCTGACGGCCTTTCTGCTCCGCTCCTGGCGCCTGCGCCAAGCCTGGGCCGCGCCCATGCCCGGCGGTTGCGCGAGGTCTACCGCTCGGCGGGCTGGCCCTGCCAGGACATGCTCGAAATTGAACTGCTGGCAGCCGGCATGCTGCAGCGCGTCGCCAGCGCGGCGGGGCACGAAACCCTGCGGGTGAGCGATGCGGGGGTGGCCTGGCTGGCCGTGACCCTGGCGCGCAACCGGTCGGCCCTGTCGGCGCATGAGGCACTCGTGGAACAGGTCGCCTGCGAGATGGTGCGGGCCGGACGCATCGCCTGGCGCGGCTTGAGCCTGCGCGCGCAACTCGCGCCGGACAGCGAGGGCGAAAAAGCGCGCTGGTGCATGGTGCGGCCCGATGTGTTTTCGATCCGCAATACCACGGTGGAAACCTATGTGGACCCGATCGTCCACGAGATCAAGGTCAATCGCTCCGATCTGCTCGGCGACTTGCGCCGCCCCGACAAGCGGGCCGCCTATCTTGATTTGGGTGGTGAGTGCTGGTACGTGCTGGGCAATGACGCCAAAGGCCGGCCCATCGGGGCCGCAAGCGAGATTCCGCCCGAATGCGGCGTGATGCTACTGGAGAGCCAGCGCCTGGTGGTGGCCCGCGCCGCGCCCCGGACGCCGCGTCAGCGCCTGCCGCTGGGCGTCTGGATGGCGCTGGCCAAGGCAACGCCGGTGGCTGGGCTGAATGACGATGTTCAGGGCCTGCTGGGTGACTGCGTATGACAAAACGCCAGGTCGTTCCAACGGCTGCCGCCGTGACCGCAATCCGCAACGGCCTGCCAACCCCCGGGCTTTTTAGTTGACTAGCGGCTGCGAAGCGGAAGCGTCGATCTCAAAGCGCATCATCACCCGCTCGCCTTCACGCGAGAGCGCCACGTTTTCCGCCGCCGCCAGCGCCTCCACATCCCGCCATGACAGCTTGCGGTAGCCGTCGTCATAGCAATCAACATTGCCTTCGCTTTTCTCGGTCACTTCCAGCGTCAAAATGACCTCGGTGCCGCTGACAACCGCCCTCACCGTCAGCGTGGCCGGCTGGGTCATGGAATCGGCAAACTGCAGCAGCGCCGCGCTCAGCACCATGCGAACCGCGTCGCGTTGCACCTGGACGGGCAGGTCTTCAACCTCATTGACCACATGAAAACCGCAAAAATGCAGCATGCTCGCGAGCAAGCCAATGCATTCGCGTATGCCAGCGTCCGCCCGGGCAACAATTCCCTGCTCCGGTGCGAGCCAGGTTCCCACCACCATGCACTCCTCCAGCGCGGCCTTGGCAAAGGCATTGATTTTTTCGGCCTCGGCACGCACCGCCTTTAAGTCAGGCTCGTCGGCGCTCAGCTTGTGGTGCATCACCCCATAGATCAGGCCAATCGGCTGCAGCGGCCGGACCAAATCATGGCGCAGGCAGGGTGCCACGCGACGCAGAACCGCGTAGCGGGCTGCCTCAACCTGATCCTCAGAAACCTGGGCAGCAGGTAAACCATTGGAAGTAAGGCTCATTTTTTGAAGTGTCATGCGCTTGCAGGTTGGCTCGGGCGGTTTTTGTCATAAATGCAGGGGCGGTATGACGGACCGCTAGAAGCAAAAAGACACAGGGCGGTAGGCTTCATAAACCTAATGAATCGTTTGTATCAAAACAATGCGCGGGACACCAGTTCTAATCCGCCCTCTTTGTAACGACAAGATAATTATTCTCTCTACTTAATCCAAATCGTAACGATTTTCTCCTGCGTATCCCGTTTCAGACTGGTGCTGATGTCAGTGGGGTTCAGTGTTGACCAGTTGCGCAATTGTCTGGCAGATATGCGCCACTGTAGCCGGTTTTGCCAGGTGCGCATTGAACCCGCTTTGCAGGGCGCGCACCGTATCGACCTGGCGGCCGTACCCGCTCAAGGCGATCGCCTTCAGGTTGCGCTGGCCAGGATTTTTTCTGACTTTGCGGATCAGGTCATAGCCGTCCATGTGGGGCATGCCGATGTCCGAGATCAGAAGGTCATAGGTTTTTTGTGGCAGCATGTCCAGCGCCGCTTGGCCGGTGATCGCAATATCCACCTCGGCGCCTTCCAGGCGCAGGAGCGCGGCAAACGGCTCCAGCAGATCGACCATGTCGTCCACCACCAAAATCTTGAACCCTTTCAGATTGCCGGCTGGCGCAGGCAGTTTTTTGTTTTGCGGCCTGGTTTTGGCCAAGGGCAGCCACACCGAAAAAGTAGCCCCCTTCCCCTTGCCGGCCGAGTCGGCCAGCACCCTTCCCCCCTGCGCCACCGTTAGGTCGCGCACCAGCGTCAGGCCCACGCCCAGCCCGGAATTCGGTGTGGATTGATGGGAATCCTGGACGAACATGCCAAAGATCTGCGGTAAAAATTCCGGCGATATGCCTTGCCCGGTATCCGTCACGGTGAATCTGGCAAAGGCATCGTCGCGCGCCAAGTTGATCGTGACGCTTTCGCCTTCCGGGGTGAACTTGATGGCGTTGTTGATCAGGTTCCAGAACACCTGCTCGGTCCGTACCCGGTCGCAGAGCGACACCAGATCTTCGGACTCGCATTCAAAATGAAACGACAGGCCTTTTTTAGCCGCCGCCTCTTGCGCCGCCGTTGCGATGGACGACGTCAGCTCCCGCAGGTCGACCGGGGCCAGCCGGAGCGTGAGCTTGCCGGTCTGGGCGCGCGACAAATCCAGCAGGTCGTCGATGATCTTGGTTTGACTGGCTACCGCCAGTTTGATGATTTCACCCGCGCGCACCACCTCCGGCAGCATCCGTACTTCAGGCTGGCTCACCAGCAGTTCGGTATTCACCTGGATGAGATTGAGGGGATGCTTGAGCTCGTGCGACATGACCGCCAGGAACTGATCCTTCAGTTCATTGGCCTTTTTTTCCATTGCCAGCAGCTCATCGCGGCTGGCCTGCTGCGACCGGCTTTCTGTCATGTCGCGGGCAATCTTGGCATAGCCCCAGGCCTCCCCCTCCAGCCGCGTCAGGGCGCCGCTGCAAAAGAAACTCGTGCCGTCCTTGCGCAGGTGCCAGCGTTCGTCCACGCTGCGGCCGTCCTCGCGGGCGCAGCGAAGCTCTTCCTCGGGCACCCCAGCAGCGCGGTCCTCGGCTGTAAAAAGCATTGAAAAGTCCTGGCCCACCACGTCCTTTTCTTCGTAGCCAAAAATACGCTTGGCGCCAGCGTTCCAGCTGGTGATGAGACCCTCCTCGTCAATTGTCAAAATGGCGTAGTCCCGCGTGGTTTCGGCGGCGATGCGCAGCCGCTTCTCGCCGGCACGCAGTTTTTCTTCGGCCTGACGCAGTGCCGTGACGTCGACAAACGTCAGCACGGCCCCGTCGATCCGATCGTCAGTGGTGCGGTAAGGGCGGATGCGGGCTAGATAATGCTTGCCGTCGCTGCTGCTGACATGCCGCTCCACCAGGGTCAATGTTTTGAGCATGCCAATGGTGTCATCGGCCATCGATTCGTAGTCGAGCCTGTGGGTAATGTCGAGCAGCGAGCGGTTGATGTCGGCCGGTATCAGGTTGAAAACATTTGCTGCCTGCGGGGTAAAGCGCTTGATGCGCAGCCCCATGTCGATGAAGACCGTGGCAATGTCGGTTGAGGTGATGAGGTTTTGCAGGTCGTCGTTGATCTTGCTGGTTTCCTCGACCTTGACCTTGAGCTGGTAGTTCACCGTCGTCAGCTCTTCATTAATGGACTGAAGCTCCTCCTTGCTGGTTTCAAGCTCTTCGCTGGCCGAACGCAATTCTTCGTTGATGGCTTGCAGCTCTTCATTGGATGCGCGCAAATCTTCTGTCGAGTGCTCCGCTTGCTCAACCGTTTCCTGCAAGTGCAGCTTGAGCAGCTTGATTTCGCCTTCAAGCTCATTGATTCTTCGCAGATGCGCCGGCTCGGTGCTGTCCAGCAGCACTTCCCGGGGCTTTTCGGGTACTTCCGCGAACATGACCAGTGTCACACCGGTCGGATTGCCAATTTCGCCAAAATAGTGCGCGGTCATCTGCACGCACACCGGCGTGTTGCCCCGATAAACCGACACGGCATCGGTTTGCGCAGGCCGGCCAGACTGGGCTGTCTGAAACAGCGCGGTGCGAAGCTCTGTTCTGAGTTCGGCCTGCACGTTGGCCAGCAAGTTCAGGGAGGGCGTCCCACTGCCGGGAAGCAGGAATTTGCCGGCGTTTTCCGACAGATGCAAAACCTCATGCTGGGCATCGATCAGCACGCTGGGCGAGATGACCTGATCGATGAATTTGCGATGCAGTTCCGCGAACGATGGCAGATCGGACGCACGCCGGTTCTGGCTGAGCGGCGGCAAAGCCCTGCGCTTGGTGGGCATGCTCATCAGCAAAGGCAGGTGACGTGTTGAATGCGCCGACGGATTGATTTTGTAGATACGGTTTTTCTTATCGACAGCCGTAAACAGGTTGGGTGCGGCTTCGGTCGACTCGGAACTCCCCAGAAACAGGTATCCCCCAGGTTTGAGCGCAAAGCGAAACATTTCCAGCACCCTGGATTGCGCGTCCCTGTCAAGGTAGATCAGCAGGTTGCGGCAGCACACCAGATCCAGCCGGGAAAAAGGCGGGTCACGCAGCACGTTGTGCCGCGCAAAAAGAACTTTGTCGCGCAGCGACTTGATCACCCGAAGCTGGTCTTGCTCCAGCGTGAAGAATCGGTGCAGCCGACCGGGCGACACGTCGGCCTTGACAAAGGGCTGGTATTTCCCATTGCGCCCCACACTGATGGCCCCCTCATCGATGTCGGTAGCGAAAACCTGCATTTCAGCGCTGGAGCGGTGTGCATCCAGTTGTTCGCGCAAAAGCATGGCGATGGAATAAGCCTCTTCACCGGTCGCGCAGCCCACTACCCAGGCACGAAACGGCTCGTCCTGCGGCCGGTCCACCATCAAAGTGGGCAGCACCGCGCTCTCAAGGGCTTCAAACGCATAGCGGTCACGGAAAAAATTGGTGACGCTGATCAGCATGTCCTGCAGCAGCGGCTTGGCTTCGGCGGGATGGTCACGCAGAAAATCGCGGTACGCCGCCAGGTCAGGCAGCGAGTTGACCTGCAGGCGGCGTTCGATTCGGCGCAGCACGGTCGCGCGCTTGTAATGCCGGAAATCGTTGTGGCAGTAAGTGCGCAGCAGCGCCAGAATATCGCGCAAGGCCTCTTCGGCCTGCTTGGCGGCATCTGCGCTGTCCAGCGGCAGGACGCGCAACTGCGGGTCTGTTTCTTTGGGCAGGGTGATACGGCTGGCGTTGGCCCACAAGGCCAGCAGACGCTGTGGCATTTCAACCACGTTCAAAACAAAATCGACCATGCCAGTGGCTATCGCCATTTGGGGCATGCCGTCGTATTCGGCATCGCCAGGCGTCTGGACCAGCGTGACACCACCCTCTTCCTTCACGCGTGCCAGCCCGGCAGCGCCGTCGGTACCGGTGCCCGACAGCACAATAGCAATGGCCCTTTCCTGGTGAACCTGGGCCAGCGTGCGAAAAAACAGGTCAATCGACGTATGAATGCCATTGACGCGGTGCGATTCGGACAGCTGCAAATCCCCTGCGTTCATTGCCAGATCGTGATTCGGCGGGATGACGTAGACATGGTCGGGCTCGATGGGCGTGGTGCCGTGCACCTGGACGACCGGCATTTTGGTGACCCGCTGCAAAATCTCGGCGGCACTGCTTTCGTGGTTGGGCGACAGGTGAAGAATGACCACGAAGGCCATCCCGTTGCTGGCCGGCATCTGCTCGAAGAAACGCAGCAAGGCGCCAAGCCCGCCCGCTGACGCGCCCATGCCCACCACGGGAAAGTTAAGCGGACTTATAGACAAGTCGGCGGGCTCTTCGAAATCAGTGGAAACGTCAAGCTGATCGGACATAATTTAATTAAACCGCTCTGTAGTGGGACTGAATCGTAGCGCTGTCAAGCCGCTGAAATGTCTGTCGCGTTGGCAAACCGATATTGCACGGCTTGAAATGGATTAAGGAACATTCTGGTCTGAGAAAAGGGTTGTTACAAGACTTTGCAACCTTCTGCCATCAGAAAAACGCCAATCATTTAGAAAAATGCGTTTTTACTTGCCTTTACGGCCAGAGGCATTGCTTGCCGCAATCAGTATTCAGGGATTCACCCCATTTTTGAACCTTGACGTATTCCTCAATGTTGTTAGTCCTGCTGGGTGCAAAGCATTGGTTCTCTGACCGGCAAGGCTGCAAGAAGTGCGTACAGCCCCCGTCGCAGTCGGACTACAAAAGGCAGGCACCCATTGCATGACCATGACCCTCCCTGACAAAGTTCAATGCGTTCAATTGGATAAGGATCTTTTCATGACCGACAGCACCCAAACCAGCACCAGCGGCGAAGGATCGCGGCCCACCACCAGCGGCGGGGTCGACAACCTGGGCGGCGCGGACAGTTTCACGCCCGGCCAACCCTCCAAGGCCGGCGACACATCGCCTGGCCCTCAAGAAAAAATGACCGAAAAGCGCCAGGATGGCTCGGCAGCCAGCGCCGACCACCCGGCTCCGCACAGCACGGACTGAGAGGCACAGGGGAATTGACGGCGCTAAATCGTGATAGGCACAACAGGCCTTCACCAGCCGCTGAAAGTGCGACACATTAAAAAAGCGCTTGCAGTTTTTACTGCAAGCGCTTACGGGTTGACATGTAGGTAAATTGCTACTAATAAGCTATTTATTTAGTAGCAAACTGTGATGTCCAGCCTGCGCTGGAGCATTAAAAGACCTGATTAAAAAGACCTGATTAATTTATTCAGCTGTCCGCCAGGTTCGACTTGGCATAGTTGGCAATGCCGTCGGTGATTTCCTTCTTGGCGGCTTCAGGGCCTTCCCAGCCTTCGATCTTGACCCACTTGCCTTCTTCAAGGTCCTTGTAGTGCTCGAAAAAGTGGGCAATGGTTTTCAGGCGCAACGGGTTCATGTCCTCCGGCTTTTGCCAGTGGCTGTAGAGGGCGCACTTCTTGTCGATCGGCACGGCCAGCACCTTGCCATCCTCGCCTGCCTCGTCGGTCATTTTCAGGATGCCGATGACGCGGCACGTCACCACCACGCCAGAAATCAGCGGCACGGGGGTGATCACCAGCACATCGACCGGGTCGCCGTCGCCGCTCAGGGTCTGGGGTACATAGCCGTAGTTGGTCGGGTAGTGCATGGACGTGCTCATGAACCGGTCCACGAAGATCGCGCCCGATTCCTTGTCCACCTCGTATTTCACCGGGTCGGCGTTCATCGGGATTTCGATGATCACATTGAATGAGTCGGGCGCGTTTTTGCCTGGAGAAACTTTGTGCAGGGACATGGTCGATTGCGTAGTGAGGGGGAGGTTGATAAAAACAAACCGTGTGCCAGTCGGGCCGCTGGCCTGTTCCGCTTGCCAGAACGGGGCTCAACGTGCAACCAGACGAGCCCGTGAAGCGGACGGCAGCTGGCCCCATTTTACTGATGCCGACCTTACGGGTTGCCAACACCGTGTGTTTTCGCGTTTAATTTCTCCAGTTGGCCAATCGTTGAGTCGCCCCCACGCCTACGAGGAAGCAACGCAGCGGGGTCCGCTTGCGTGGCGCCCTTGTCTACAACAACAACGTAGGAGGTATTTATGACGGGTAACTCGGCAGCGCTTTTTCTGGCGCTCGTGTGCGGTCTGGCCGCAGTGGGATACGGCTTTTGGGCCCGCGGATGGATTCTTTCTCAGGATGCCGGCAATGTCCGGATGCAGGAGATCTCGGCCGCCATCCAGACCGGCGCGGCCGCCTATCTGGCGCGGCAGTACAAAACCATTGCCATCGTAGGCGTCATTCTGGCGGTGCTGATCGGTATTTTTCTGGACGCCACCACCGCCATCGGCTTTGTGGTCGGCGCGTTGCTGTCGGGCGCCTGCGGGTTCATCGGCATGAATGTCTCGGTGCGCGCCAATGTGCGAACCGCGCAGGCCGCCACGCGCGGCATTGGCCCGGCGCTGGACGTCGCCTTTCGCGGCGGGGCCATCACCGGCATGCTGGTGGTGGGGCTGGGGCTGCTGGGCGTAACCGGGTTTTTCTGGTTTCTGGTCGGCAACGGCAACTACACGCCGACCGCCCGGCTGGCCGACCTGCTCAATCCGCTGATCGGCTTTGCCTTCGGCTCGTCGCTGATTTCGATCTTCGCGCGGCTGGGCGGCGGCATTTTCACCAAGGGCGCCGACGTGGGCGCCGACCTGGTGGGCAAGGTCGAGGCCGGCATTCCAGAGGATGACCCGCGCAACCCGGCGGTCATTGCCGACAACGTGGGCGACAACGTCGGCGACTGCGCCGGCATGGCGGCCGACCTGTTTGAAACCTATGCGGTCACGCTGATCGCCACCATGGTGCTGGGTGCGTTGCTGGTGAGTGGCAGCCCGATGAACGCCGTGGTCTACCCCCTGGCGCTGGGCGCCGTCTCGATCATCGCGTCCATCATCGGCTGCTTTTTCGTCAAGGCCTCGCCCGGCATGACCAACGTGATGCCGGCGCTGTACAAGGGCCTGGCCGTGGCGGGCCTGCTGTCGCTGGTGGCCTTTTACTTCGTCACGCTGTGGCTGATGCCCGACAACGCCGTGGCCGCCAGCGGCAGCCAGATGAAGCTGTTCGGCGCCTGCGCCGTCGGCCTGGTGCTGACGGCCGCGCTGGTCTGGGTGACCGAGTACTACACCGGCACCCAGTACCCGCCGGTCAAGCACATCGCGCAAGCCTCGACCACCGGCCACGGCACCAACATCATCGCCGGCCTGGGCGTGTCGATGCGCTCGACCGCCTGGCCGGTGATCTTTGTCTGCATCGCCATCCTGGTGTCGTTCAACCTGGCGGGCCTGTACGGCATTGCGATTGCCGCGACCGCCATGCTGAGCATGGCCGGCATCGTGGTGGCGCTGGACGCCTACGGCCCCATCACCGACAACGCCGGCGGCATCGCCGAGATGGCCGACATGCCGCCCGAGGTGCGCGCCGTGACCGACCCGCTCGACGCCGTGGGCAACACCACCAAGGCCGTGACCAAGGGCTACGCCATCGGCTCGGCCGGCCTGGCCGCGCTGGTGCTGTTCGCCGACTACACCCACAAGCTGGAAGGCTATGGCCGCGCCATCAGCTTTGACCTCTCCGACCCGATGGTCATCGTCGGCCTGTTCATCGGCGGGCTGATCCCCTACCTGTTCGGCGCGATGGCGATGGAGGCCGTGGGCCGCGCTGCGGGCGCGGTGGTGGTGGAAGTGCGCCGCCAGTTCAAGGAAATTCCCGGCATCATGGCAGGCACGGCCAAGCCCGAATACGGCCGCGCGGTGGACATGCTGACCACGGCGGCCATCAAGGAAATGATCATTCCGTCGCTTCTGCCCGTGGTGGTGCCTATCCTGGTCGGCCTGCTGCTGGGCCCCAAGGCATTGGGCGGCCTGCTGATGGGCACCATCGTCACCGGCCTGTTCGTGGCGATTTCGATGTGCACCGGCGGCGGCGCCTGGGACAACGCCAAAAAATACATTGAAGACGGCCACCACGGCGGCAAGGGCTCGGAGGCGCACAAGGCGGCGGTGACCGGCGACACGGTGGGCGACCCGTACAAGGACACGGCGGGCCCGGCGATCAACCCCTTGATCAAGATCATCAACATCGTGGCGCTGCTGATCGTGCCGCTGATGATGAAGTTCCATGGCGGGACGGCGCAGGCCGCGCCGGCTGTACCGGCCCAGGCGCCCGCCTCCATCAGCATGCCGGCGGCCACGCCCGCAACCCCTGTCATGCCAGGGCCTGCAGCGGCACCGGCGCCGGCATCTGCGGCTGCCACCTCGGCCGCGCCGGCAGCGCCCGCCATGCCCGCGCCTGCGCCAGTTCAGGCGCCGGACGCGGCGGGCGTGACAACGCCTTCTGCCACTGCGGCAAGCGCGCCGGCGCCGGCGGCTTCGCAG
>JAQGLT010000027.1 GCA_028292745.1 Polaromonas sp. | reverse complement strand
GCATGCTCGATCGACTGGTGCGTCGGGCCGTCCTCGCCCAGGCCGATGGAGTCGTGGGTGAACACATGCACCACGCGCAGCTTCATCAGCGCGGCCATGCGGATGGCGTTGCGGCTGTAGTCGCTGAAGGTCAGAAACGTGCCGCCGTAGGGAATGAAGCCGCCGTGCAGCGCCACGCCGTTCATGATGGCGGCCATGCCGAACTCGCGCACGCCGTAGTTGATGTGGCGCCCGCCGACCAGGCTGCCGTTGGCCGCTTCGAGCTGCACCACGTCGCCCTTGGCATCGAAGCGCAGGATGGGGGTGGACTGGGTGTTGGTCAGGTTCGAGCCGGTCAGGTCGGCCGAGCCGCCGAGCAGCTCGGGCAGGCCGGCGGTGAAGGCTTCCAGCGCCAGCTGCGAGGCCTTGCGCGAGGCCACGGTTTCGGCCTTGGTGTGGGCGCTCACGACGGTGTCGACGGCCAGTTGCGAAAAGCTTTTCGGCAGTTCGCCCCGCATGCGGCGCTCGAACTCGGCGGCCAGCTCGGGGTAGGCCTTTTTGTAGGCGGCGAATTTCTTGTCCCAGGCGGCTTCGAGCTTGCGGCCCTTGAGCTTGCCGTCCCAGGCGGCGTAGGTTTCCTTGGGCAGCTCGAACGCCGTGTGCGGCCAGTTCAGCGCGGTGCGGGTCAGGCCGATTTCCTCGGCGCCCAGCGGCTCGCCGTGCGCCTTGGAGGTGTTGGCGCGGTTCGGCGAGCCCTTGCCGATGTGCGTCTTGCAGACGATCAGCGTCGGCTTGTCGGTGCTGGCCCGGGCTTTTTCAATCGCGGCCGAAACGGCCTGCGCATCGTGGCCGTCCACCGCGTCGATCACGTTCCAGCCGCAGGCCGTGAAGCGCTGCGGCGTGTTGTCGATGAACCAGGGCGCGACCTGGCCGTCAATCGAGATGCCGTTGTCGTCGTACAGCGCGATCAGCTTGTTCAGGCGCCAGGCACCGGCCAGCGCGATGGCCTCGTGGCTGATGCCTTCCATCAGGCAGCCGTCGCCCAGGAAGACATAGGTGCGGTGATCGACGATGGTGTGGTCAACCTTGCCGCCCTGGCGGTTGAATTCCCTGGCCAGCAGCTTTTCGGCCAGCGCCATGCCGACCGCGTTGGTGATGCCCTGGCCGAGCGGGCCGGTGGTGGTTTCAATGCCGGGGGTGACTTCGACTTCGGGGTGGCCGGGGGTCTTGCTGTGCAGCTGGCGGAAGTTCTTGAGCTCGTCAATCGGCAGGTTGTAGCCGGTCAGGTGCAGCACCGAATAGATCAGCATCGACGCATGGCCGTTGCTCAGCACGAAGCGGTCGCGGTCCATCCAGTGCGGGTTGGCGGGGTTGTGCTGCAGGTGCTCGCCCCAGAGCGCGACGGCCATGTCGGCCATGCCCATGGGGGCGCCGGGGTGACCCGAATTGGCTTGTTGTACGGCGTCCATTGCGAGTGCGCGTATCGCATTCGCCATCATTTCGTTTTTGGCCATCAGGCAAAGCTCCGGAAGGGTTCGGTAGTCGGGGTAATCCGGCATTTTAACGGCCGCTGCAGCGCCGCCCGCTTTGCGCCGCCTGCCGCCCGGCTGGCGGCAAATGCTCTAAAGTCGTGTCCATGCAAACACAGCACACCTCGGCCGGCCCTTTTCCTGGTCCTTTTCCGGCCTTTCCCCCCGGACGTTTTCAACCGCGCCGGGGAGCCTGCAGATGACGCCGCCCGTCAAAGCCATGATCCTGGCCGCCGGACGCGGCGAGCGCATGCGGCCGCTGACCGACCACCGCCCCAAGCCGCTGCTTGAGGTGCGCGGCAAGGCGCTGGCGGACTGGCACGTCGAAGCGCTGGCGCGCGGCGGCTTTCACGAGCTGGTGATCAACACCGCCTGGCTGGGCGAGCAGATTTCAAGCCATTTTGCCCTCCAGCGCACGAAGGACGGGCATGAGCAGCTATCAATTTCATACTCGCATGAAGGCGATGACTTTGGCTACGCCCTCGAAACGGCCGGCGGCATCGCGCGGGCGCTGCCCCTGCTGGGCGAGGTCTTCTGGGTGCTGGCCGGCGATGTGTTCGTGCCGGACTTCGCGTTCTCGCCGGCGGCCGTGCAGCGCTTCATCGCCAGCGGCAAGCTCGCCCACCTGTGGCTGGTGCCCAACCCGGCGCACAACCCGGGCGGCGACTTCGGCCTCGGCGATGACGGCCTGGCGCGCAACCTGCCCGCCGGCGACGCCGCGCCGCGCCACACCTTCAGCGCCATCGGCCTGTACCGGCGCGAACTGTTCGACGCCCTGCCCTTTGGCAACCCGCAGGGCCTGGCGATTGCGCTGGCCCCGCTGCTGCGCACGGCCATGGACCAGCAGCAGGTCAGCGCCGAGCTGTACCCGGGCGCCTGGACCGACGTCGGCACGCCGGCCCGGCTGGCCGAACTCAACCAACCCCTCGTTTCCTGAAAGCCCCACGCACATGCGACCTGTACCGAACCCCTGGGCCGTTTACGCCAAACGCCGCGCCGCCATTGGCCGCGCCCTGAAAGCGGCGGGCGGCGGCATGGCCGTGCTGCCCACCGCGCCGGAGCAGCCGCGCAACCGCGACAGCGACTTTCCCTACCGCCACGACAGTTATTTTTATTACCTGACCGGCTTCAGCGAGCCCGGCGCCTGGCTGGTGATCGAGGCCAGGGGCAACGCCGTCAAAAGCACGCTGTTTTGCCAGCCCAAGGACATCGAGCGCGAAATCTGGGACGGCATCCGCCTGGGGCCCGAGGCGGCGCCGGCGCAGCTCGGCGTGGACGCGGCGTTCAGCGCCGACACGCTGGACGAAAAAATGCCCGAACTGCTGGCCGGGCAGCAAGCGGTGTGGTTTCCATTCGCTACCCACAAGGGCCTGGAAACCCAGGTCGATGGCTGGCTGGGCAAGGTGCGGGCGCGGGTGCGCCTTGGCGCCGAATGCCCGCATAGCCAGCACGACCTGTGCAAGCTGCTCGACGAGATGCGGCTGGTCAAGGACCGCCATGAAACCGGCATCCTGCGGCGCGCCGGCGGCATTTCGGCTGCCGCCCACGTGCGCGCCATGCAGACTTCCGCTGCGATGCTGCGCGCAAGTGCCGACCTGCGCGAATACCACCTGGAGGCCGAGCTGCTGCACGAGTTCCGCCGCAGCGGCGCGCAGTTTCCGGCCTACACCAGCATCGTCGCGGCCGGGGCGAACGCCTGCATCCTGCACTACCGCGCCGGCGACGCCGAACTGCGGCCCGGCCAGCTGTGCCTGATCGACGCGGGCTGCGAGCTGGACGGCTACGCCAGCGACATCACCCGCACCTTTCCGGCCGACGGCCGGTTCACGCCGGCCCAGCGCGTGCTGTACGACATCGTGCAGGCGTCGCAGGAAGCGGCCATCGCCGCGACCCGCCCCGGCCAGCGCTTCACCGACCCGCACGACGCCGCCACCCGCGTCCTCGTCGAAGGCATGCTCGACACCGGCCTGCTGCCCAGGGCCAGGCACGGCAATGCCGACGACGTGCTCGCCTCGGGCGCGTACCGGCAGTTCTACATGCACCGCACCGGCCACTGGATGGGCATGGACGTGCACGACTGCGGCGACTACACCGAGCCCGGCAGCCAGCCCCGCGAGGAAAAAGACGCCCTGGGCCAGACGGTGATGCGCAAGCCCTCGCGCATCCTTAAGCCCGGCATGGTGCTGACCATCGAGCCCGGCCTCTACGTGCGGCCGGCCAAGGGCGTGCCGAAGAAATTCTGGGACATCGGCATCCGCATCGAGGACGATGCGCTGGTCACCGCCGGGGGCTGCGAATTGCTGACGCGCGGCGTGCCGGTCAAGGCCGCGGAGATCGAGGCCCTGATGCGCGGGTGAAGTCCAGCGGGCCCGTCGCAACGCGTGCCGCATGGATTTTCAGTCATTCAGGCCTTTAGCGCACGTCCTGTCTGCGCAGGCAGCTACTTATTTCATAGCAAGTGCCGAGGTTTGACAGCGCTGGCGCCGCCCTTAAAATTGCCCATGAAAATTTTTATCCGCTTCTTCTTCAAAACCCTGCGCATCGTCCTCGGCCCGCTGATGCTGCTCCAGGAAACGCTCACCCGGCCCCGGGGCCTGAGCCGTCCCCCGGCGGCGCAGCAAAGCGTGGACCGGCAGTGCGAGTCGCTGGTGCTGTACCAGTACAAGACCTGCCCTTTCTGCATCAAGGTGCGGCAGGAAATCAGCCGCCTGTCGCTCAAAATCAAGCGCCTCGACGCGCAGCGCGACGGCCCTGACCGGCAGGCGCTGGCGCAGCACGGCGGGCAGGCCAAGGTGCCCTGCCTCCGGATCACCGATTCGGCCGGCAACAGCCAGTGGCTTTACGACTCGGAAAAAATCAGGGCCTACCTGCGTGGCCGTTTCCTGCAGGCCTGACATGGTGCCGGCGGCCGGCTCATGCACGGCTGAAATCCCTCCCCCCAGCGCATGAGGTATCCCCTAAACTAGCTACCCATCCCAACTTATGAGAACAACCTGGTGAAAACGTCTAGCCACCTGAAATTTTTGGTTGTTCTTGCGCTGGCATTCACCGCCCCGCTGGCCGGGGCCATCGCCTCGCTGCCGATCGCCAGCCTGGCCGACCTCAGCCTGGAGCAGCTGAGCGAGATTCAGGTGACCTCGGTGTCCGGCCGGGCCGAGCCGCTGCAAAACGCGGCGAGTTCGGTTTTCGTCATCACCCACGACGACATCCGGCGCTCCGCCGCCACCACCCTGCCCGAGGCCCTGCGCCTGGCGCCCAACCTGCAGGTGGCGCAGGTCAGCGCGGGCCGTTATGCCATCAGCGCGCGCGGCTTCAACAACGACATCGCCAACAAGCTGCTGGTGCTGATTGACGGCCGCAGCGTCTACTCCACCCTGTTTTCGGGCGTGTTCTGGGACGCCAACGCGGTGATGCTGGACGACGTCGAGCGGATCGAGGTGATCAGCGGTCCGGGCGGCACGCTCTGGGGCGCCAATGCCGTCAATGGCGTCATCAACGTGATCACGCGCGATGCGGCGGCCACCCAGGGCACGCTGGTGTCGGTGGTGCGCTCGGCGCCGGGCGGCCGGGCGGCCGTGCGCTGGGGCGGCGCGCTGGGCGAAACCGGGCACCTGCGCCTGTATGGGCTGGCCGATGACCGGGACCATACCCGCCTGGGCAGTGGCGCGTCGCGAAACGATGGCGACAGCCGCCGCCAGGTGGGCTTTCGCGCCGACTGGGAAGCAGGCCCCTCGCGGCTCACCGTGCAGGGCGATGCCTACCGGGGCGGCGACTATCCGTCGAGCGGCCTGGCGCCCCGGCTGCGCGGCGGCAACCTGCTGGCCAGCTGGAGCAGCCGCTTTGCCAACGGCTCTCCCTACAGGCTGCAGGCCTATTACGACACGGCGGAGCGCGACGAAACCACGGTGCTGCGCAACAGTGTGGCCAGCGTGGACCTGCAATTCACGCACGAGCCGGCGATGCCGCCAGGCCAGCAGCTGCTCTGGGGCGCCGGCTACCGCCGCGCGCGCGATGCCAACCAAACAACGGCCCTGGTGCTTTTCGCGCCGCCCGAGCGGCTGCTGTCGTGGGCCAATGTGTTCGTGCAGCATCAGGTGGACCTGTCCGATCGCTGGAAGCTCACCGTGGGCGCCAAGGCCGAGCGCAACAGCTACACCGGCGTGGAATTCCTTCCCTCGGCCCGGCTGGCTTTTCAGCATTCGCCCCGGCACATGAGCTGGATGGGCGCCTCGCGCGCCGTGCGGGCGCCCTCGCGCATCGACCGGGACTTCTACCTCCCGGCCAGGGCGCCGTTCCTGATCGCCGGCGGAAGCAATTTCCAGTCGGAAACGGCCAATGTGCTCGAACTCGGCCACCGGGGGCAGCTGCAAGCCGACGTGACGTACGCGGTGACCGCTTTTCGCCAGTATTACAAAGGGCTGCGCGCCGGCATTCCGGGCCGCATTCCAACCACCGTCGAGAACCAGATCGAGGGACCGGGCCAGGGCCTGGAAACCTGGGTCCAGTGGCAGGTCAACCCCGACTGGCGCCTGGCCGCAGGCTATACCGGAATGCGCAAGCACCTGCGGTTTTCCTCGGGCGCGGCCGATGCCTTTTCCATTTCCAACCTGGGCAACGACCCCCAGGGCCAGTGGAACCTGCGCTCTAGCCTGAACCTGGGTTCGCGCGGCGAGTTCGACCTGATCGTGCGGCATGTCGGCGCCCTGCCGTCGCCCGCCGTGGCGGCCTACACGGCCGTCGATGCCCGGCTGGCCTGGCGGGTCAGCCCGACGCTGGAGCTGTCATTGCTGGGCCAGAACCTGCTTGACGGGCAGCATGTCGAGTTCAACGCGCTGGGCGTGGCCAGCCAGATCGAGCGCCGCGTGCTGCTCAAAGCCGTCTGGCAACTCTAGGGGCATGCATAGCCATGTGGCGCCTCCTTTTCCTCCGCCTGCATCTGTTTGCGGCGCTGTGCCTGGCGCCCTTTTGCCTGGCTGCGCCCAGCGCCGCACAATCGGCGCAAATTTTGCGGGAAAGCAGCGTCAAGGCGGCCTTTCTCTTTAAATTCGCCTCTTTTGTCGAATGGCCCGCCACCGCATTCGGACGGCCCGACGCGCCGCTGGTGATCGGCATCGCCGGCGACGAGGCGGTGGCCGCCGACTTGGAGCAGCTTGCCGCCAGCCGTCCCCTGGGCAGCCAGCCGGTCAAGGTGGTGCGCATCAGCGGCACCGATGTGCCTGCCGGCCTGCATGTGCTGTTTCTGGGCCAGCAGCGGGAGCCGCGCCTGCGCGAGGCCATCGCCGCGGCCACCGGGCCGGTGCTGGTGGTGACGGATCAGGCCGGCGCCCTGCGCCTGGGCAGCCTCATCAACTTTTCCACGGCCGCCGGACGCGTGCGTTTTTCCGTCTCGCTGACGTCCGCGGAAGCGCGTTCCCTCAAGCTGAGTTCCCGGCTGCTGGCGGTGGCGCAGGATGTCGAGGGGAACACGCCATGAAGCGGCTGGCCGATCGGTCGATTCCCGAGAAACTCAACTTCATCCTGGTGGCCACCACCCTGGTGGCGCTGCTGTTCGCGGGTGGCGCACTGGTGGCGATTGACCTGCGCAGCCAGCTGCATCGGGTTGAAAAAGACCTGGTCACGCAGGCCGACATCATCGGGCTGGTCAGCAGCTCGGCGCTGGTGTTCGATGACAAAAAGGTGGCGGCTGAAAACCTGAGCGTGCTGCGCGCCAAGAGCAGCGTCGCCGCGGCCGCGCTTTTTGACGCGAACGGCAAGCTGTTTGCGGTGTTTTCCCCGACCGAACCCTCCCCCGCGGCGATTCCCGACAAGATCCAGCCCAAGGGCGTGCATGCCGGATGGGACTCGGTGCAGGTCTGGCAACCCGTTTTTTCCAGGCACGAGCAGATCGGCATGCTCTACCTGGTGGCGCGCCATGAGCTGCTGGTGCGGGCGCTGGAATACATCGGCGTGCTGGCGCTCGTTCTCACCAGCAGCCTGGCTGCGGCGCTGCTGCTGTCCAACCGGCTGCAGAAGGCGCTCACCGGGCCGCTGGTGGCCGTGAGCGACGTGGCCCGGCAAATCCTGCACCGCCGCGATTTCAGCCTGCGGGCGCCCAAGAGCAGCAACGACGAGATCGGCACGCTGGTGGACTTGTTCAATGCCATGCTCGACGAGCTGGGCATGCGCGCGGCCACCCTGGAGCAGGCCAACCATGCATTGCGCGAAAGCGACGAGCGCTACCAGCTGGCCGTGCGCGGCTCCAGCGCCGGCCTGTGGGACTGGGACCTGACGGCCGACACCACCTTTTTCTCGCCCCGGTTCAAGGCCCTGCTGGGCTACGGCGATGACGAGTTCCCCAACCTGTCTTCCTCGGTCAAGACCGTGCTCCACGAAGACGACATCGCAGTGGTGCGCGACGCGCTGCGCGCCCACCTCGCCGAGGACAAGCCTTACCATGTCGAATGCAGGATGCGCCTGAAGTCGGGCAGCTGGCACTGGTTTTATATCGCCGGCATGGCCCTGCGGGACGACGCGGGCCGCGCTTTTCGCATGGCCGGCTCGATGATCGACGTGACCGAGCGCAAGCGGGCCGAGCAGGTGCTGCACGACACCAACCGGGCCAAGGACGAGTTTTTGGCCACGCTGGCCCATGAGCTGCGCAATCCGCTGGCGCCCATCCGCACCAGCCTGGAAATCCTGCGAAAAGACAAGGTGAACGGGCCGGCCTCCCAGCGCGCCAGGGACACCATGGAGCGCCAGCTGGTGCACATGATCCGGCTGATCGACGACCTGCTTGACATCTCGCGCATCAACAGCGGCAAGATCCGCCTGGAGACCGGCCTTGCCGGCCTGTCAACGGTGATCGAGACGGCGGTGGAACTGAGCCGCCCGGCCATCGAGGCGCGCCATCACCATCTGCGCATGGCCCTGCCGTCGGACGATGTCCACCTGATGGCGGACGCCACCCGGCTGGCCCAGGCGCTGGGCAACCTGCTGAACAATGCGGCCAAGTACACGCCCGAAGGCGGCCAGATCCGCCTGTCCGCCTGGCAGGAGGAGGATGTGGCGGTGCTCGAAGTCGCCGACAGCGGCGTCGGCATTCCGGCGGAGATGCTCGACACGGTGTTCGCGCTGTTCACCCAGGTCGGCCGCACCCTGGACCGTTCGCAAGGCGGGCTGGGCATCGGGCTGTACCTGGTCCGCAGCCTGGTGGAGCTGCATGGCGGCACCGTCACGGCCGCGTCTGCCGGGGCCAACCTGGGCAGCACCTTCACGATGCGGCTGCCGTGCCTGCTGCAGACCGCCGCCAAGGCGCCAGACTCGCCGCCCGAGCCTGCCGGCGCGGACGGCCGGCACGCGCTCAAGGTGCTGGTGGCCGACGACAACGTCGATGCGGCCGATACGCTGGCCGCCGTGCTGTCGATGATGGGCCATGAAGCCCTGACCACCTACGACGGCGCGCAGGTCTACGAGGCGGCCTGCCGCTTCGGGCCCGACCTGATCCTGCTGGACATCGGCATGCCCGGCAAGACCGGCTATGAAGTGGCCCGCCAGCTGAGGGCCGATCCGAAATTCAGGCGCACCCTGCTGGTCGCCGTCACCGGCTGGGGCAGCGAGGACGACCGGCGCCAGTCACTCGAAGCCGGCTTCGACCGGCACATGACCAAGCCGATGGACCTGGCGGAGCTCGAAGGCATGCTCGACCGCGCAGAAGCCTGAGCGCCGGCGCCGCGTGCGCAATGAAACCGCCTTGGGCCCTTACGCCCTTACGCAGCGGTGCGCCAAAAGCCTACACCCGGCAAGCGGAGCTTTGCGCAAGATTGATTTTTTCAATCACCGAGCAGCGCCATGGCCGCCAACCTTCCCGCCGTCCGGCAAGTGATTGTCATGGGTGCCTCGGCGGGCGGTGTCAACGCCATCCTTGCGCTGGCCGCTGCGCTGCCACGGAATTTTCCGGCGCCCATCCTGTTCGTGCACCATATCGGCGCGCACCGCAGCGCGCTGGACAAGCTCGTCAGCACGTGCGGACCGAACCTGGCGGTCCAGGCGCAGGATGGCGATGTGCCCACGCCCGGCACGATTCACATCGCGCCGGCGGACCATCACATGCTGCTCGACGCCGGCGTGATCCGCCTGTCGCGCGGCTCCAAGGAACACCATGCCCGGCCCGCCATCGACCCGCTGTTTCGCTCGGCGGCGCTGGCCTATGGCCCGCTTGCGACCGGTGTCATCCTGACCGGCATGCTGGACGACGGCAGCGCCGGGCTGCGGGCCATCAAGGAATGCGGCGGCACCGCTGTCGTGCAGGACCCGGCCGATGCCCATGCCCCCAGCATGCCCCAAAGTGCCCTGGACAGCGTCGAGGTGGACTACGTGGCGCCGCTGCTCAGCATGGGCCCGCTGCTGCATGGCCTGGCGCGGCGGCGCATGGCGCCGTCAAAAATGGTCGATTCCCCCCTGGCCCTTCAGTAAGTGCACCAGGTCAGCGCAGGAGCGCGCACCATGGAGACCCTGCGGACCATCGGCACGCCTTCGGCATTTACCTGCCCTGACTGCGGCGGCGTGCTGTTCGAGCTCAACGGCAAGCGCCTGGTGCGCTACCGCTGCCACACCGGGCATGCCTTCAGCCTGCGCAGCCTGGCCTACACGCAGGAAGAGGCCACCGACGCGTCCTTGTGGGCCAGCTTGCGCAGCCTGCAGGAAAAAGTGGCGATTTTGCGGCGGCTGGCGCAGGCACGCGCGCCCAACGACCGGCAAGCGGCGCAAAACGCCTTGCAGGAGGCCGACGCGCTGGCCTCGCGTCTGCACGCTGCTGCGCGGGCTCACCGAGAAAGCCCCGAGCCCGAAAAGCCTTGATGCGGCCGCCTGAGCGCCGCGGCGCGGAAGGTTCGGCGCCGCCGTCCTACGCCAGCTTGCGAGGCAGACCACAGGGCGCAAAAAAAGCTGCTTTACGCTTACGAACGACCCCGGCAACGCGCTGGCCCAACCCAAGGAAGTTTCATGACCACTGTTTCCGACGTGATGACCCGTAACGTGCGCAGCATGCGCGCCACCGACACCCTGGCCGCCGCCGCGCAGGCCATGGAAGCGCTCAATGTCGGCGTGATTCCGGTGTGCGAGGGCAACCAGCTCCTCGGCATGGTGACCGACCGTGACATTGTGGTGCGCGGCGTGGCCCAGGGGCTGGACAGCACGACCGCCACGCTGTCCGATGTCATGAGCGCCAACGTGCGCACCGTTCGCGAGGACGACAATGTTGACGAGGTGCTGCAAAGCATGGCGGACAACCAGATCCGCCGCATGCCGGTGGTCGATGCCCAGGGCGGCCTGATCGGCATTTTGTCGATTGGCGACATCGCCGTCAAAGACCCCGGCAACGAGACCGACGTGGCCGCGTCCCTGGGAGACATCTCCTCTCCCGCCAAGCCGGACCGCGCCTGATGCAATAGCCGGTTCAATGGCCGCCTGCGCCGCCCCGGATGCGCTGGCGGCTTTTGCAAGGCGTGCTGGCGCATCGTCTAAAGTAAGGGCATGCAAGGCCTTCACCTCACTGCCGACCTTTACAACTGCCGCTGTGCGACCGCGTGGATGACCGACGCGCAACAGCTGGGCGACTGGTGCGTCGGCGCGGTGCAGGCCGCCGGGCTGCAGGCAGTCGGCCAGCTGTTCCATACTTTTCCGGCCACCGGGCAAGGGCCGGGCGGCATCACCGCCACGGTGCTGCTGGCCGAGTCGCATGTCTGCGTGCACACCTGGCCCGAGAAGAAAGCGGTGACGCTGGACGTGTATGTGTGCAATTTCGGCGGCGACCATTCCGCCCGGGCGCGGCGGCTGATGCAGACGCTGGTAGCGCGTTTTGCCCCGGAATGGACCGAGCAGCGGTCCCTGGACCGGGGCGAGGCCGGCTGAGCCCCCGCCCAGCCGCCCATGTATTTTTAATACTTTCTGCCGGACCAACCGCCGGTCCGCAGTCACCGACGCCACCGAAGCGCGTTGGCACTCGATAAAACGAAGCTTTTTAGCCCCTGGCGCATACAGGGCATGCGCTATTAGCTATTAATAACCTGAGTTTTGGATAAGAAAGAGGGTCAGTTCAAGCCAGCGAGTCCCGAGAGTCCAGCAGTGCAATGCGAGGTTTTACAGGTTGCAGGCAATACGCCACGATGCCCGCCATGAGGTTGAC
>JAQGLT010000007.1 GCA_028292745.1 Polaromonas sp. | reverse complement strand
ACCTCAGGCCGGAAGTCGCCCGGCCGGGGCTGGTTCTCGCCAAAGAAGAACAAGCTGGTCAGCGCCGCCAGGCCCAGCGTGGTGAAAGCTTTGTCGCTCGGCCGCATGAAGATTCGGGCACGGACTTCGGTGACGGTCTGCTCGCCCGGTTTGACGTCGAACCGGTAGGCGCCCGTCATGCGCTCCGAATCCATCAGCGCGAAGATCGTCAGCGGACCGCCCTCGGCAGCGGGTTTTTGCAGCCAGAAATCGGTGAAGCGCGGAAACTCCTCTTTCGCCGGGCCCGCCGTGTCGACCGCCAGGCCGCGTGCCGACAGGCCGTACAGCTGCCCGGAACCCAGGGCGCGGAAATAGCTGGCGCCTGAAAAGACAATCAACTCGTCTTTGTAGGTCGGCGTGTTCAGGTGGCTGAACACCCGCACCCCGCCGTAGCCCAGATCGCCCCAGCTCTTGGGCGAGAGCTTGTTCTTGCCGAAGTTGAAGTGGGCCGGGTCATAGCGCAAGGGCTTGACGCCCGCCGGCGTGATCTCATGGACCCGTACCGCGTCGCCGTGACGGCCGACATGGAAAAAATTGGCTTCGTAGGCCAGCTTGTCCCCACGCCACAGCGTGCTTTCCGGCTTGAAGCGGATGTCGCGGTAATCGTCGTATTCCATGTTGGCCAGCTCGGCCGGAACCGCCTGGGCGGCTGGCCTGAACGGGGTTTTGGCGCGCTGCTGGGCCAGGGTGGCGACATCGTCCAGGCTCCAGGCACGGGCCTGGGCGGGGGTCAGCGCCAATGCGGCCATGGCGGCCAGGGCAGCAAAGCGGGGCCGCTGCGCGCATGTGCCAAAGCGTTGAAAAAAACTGAAAAAGGCTTGCATCCCTTTGATAGGGCAAACCCTGTGCCAGTTTGGAAAAATTCTTTTAAATCAACAGCTTGGAGCCGTTATTTGAATTTTTCCGGGAAAAGCATGCCCATTGCGGTCAAAAATCGCGTGATTTGTCGCCTGACAGCGACAGCATTCTTTGTCAATAAAAAAATCACTTTTAAATCAATGACTTGCGTTGTCGCCTGAGAGCGACTCAAGGCGAAGGCACGGAAGCGCCGTCGGCCTTGAAATGCCCGGGGGTAAGCCCGTGCTTTTGCATCAGGCGGTAAAACTCGGTGCGGTTGCGGTCGGCCAGCCGCGCGGCGTCGGCGACGTTGCCGTCGGTCAGTTTCAGCAGGCCCACCAGGTAGTCCCGCTCAAAACGCTGCCGGGCTTCGGCAAACGTCAGCACCTGCACGCTGGGCGAGCGCAGGGCGCGCTGCACCAGCGCCAGCGGCACCAGCGGCGTGGTCGACAAGGCGCAGACCTGCTCGACCACGTTGTAGAGCTGACGCACATTGCCCGGCCAGGCGGCCATGCCCAGGGCTTTCAGGGCCTCGGGCGCAAAGCCGCTCAGGCGCTTGTTGTACTTGGCCGCCAGGGTGACCAGGAAATGGTTGGCCAGCAGCGGAATGTCCTCGCGGCGCTCGGACAGCGGCGGCAGCGTCAAGGTCACGACATTGAGCCGGTAGTACAGGTCGGCGCGGAAATCGCCGGCGGCCATGGCCGCGTCCAGGTCGCGGTGGGTTGCCGAGATGATGCGAACGTCCACCGGGATTGACTGGCTGGCGCCGACGGGCCGCACTTCGCGCTCCTGCAGCACCCGCAGCAGCTTGACCTGCAGCGCCGGCGGCATGTCCCCGATCTCGTCGAGCAGCAGCGTGCCGCCGTCGGCGGCGAGGAAAAGCCCTTTGTGGTTGCTGACCGCGTCGGTGAAGGCGCCCTTGACATGGCCGAACAGTTCAGATTCAAGCAGCGCCTCGGGAATGGCGCCGCAGTTCACTGCAATGAAGGGCTTGTTGGCGCGCGCGCTGGCCTGGTGGATGGCCTGGGCCAGCAACTCCTTGCCGGTGCCGCTTTCGCCGCGCAGCAGCACGCTGGCGTCGGAATGCGCCACCATGCGCGCTTCGGCCAGCGCCTCGGCCATGCGGCTGGAGCGGCTGATGATGCGGGTTTGCCAGGCGTCAAGGCTGCCCTGCTGGGCCGGATGGGCAGGTGCGCTCAGCGACAGCGCCTCGGCAATCTTGTCGAGCAGGCCTTTGCCGTCAAAAGGCTTGGTCAGGTAGGTGAACACGCCGCGCTCGGTGGCCTCCACCGCATCGGGAATGGTGCCGTGCGCGGTGAGCAGGATGACCGGCAGCGAAGGATGCTGGGCGCGGATGTCGTCGAACAGCGCCAGCCCGTCCTTGCCCGGCAGCTGCACGTCGCTCAGGACCAGCTGGGGCCGCCTGAGCTGGAGTTCGGTCAGCGCGGCTTCGGCCGAGCCGACGGCCGTGACACGGTAGCCCGCGGCCGTCAGGCGCATCGTCAGCAGCCGCAGCATGTCGGCATCGTCATCGACCACCAGCAGATAGGGGGCGGCCGGCACGGGGCGGGAAGCGGTGGAGTCGGTCATGGCGCGGGGGCGGCGCGAGGCCGCGAAGCAGGAGCGGAAGGGGCCGGCGGCGGGCGGCTGGTCAGGCTGCGCTCGATCGCCTTGAGCGCTTCCAGCCTTTCGTTGGTCTGGTCGAGCCGGCGCTGCACCTCGCGCGTTTGCTGGTTTTGTTTTTCAAGCTGGTCTTCCAGGCGACGCTGCTCGCCAAACCGGGCGGCCAGCAGGCGGGCCAGCGGATGCAGGGCCACGGCCTCGGCATCGGGGTTGGCCAGCAGCCGGGTCAGCACCTCCTGGGCGCGTATCAGCTCGGGCGTCTGGCGCAGCTGGCTGAGCACCAGGGCCAGCTGCACCTGGTTGGCCGGCACATACGCATTGCCCAGCCGCCCCACCTCCTGGTTCAGCTCCGCCGTGGACATGGACCGCACCCGGTCCGCATACGCGAGTATCTGGACGATGGACTCGGTGGCAGGCGGCAGGGGTGTGGCCGCCGGCATGCCGGCCGGCGGGATCGCGCTGCCCTGGGCG
>JAQGLT010000053.1 GCA_028292745.1 Polaromonas sp. | reverse complement strand
GGCGCCGGCGGCTTCGCCGTAGCGCGCGCTTTTGAAGCTGCCCTGAGTTTCAGGTGGGCGGCGTGGCCAAAAGGGTGCTGCTGAAACACACCCTTTTGGCTGTGCAGGCCGGTCAAGCTGTTGGCTTGGCGACGGCTGCCCGGCGCATTCCAAGGCCTGGCTGCACTGCATGCCGGGCACGGCCCGGCACAATGAAAAATGCCATGGGTTTGACGACGCCAGCGGCCCCATCAGTAAACTACGCGCCTGCCTGCTGTCCCGCTGTCCAGGAGCTTGTCGCGCTGCCCCTTGCACGCACCCACATGGGGCAAGCAGGCCGAATTTCACTATGCTGGTCGGGTTACCCCCTGAAATGGAATTTTTATGAAGACACTGCAATCACTCATGGCCCGCAGCGGCGAACCGCTGGGCGCGCCCTTGTGGGCTTCCACATCCGAGCAGATCGATGCCTGCGCCCATGCGGCGGGCGAAGCTTTTGTCGACTGGTCATGCAGCAATGGCGCCGCGCGCGCGGCACTGCTGCGCGGGCTGGCCGATGCCCTGGAATCCGACCGCACCGACCTGGTGGCACTGGCCGACCAGGAAACCGGACTCGGCACCGCGCGCCTGAATGGCGAACTGGACCGCACGGCCTTTCAGCTGCGGCGATTTGCAGGCCTGGCCGAGCGCGGCGCGCCGTTTGACGTGCTGGACGATCCGGCGGTGGCCGGCGGCCCGCCCGCTGGCCATCCGGCCATGGTGCGCCAGCGCGTCCCGCTGGGTCCGGTCGCCATGTTCTCGGCCAGCAACTTTCCATTTGCGTTCTCGGTGTTGGGCGGCGACACCGCCTCCGCGCTGGCGGCGGGCTGCCCGGTGGTGGTCAAGGCCCATAACGGACACCTGCTGCTGTCCAACCGGGTGATGGACCTGGTTCAGAAGGTTCTCAAGGCCCAAGGGCTGCCGGCGGGACTGGTTGGCATGGTCCAGGGAAGCGGCAAGGATGTGGGTGTGCGCCTGATCCGGCACCCGGCGATCGCGGCGGGCGCCTTCACCGGCTCGACCCGGGGTGGCGCGGCCCTGCAGGCGGAAGCCAACGCACGGCCGCGCCCGATCCCGTTTTATGGCGAACTGGGCTCCACCAACCCGGTGGTGGCTTTGCCCGCACTGCTGGCCAGCAAGGGCGCCGAGCTGGCCGCGACGCTGGCAGGCTCCATCGGCATGGGCTGCGGACAGTTCTGCACCAGCCCCGGCCTGATCGTGCTGATCGACGGTCCCGAAAGCGATGGCTTCGTGCAGCTGCTGAGCACAGCGCTGGCCGCCCAGAATCCGCATGCGATGCTGACGCCCGGCATGCGGCAGGCGTTTGATGCCGGTGTCGAGCACATGCTGAGCGCCGGTGCCAGCCCGCTGCTGCGCGAAGCCGGCACCACCGAGGCGCCGCGCCCTTTCCTGGCGCAGGTGGATGCGGCCAGTTTCATTGCACGGTCGGCGCTGCGCGAAGAAGTGTTTGGCCCGTCCAGCCTGGTGGTGCGTGCCAGCACCCTGGCGCAAGTGCTGCAGGTGCTGCAGGCGGTGGGCGGCAGCCTGACCGTGACGCTCTGGGGCGCTGACGATGAATCTTCCGACACGCGCGCCCTGGTGCGCGGCGCCATGGCAATTGCCGGCCGGGTGCTGTTTTCAGGCGTGCCCACCGGCGTCGCCGTGACGGCGGCGCAGCAGCATGGCGGACCCTGGCCTTCGTCCACCCAGCCCATGACCACTTCGGTCGGCGACGCGTCCATGGACCGTTTTCTTCGGCCGGTGGCCCTGCAGGATGCGCCGGCCTGGCTACTGGCCAGAGGTGGACGGCCATGCTGAACCGTGGTGCGAAACAGCCCTGGCTCGCGACAGCAAGGCCTGGCAGCCTGATTGCTATTTAATTAATAGCTACTTGCGCAAGCACAGCGTGCGCTGCAGCCTGTTTTGATCTGATTTTTTATCGGCCTCAGGCATTTATCGCCGCGTCATTCCCGCGAAAGGGGGAATCCAGTGCCCGCTGCCCAGCCTGCAAACCTCGGGCCGCGCTAGACAAGCCACTGGGGGAAACGGCGCCTGATGCCATCGACAAATGCCAGGGTTCCCGCCAGATGCTGGCGCAGTGCGATGGCGGCGGCTTCCGCGTCCTTGTCCGCGATGGCGGCAACCATCGCGCGATGGTCCCGCACGATGGCCTGGGGCTTGCCTTTTTCGGGCAGATTCAGGCGGCGCAGCCGGTCGACATGGCCGCTTTGCCTGCGCACCAGGCTCCACAGCGGCCCCACGTTGGCGGTTTCATACAGTTCCTGATGAAAGGCCTGGTCGGCCACAGCCAGTTTTGGCACATCCAGCGGATCGAGCGCGGCTTCCTGCAGAGCCAGGTTTGCATTCAGGCGCTGCACCAGCGCGCCATGCGCCGAATCGGGCAATTCGCACACGGTCGCCAGTATTTCCAGCTCGATCGAGCGCCGTAGAAAGTGCGCCTGCAATGCGGCCGACAGATCGATCCGGCTCACGACAGTGGCATGCTGCGGAAAAATATCCACCAGCTGCTCTTCGCCCAGCCGCAGCAGGGCATCGCGGATCGGCGTCTGGCTGACGCCGAAGTGCTCCGCCAGTTCTGCGCGCTGCAGCACCGTTCCGGGCTCCAGCTGGACCGAAACGATAAGTTCGCGCAGTGCCTCGAACACTTGGGGGGCGGACTGGCGGGTGCGGTCCAGTCTGAGCGGAGCAAATTTGGCCAGTGCGTTCATGGGGTTTTAGGGCTAGAGTGAATAAGTTTTCAAAATAAATCATAGCATTGACACACTAATATATTAGTGCTTTAATTTCTGTATTCAAGCTGCTGCACTGGTACGGGGCTTCGGGATCATCCGATAAAACCTATCGTGTGCCGCACTACCGCGTATAACCCAACCGGGACACCCATGACACTGAAAACTTACGAAGAACTTCGCAGCGCCCGCTGGTTCGCGCCCGACGATGTTCGCTCTTTCGGCCACCGCTCGCGCGTCATGCAGCTGGGCTACGGCCCGCAGGACTGGGAGGGCAAGCCGGTCATCGCCATCCTCAACACCTGGAGCGACATCGGCACCTGCCACGGCCACTTCAAGCAGCGCGTCGAAGATGTCAAGCGCGGCGTGCTGCAGGCCGGCGGCTTTCCGCTGGAGCTGCCCGCGCTGTCGCTGTCCGAATCGCTTGTCAAGCCGACCACCATGCTCTACCGCAACATGCTGGCGATGGATGTCGAGGAGCTGCTGCGCAGCCATCCCATCGACGGCGCGGTGCTGATGGGCGGCTGCGACAAGACCACGCCCGGCCTGGTGCTCGGGGCTCTCAGCGCCGGCGTGCCCTTCATCTACATGCCGGCCGGGCCGATGCTGCGCGGCAACGTCAAGGGCAAGGTGCTGGGCTCGGGCTCGGACACCTGGAAATACTGGGACGAGCGACGCGCCGGCAAGATCAATAGCGCCCAATGGCTCGAAGTCGAAGGCGGCATTGCCCGCAGCCACGGCCACTGCATGACCATGGGCACGGCCAGCACCATGACCGGCATAGCCGAAGCCATCGGCCTGACGCTGCCCGGTGCCTCGTCGATTCCGGCGGTCGATTCCAACCACATCCGCATGGCCACCGGATGCGGCCGCCGCATTGTTGGCATGGTCTGGGAAGACCTGACACCGGCCAAGCTGCTGTCGCGCGCCTCGTTCGAAAACGCCATCACCGTGGCCATGGCCATGGGCTGCTCGACCAACGCCATCATCCACCTGGTCGCCATGTCGCGCCGCGCCGGCGAGCACTGCGCCGTGGGCCTGGACGACTTCGACGCCGCCAGCCGCCGCGTGCCGGTGATCGCCAACATCCGGCCCAGCGGCGACACCTACCTGATGGAAGATTTTTACTACGCCGGCGGCATGCTGGGCATGATGAGCGTGCTGAAAGACCACCTCAAGCTCGACGCGCTGACCGTCACCGGCAAGCCGCTGGGCGACAACCTGGTGGGCGCCGAGGTCTACAACCACGACGTGATCCGGCCGCTCGACAACCCGATCTATGCCGAAGGCGCGCTGGCCGTGCTGCGCGGCAACCTGGCGCCCGACGGCTGCGTCATCAAGCCCAGCGCCTGCGCGCCGCGCTACTTCCTGCACACCGGCCCGGCGCTGGTGTTCGACGACTATCCGTCGATGAAAGCCGCCGTCGATGACGAAAATCTCGACGTGACGGCCGACCACATCATGATCTTGCGCAACGCCGGCCCGCAGGGCGGCCCCGGCATGCCCGAATGGGGCATGCTGCCGATCCCGCTCAAGCTGGTCAAGCAGGGCGTCAAAGACATGCTGCGCATCTCGGACGCCCGCATGAGCGGCACCAGCTACGGCGCCTGCATCCTGCACGTCGCGCCCGAAGCCTACATCGGCGGCCCGCTGGCGCTGGTCAAAACCGGCGACCTCATCACCGTCAACGTGCCGGCCCGGCGCATTCACCTCGAAGTCAGCGACGACGAACTGGCCCAGCGCCGCGCCGCCTGGGCGCCGCCCCCGAAGCGCTTCGAGCGCGGCTACGGCTGGATGAGCGCCCGGCACATCCAGCAGGCCGACACCGGCTGCGATTTTGATTTCCTCGAAACCTCGTTCGGCGCGCCCATCGGCGAGCCCGACATTTACTAAGTACGAAAGACACCATGGCACTTAATCCCGCGACCCGAGACAAGCTCAAGACCGTCAGCACCGCCACGCTGTGCACCGCTCTGTTCAAGCGCGGCCTGCGCAACCAGTTCATCCAGGACGTGCATCCCGTCAACCCGAGCTTGCCGACCATGGTGGGCGAAGCCTTCACGCTGCGCTACATCCCGGCGCGCGAAGACCTGAACCCGATCAGCGTGTTCCAGGACCCCAAGCACCCGCAGCGGGTGGCGGTCGAGCAATGCCCCGAAGGCGCGGTCTTGGTGATCGACAGCCGCAAGGACGCGCGGGCCGCATCGGCCGGCTCGATCCTGAGTTCCCGCCTGATGGTGCGCGGCGCCGCCGGCATCGTCACCGCCGGCGGCTTTCGCGACTCGCCCGAGCTGGCCGTGCTGCCCTTCCCCACCTACCACCAGCGGCCGTCGGCGCCGACCAACCTGACGCTGCACCAGGCGCTGGACATCAACGTGCCGATTGGCTGCGGCGACGTGGCGGTGTTTCCGGGCGACGTGATCGTCGGCGACCAGGAAGGCGTGTTCGTGATTCCTGCGCACATGGCCGACGAGGTGGCTGACGAGGCGGTGGAGATGACCGCCTTCGAGGACTTCGTGACCGAGGAAGTCCTCAAGGGCCGGGCCATCATCGGCCTGTACCCGCCGACCCAGCAGCAGTCGAAGGACGACTTTGCAGCCTGGCGCAAGGTTAAAAACCGCTGAGCGGATGGCTGCACATGTCGAAATCCATTAAAAATAAAAAATCAACCAGGAGACAAAACATGGGAGACAAGTCCAGCACACCCCGCCGGGGATTTTTGAAAGCGGCCGCAGGCAGCGGCCTGGCCGCATTGACAGGCGCGGTCAGCGCCCAGTCATTCGACTTCAAGCCCAATCAGCGCTACCCGGATGCGGCGGTGCAGATTCTGGACCCCAGCTTTGCCAAATACCGCATCTACAGCAGCACGCTGGAGCAGGTCGGCACCGGCATGCGCTGGGCCGAGGGGCCGGTGTATTTCCCCAACGCAGCGGCAGGCAAGCCCGGCTATCTGCTGTGCAGCGACATTCCCAACAACCGCCTGATGAAGTTCGACGAGGCAACCCATCAGTTCAGCGTCCACAAACAAAACGTCAACTACGCCAACGGCAACACGCGCGACCGCCAGGGGCGGCTGATCACCTGTGAGCATTCGGTCACGCGCCGCGTGGTGCGCACCGAGAAAAACGGCGGCATGACCGTGCTGGCCGACAGCTTCGAGGGCAAAAGGCTCAATGCGCCCAACGACATCGTGGTCAAGTCCGACGACACGGTCTGGTTCACCGACCCGCTGTTCGGCATCAATGGCGAATGGGAAGGCTCAAAGGCCACGCCCGAGCAGGCCACGACCAATGTGTACCGCATCGCCGCCGACGGCAGGCTCACAGCAGTTCTCACCGACCTGGTCAACCCCAACGGCCTGGCGTTTTCGCCGGACGAGAAATACCTCTATGTCGTCGAGTGGAAGGGCACGCCCAACCGCAGCATCTGGCGCTACGACGTCGGCAGCGACGGCGCCCTGTCGAACAAGACCAAACTGGTCGACGGCGCGGGCGCCGCTGCGCTGGACGGTTTCCGGGTGGACCGCGACGGCAACCAGTGGTGCGGCTGGGGCAGCAATGGCGCGCTGCAGGCCGAGCCCTCCGAGGTGAACGGCCGCATGGTGTACCAGCTCCAAGGCAAGCCCGAGGACCTGGACGGCGTGATGGTGTTCAACCCGCAGGGAAAAGCGATTGGCTTCATCCGCCTGCCCGAACGCTGCGCCAACCTGACCTTCGGCGGCCCCAAGAACAACCGCCTGTACATGGCCAGCAGCCACTCGGTGTATGCCCTCTATGTCGAAGCGCACGGCGCCATCTAAACTTTTCCTTCCCCCACTTATCAGGAGACAAATTCATGTCAAACAGACGCTTTGCGCTTGCAACCCTTGCATGTGCAGCTATCGGTTTCATAGCATCCAGCGGTTCGGCCCTGGCCCAGTCCGACTACCCGAGCAAGCCGGTCAAGATCATCGTGCCGTTCCCGGCCGGCGGCACCAGCGACGTGATGGGCCGCATGGTGGCCGAGGAGCTGGGCAAGATCCTCAAGCAGCCCTTCATCGTCGAGAACATCGGCGGCGCCGGCGGCGTCATCGGCACCGAGCGCGGCGTCAAGTCCGCCCCTGACGGCTACACACTCATTCAGTCCGGCGTGGGTCAAAACGCGGTGGCGCATGGCCTGGAGCCGCTGCCGAAGTACAACTCCAACACCGACTTCGTCCACCTGTCGCAGGTGCATTCCGGCCCCAACGTGCTGGTGGTGCACCCGAGCACGCCCTTCAAGACCCTGAAGGAACTGGTGGACTACGCCAAGGCCAACCCTGGCAAGCTCGACTACGGCTACACCCCGGCGGCCTCGGGCCACATGGCGATGGAGCTGTTCAAGCAGACCGCGGGCCTGTTCATGCTCGGGATTCCCTACCGCGGCGGCGGCCCGATGATGACCGACATGCTGGGCGGCACCATCAAGCTGATGTTCATCAACCAGGACGTGGCGCTGCAGCATGTCAAGGCCGGCAAGCTGCGGCCGCTGGCGGTGTCAAGCGCCCAGCGCAATCCGCTCTATCCCGACGTGCCCACCATTGCCGAGTCGGGCTTCAAGGGTTTCGAGGCGCTGTCGTGGTCGGGCATGTCGGTGCCCAAGGGCGTGCCGCAGCCCATCGTGGACAAGCTCGAAGCCGCCCTGGTGCAGGCCATGGGATCGCCGGCGGTGAAGCAGCGCCTGGAGTCGCAGGGTTTCATCGTGCCGCCTCAAGGCTCGAAACACTACACCGAGTTTGTCAAGAGCGAGGAAGCCCGCTGGACCAAGGTCATCAAGACGGCGGGCATCAAGTCGCAGTAAAGAGTGCCGAGGGTAGATGCCGTACGGACATCTACCCGGACATGAAACCTCAAACTGACGGCGTCCATGACACTGGCAACCCACTGGGATGCATATGGCGGCGCCGCCCGCTCGTCTTATAAGCCAGATCGAACCGAGCTGTCGCCGGGTGCTGATCCTTACTGGACTTCCACGCCTGCCTTTTTCACCAGCCGCGCGTACTTCTCCATTTCGCTGCGGAAAAACTGGGCAGCCACCTCGGGACTGGTCGGGTTGATCGTGTTGCCCTGTTTGGCCATGGCCTCCTTGACTTCGGGTGTCGAATACGCCGCGACCACGGCCGCCTGGATGCGCCTGACCTCGGTCGCTGGCATTTTGGCCGGACCAATCACTCCGAACCAGCCCTCCACGTTGTAATTGGGCAAGCCCTGCTCGGCCAGGGTAGGAATGTCTGGCGCTGCACTTGAGCGGGTGCTGCCCCCGACACCGATCGCTCGCAGGGCGCCGCTCTTGAGATGGGCCTGAATGGAAGGAAGCGCCAACATGCCGAATTCGACCTGACCGCCGATGAGGTCAGCCATCATCGGCCCGCCGCCCTTGTAAGGAATGTGCCTGGCCTTGACCTGGGCTTCGTCCAGGAACATTTCGGCGGCCAGGTGCAAGATGGTGCCGCTGCCTGACGAGCCAAAGTTATAGCCATCCGGTTTGGCCTTGAGCAATGCCACCAGTTCCCGCACGTTAGTTGCATTCACCTTGGCTGGGTTGACCACCAGCACCAAAGGTGTGGTGCCCATGATGGTGATGGGGGTGATGTCTGCGATAGGGTCGAACGGCAGCGTCTTGTAGACGCTGGGAAAAATAACATGGTTATTCGACACCACGCTCAGCGTCATGCCGTCGGGCGCTGACTTCACCAGCGCTGCCGTGCCGATAATGCCGCCAGCGCCGGGCTGGTTCTCGATCACCACCGGGTGGCCAAGCGTCTTGCCGAGCGCCACACTGGCCGCTCGAACAATAGTGTCCACGCCGGAGCCGGCCCCTACCGGCAAAATGAACCGAATCGCCTTGTCACTGGCCTGTGCCAGCAGCGCCAGTGGGGCGCCCATGAGGCTGCTGCCCAGCAGCCCTATTCCCATGCTGCGCAGAGTCTGGCGGCGGCTCATCTTGTCAAAAGCTGTGGTTTGAATTGTCATTAATGTCTCCGTATTAATAATGGATATGGATCGTTCAGCTCGGCAATCTCGAATTTCAACTTATCACTGCCTGCGTATGCAGCGTCTCAATCTGGCTTGCGGCATAGCCCAGGCCCAAGAGCAATTCCTGGGTGTGTTCGCCCAAGGTGGGCGGATCCAGCCGAACGCCCAGGCGCTGGCCGTCCATTGTGAAGGGGAAAAGCGTGGTCTGCGCCGTTTGGCCAGCCCTCTCGCCGTCCGGCAGCCGGATTTCCGCCAGGCCGCCGGTCGCCTTCAGGTGCGTGTCGTCGTACAGTTCCTCCGGCTTGCGGATAGGCGCAAAGGGCAGGCCGGCCTTTTCGAACCGCGAGGCAAGTTCCGCCGCGCTGTATGCGGCCAGGCGTTCGCGCAGTATGGGCAGCAGGGTGATGCGCTGCGTGACGCGCTCGTTGTTGGTCGCATAGCGCGGGTCGGCCTTGAGATCGGCAAAACCAAGCACATTGCAAAACGTCTCCCATTGCGCATCGCTCACGGCAGCCAGGAAGATCTGCTCGCCATCCTTCACGGTGAAAACGTCGTACACCGCCCAGGCCGAGATGCGGTCGGGCATGGGCGCGGCCGCCTGGCCGGTGATGGCGTACTGCAGCATGTGCTGGCCAACCAAAAACACGTTGTTTTCAAACAGCGCCGACTGCACTTCCATGCCCTTGCCGGTGATGCCGCGCTGGATCAACGCGCCCAGGGCGCCAATCGCACCGAACATGCCGCCCATGATGTCGTTCACGCTGGTGCCGGCGCGCAGGGGGTCTCCGGGCCGCCCGGTCATGTAGGCCAGCCCGCCCATCATCTGCACCACCTCGTCCAGCGCGGTGCGGTGGTCGTAGGGACCAGGCAAAAACCCCTTGTGGCTCACATAAATAAGCCGCGGATGGGTCGCGCTCAAGGAAGCGTAGTCCAACCCGTATTTGCACATGGTGCCCGGCTTGAAATTTTCCGCCACCACATCGGCACTGGCGCACAGCCTGCGCGCAATTTCAGCGCCTTCCGCCGTGTGCAGGTCGATGCCGATGCTTTTTTTGTTGCGGTTGAACATCGGAAAAAAGCCCGCGCCCGCGCCCAGCAGGCGGCGGGTGCGATCGCCTTCGATGGGCTCGACCTTGATGACTTCGGCGCCCATGTCGGCCAGCACCATGCCGCAGGTCGGACCCATGACCATGTGGGTGAATTCGACGACGCGCAGGCCTGCCAGTGGCTGTGGCGCAGTTGACGCTTGATGTGTATGCATGCAGTCTCAGGTGAAGTTGTTTATGCCGAAGCGGCTAATGTCGTCGGCGTGGCGGGAATCGCAGGGGCCTGCATGGTTTTGGGCAGGCCAGCGCGCCACAGCGTGCCATGAAGTGTCTGACCCTGCAGCCAGTCAGCCACCTTGCCGCGAAGCGCCATCAGCTTGTCAAAATCGATGCCCGTCTGGATGCCCATGCTGGCCAACATGTAAGCCACATCCTCGCTGGCCACATTGCCGCTGGCGCCGGGCGCATGCGGGCAGCCGCCAATGCCGGCCAGGCAGGCGTCAAAACGGGTGATGCCGGTTTGCAGGGCGGCATACACATTGGCCATGCCCATGCCGCGCGTGTCATGAAAATGCCCGCAGTTCAGGCGCTCGCCGGCGATGGGAAGCGCCTGCTCAAACAGACGCCGCACCATGTGCGGATCGGCATAGCCCACCGTGTCGGCCAGGCCCACGCAGTCAGCGCCCGCATCGAGCACGGCTTGGAGCAGCCGGAGCACTTCGGACTCGGCCACCTGCCCTTGTATCGTGCAGCCAAAGGCCGTGCTGAAACCCACCTCGATACGGATCGGTACGCCTGAGGCATCGCGCGCCGCGCGGATGCGGGCGATCTCCTGCACCACCTCGTCAGGCGTCTTTCGCAAGTTGGCCAGGCTGTGGGCATGGCTGGCCGAGATCGGAATGAGCATCAGGTCAGCGCCGCTTTCAATGGCGCGTTCGGCACCCTTGAGGTTGGGTACCAAAACGGAAACGACCAGTCCGGGCAGTGTTTTGGCATAGGCGACCAGTTCAGCTGTGTCTGCCAACTGAGGCAGCAAACGAGCGGGAACGAAGGAACCCACTTCGATTTCACGCTGCCCGGCCTCATAGGCTTCCTGGATCCAGGCCAGCTTGTGTGCCGTCGGCATCGTGATGGGGATGCTCTGCAGTCCATCGCGCAAGCCGACTTCACGAATAATCGCGTGGCGGGGCAGCGCATAAGCATTACTGGCGCCCGAATCGTTCGCAGTTGTATGGCTGGTCATGGGCTGTATCTCCAAAATTAATACCCATGAAAGTTTAGACATTCCTGCGTTTATATAAAGCGATATATTGGAAGCCATAGCATTCCCAAACGGAACATCTCATCACCACACAATCCTTGATCGCGCCATGAAAGAGCTGGACATGACAACACTGCGTTTATTTGTCGCAGTTTGCGAGCTACGAAGCATTGCCCGAGCGGCCGAGCAGGCCAGCATTGTCGGGTCGGCAGTGAGCAAACGCCTGGCACAGATGGAGGAGACGATCGGGGCTCGGTTGCTGACACGCCGACGTCACGGGATGGAGCCGACGGCTGCCGGAGAAAGTCTGCTGGAACACGCCCGCTTGATCCTGACCAGCGCCGACCGAATCACGCGCGACATCGCGGCCTTTTCACAGGGCGTTCGGGGCCAGGTCCGTATTCTGGCCACGGCCTCGGTCATGGCCGAATCGCTGGCCGACGATGTGGCGGCCTTCTTGCAGGCGCCTGCTCACCATGCCATCGAGGTCAGCGTCGAGGAGCGCGTCAGCCCCGAAGTCATCAAAGGCATCAAGGACGGGGTGGCATCCATCGGGATTTGCTGGGACGCGGCCGACCTCACCGGACTGCAGTCGAGAAACTACCGTACAGATCACCTTGCGATCGTCATGCATCCCTTGCATCCGCTGGCGATGAATGAAACGGTATCGCTTGAAGACACACTGGACTACGCCCATGTCAACATGCCGGGCGCAAGCGCTCTGCAAATCATGCTGCACCGTACGGCTGCCCTCAACGCAAAGCAGCTCAAGCACCGCATTTCGGTGTCGAATTTTGAGGCTGCGCTGCGTGTGGTGCGGGCCAATTTAGCCCTCAGCATCATTCCTCTGGAAGTGGCCCAGCCTTTTGCCAGCACCTACGGGCTGCGGCTTTTTCCACTGAAAGAACTTTGGGCCAAGCGAAACTTCGTGATTTGTTATCGCGATGTAAACCATCTCCCTGCAGCGGCAAAGCTGCTGGTGGATGAACTGGCTGGCAAAGAGCTTTCCGCACAATAGCGCCAGGCCTGCATCTGATGAATGCACACCTGACCCGACCCAGCAGGACTTCAACCGGCTCAAGGCGCCATTGCAGCGGGCCATGCCAGCCCGGCCGGTTGCGCCAATGGCATCAGCGCCGCCACCACGCCCGCCGCCAGCGGCACGCCCTGCTCTACCGCCTGGCGCTGCCTGACCAGCGCATGCTCTCCGGGCAGCCGCACCTTCGCGCCGCCCGGCAGCGGCGTGTTGGCGTGGCAGGCGTCCACCAGCCATTGCGACTGGCGGGTGAAGGCGGCGAGTCCGGCAAAGGCCTCGGGGTCGATGACCTGCAAAAAGACGCCGACGGTGGTGCCGGTCGGCTCATCGGCCCGGCCGTGGCCGGGCACGGCCTGCGACAGGGCTTCGGCCAGCAACGCCATGCCGTAGCCTTTGTGGCCGTGATCGAAACCGCCGACGGGCAGCAGCGAGCCGCCGCCGCTCACGACCACGTTCGGGTCATCGCTGGGCCGGCCCTGGCTGTCCATCGCCCACATGGCCGGAAAGCGCTCGCCGCGCGCCACCAGCTGGCGGGCACTGTTGAGCGTGGTGATGGACGAGCTGATGTCCAGCAGCACCGGGTCACCCTGCGTCGGAATGCCTGCCGCGATCGGATTGGGCGTGAGCAGCGGCTCGCTGCCGCCGAACGGCGCCACGCCCTTGGCCGCCGGGGCGGAGCACACCAGCTGCACCATCAGGCCGCGCTCGGTCAGGCGGGGCAGATAGACCGCGAGCGCGCCGGTGTGGTGGCTGTTGGCGATCGCCACGGTGACGACGCCGTGCTGCCCGATGCGTTCGAGCGCAGTGTCGATGGCCCGGGAGATCAGCCAGGCGCCCGGCAGCCGGCGGCCGTTCCAGGTGACGCAGGCCCCGCGGTCGTTCACCACGTCCATCTCGCCGGCGACAGTCATGACGCCCGAGCGGGCCGCCTCCAGGTACCAGGGCGCCAGCGCCAGGCCATGGGTGCTGTGGCCCATGCTGTCGGCGGTGATCAGCGAATGGCTCACCGCACGGGCCTTGTCGGCCTCCATGCCGGCCCCTTCAAAAAGGGCCTCCATGACCCGGTTGAGTTCGGGCAGCGGGTAGCGTGAGGCGGGAGCGGCGGCGTGGGTCATGGCAGTCGGCTTTCTGGGATTTACGGTTGAAAAATCGTATTCGCTATTATTTTTATAGCTGCCTGCGCTTGCAGCGCCTGCGCTGGAGGGTGATTTGACTCATATTTGAAAGCGGTTGACCGCCTTGCGTTGCCGGGCGGATGGATTTGCTCTCAAATTCATAGCTGCCTGCGCATACCTGGTGTGCGCCAGCACCTGATTTCACTTGAATTTTCATGCCGGCAGCAGCTTGCGCGGGTTCATCAGCCCCTGCGGGTCCAGCGCCTGCTTGATCCGCCGCATCACGTCCACTTCCAGCGGTGCCTTGTAGAGCAGCATTTCATGGGCCTTGAGCTGGCCCAGCCCATGCTCGGCGCTGAAGGAGCCGCCGTAGCGGGCCACCACATCGAGCACGATGGCATTGACCCGGTCGGTTTGCAGCTGCCAGTCGGGCGTGGTCCAGCCGGCGGGCCGCGACACATTGAAGTGCAGGTTGCCGTCGCCCAGGTGGCCATAGACCACCGGCCGCACGCCGGCGTAGGCCGCATGCAGCAAGGGCAGCACTTCTTCGACGAAGCCCGGCACGCTGGAGACCGGCACGGCGATGTCGTGCTTGATGTTGCTGCCGTCATGCTGCTGCGCTTCGCTGATGTTCTCGCGCACCGCCCACAGCGCATGGGCTTGCGCCTCGGACGTGGCGACCACCACATCGTCGATCACGCCCTGCGCCAGCGCATCCTCCAGCGCGGCCTGAAAGCCCGCGTCGAGCGCCTCCTGGCCCGCCGCGTCGCTGGCCTGCATCAGCACCTGCCACGGATGCGGCGCGGCGAACAGCGCGGGCGTGGCCGGAAAATACTCCCGCACCATCGCCACGCTCGCCTGGCTCATGAGTTCGAAGGCGGTGAAGCGGTCCCCCAGGTGGCCGCGCATCAGCCCGAGCAGCTGCAGCGCCTGCTGCGGTGTCTGCAGGGCGGCAAACGCCACGGCATTGGCATGGGGCGCCGGAAACAGCTTGAGCACCGCAGCGGTGATGATGCCCAGCGTGCCTTCCGAACCGATGAACAGGTGCTTGAGGTCGTAGCCGGTGTTGTCCTTGCGCAGGGCGCGCAGCAAATTCAGCACCTGCCCGTCGGGCAGCACCACTTCCAGCCCCAGCACCAGGTCGCGCGTGTTGCCGTAGCGCAGCACCTGCACGCCGCCGGCGTTGGTGGCGATGTTGCCGCCGATCTGGCACGAGCCCTCGGCGCCAAGGGACAGGGGAAACAGCCGGTCGTGCGCGGCGGCCAGCGCCTGGAGGGTCCGCAGCACGCAGCCGGCTTCCACCGTCAGGGTGTTGTTGAGCGGATCGATGCCGCGCACCCGGTTCAGGCGGCCCAGGCTCAGCACCGCCTGGGTGCCGCTGCCGTCGGGCGTGGCGCCGCCGCACATGCCGGTGTTGCCGCCCTGCGGGACGATGGCCACGCCATGGGCGGCGCACAGTTTCACCGTGGCGGCCACCTGCGCGGTGTCGGCGGGCCGCAGCACGGCCAGCGGCTGGCCGGTGAACTTGCCGCGCCAGTCGGTCGCGTACGCTGCCAGGTCGGCCGTCAGTACATGGGCATCGCCCAGCAGGGCGCGAACATTGGCAAGGAATTCATTCATCGGGCAAGCACTCCGGCGAAAAAGGGAAATTGGAAGCCCTGAGTCCATTGCTCAGTCTGTCGGCGTGGTCAATTTTGGACCGGTCACCGGCAATCCGCAGCAGGCCATGGGTAAAGCCGCGCGGCGCAAGGGTCGATGAGCAACGTGCCGCCATACCGCCATACAGAGGATGCATTTGCCACGGCAACATTATTGAGAAGTCCCGTGCAGACAGGCAAGCCGCTGGTGTGTAATTGCCAGACCGGTTCGCCAACCCGCCAGGACGCCCGCCCAACCGCTCGCCAGGCGCACCGGTTGCAGCAGCAAGCTTTGACCCGGCGCGACACCACAAGCCGCGCTTTCACGCAAAATCAGCCCATGCACCTTAACTACATCGCCAACGCCTTTGTCCCCTCCTCCTCCGGCAAAACGATCCCCGTCGTGGACCCGTCCGACGGCCAGGTCTTCGCGCAGCTCCAGCGCAGCAACGCGCACGACATCGATGTGGCGGTTCGCAGCGCCCGCGACTGCCTGGAGCTGGTCTGGTGCCGGCTCAGCGCGGCCGAGCGCGGCCGCCTGCTGATGCGCCTGTCGGCCAAGGTGACCGAGCACGCCGAAGAGCTGGCCCTGATCGAGCAGCGCGACTGCGGCAAGCCGACCCGCCAGGCCCGGGCCGACGCGGCGGCGCTGGCGCGCTACTTCGAGTTCTATGCGGGCGCCTGCGACAAGCTGCACGGCGAGACGATCCCCTACCTCGAAGGCTACAGCGTGATGACCTGGCGCGAGCCGCACGGCGTGACCGGCCACATCATTCCATGGAACTACCCGATGCAGATTTTCGGCCGCAGCGTGGGCGGCGCGCTGGCGGCGGGCAATGTCTGCGTCGTCAAGCCGGCCGAGGACGCCTGCCTGTCGCTGCTGCGCGTGGCCGAGCTGGCCACCGAGGTCGGCTTTCCGGCCGGCGCCCTGAACATCGTGACCGGCTACGGCCATGAGGTCGGCGACGCGCTGGCCCGCCACCCGGGCATCGACCACATCAGCTTCACCGGCAGCCCCGGCGTCGGCACGCTGATCCAGCAGGCGGCGGCCGAGCGGCATTGCCCGGTCACGCTGGAGCTGGGCGGCAAGAGCCCGCAGATCGTGTTTGCCGACGCCGACCTCGACGCGGCCATTCCGGCCATCCTGGCCGCCATCGTGCAAAACGCCGGCCAGACCTGTTCGGCCGGCTCGCGGCTGCTGGTGGCCCGGTCAATCTACGATCCACTGGTGGCGCGGCTGGGCGAGGCTTTTGAAGGCTTGCGGGTCGGCCCGGCGGCCATGGACCTGGATGTCGGCCCGCTGATCCGGCAGAGCCAGCAGCAGCGGGTCTGGGACTTTCTGAGCGATGCCCATGTGGCCGGCATCCCCATCGTGGCCCAGGGCCAGATCGTTGACGATGCGCCCGACAGCGGCTTCTACCAGGCCCCGACGCTGCTGTGCGATGTGCCGGTCGATCACCGCCTGGCGCAGGAGGAAGTGTTCGGCCCGGTGCTGTGCGCCATGAGTTTCCAGGACGAAGACCATGCCGTCGAGCTGGCCAACGCCACGCGCTTCGGCCTGGCCGCCGGCGTCTGGACGGCGGACGGCGCGCGCCAGTTCCGCATGGCCAGACGCATCCGAAGCGGCCAGGTGTTCATCAACAACTACGGCGCGGGCGGTGGCGTGGAGCTGCCGTTCGGCGGCGTGAAGTCATCGGGTCATGGCCGCGAGAAAGGGTTCGAGGCGCTGTACGGATTCACCACGCTCAAGACGGTGGCCGTGCGGCATGGCTGAGCGGCCTTGCGAGGCATGGCAGGTTCGCGCCTGGCTTGTGGTGCAAGCCCGAGACAATGCGCCCGCGGCATTCAAGCCTTTAAATTCAATGAAATAGGCCTCAAGCGCAGGACTGTATTGCGTAGTTTGCTATTAAATAAATAGCAAATAAGCAGCTGATAACCACAAGGAATTTCATGCGCGTCAAGGACAAATCCATCATCGTCACCGGCGCCGGCAGCGGCATTGGCGAGGGCATTGCGCGCCGCCTGGCGGCCCAGGGCGCGCAGGTCCTCGTCAACGACATTCAGACGCAATCGGGCGAAAAAGTCGTGGCGGCGATTGTCAAGGCAGGCGGCAGGGCATCCTTTTTTGCCGCCGACGTGACGAAATCGGACGATGTCAGGGCGCTGGTCAATGCGGCGGTGCAGCGCCACGGCCGGCTCGACGTGATGGTCAACAACGCCGGCTGGACGCACCGCAACCAGCCGGCGCTGGACGTGAGCGAGGACGATTTCGACAAGTGCTATGCCATCAACGTCAAAAGCATCTACCTGGCGACGATCCATGCGACGCCGGTGTTTCGCGCGCAGGGCGGCGGCAGCTTCATCAATATCGCCTCGACGGCAGGCGTGCGGCCCCGACCCGGCCAGACCAGGTACAACGGCTCCAAGGGCGCGGTGATCACCACCTCCAAGTCGCTGGCGGCCGAGCTGGGGCCGGACAACATCCGGGTCAACTGCGTCAACCCGGTGTTCAACCCCGACACCGGCCTGTCGGCCGATTTCGCCGGCGGCCCGATCGACGAGGCCCGCAAGGCCGTGTTTCGGGCCAGCATTCCCCTGGGAAGGTTTTCCACCGCGCTGGACGTGGCCAACGCGGTCCTGTATCTGGCCAGCGACGAGGCGGATTTCATCAGCGGCGTGTGCATCGAGGTGGACGGCGCGCGCTGCGTCTGACGGCAGCCCCCGCGTTTTCAGAAATTTTGCCGCCTTAAAACGCGCAGCGGCAGTGGGCAATGCGGCCCGAGGCGCGGCAGGTTTTGCCAATGCTGTAAATTCTCCCCAAGGCAACCACCATGACAGACATACCGCGCAAAGTAATTCCTGTTGCAGACCTGCGCTACGCGAGCCGCGTGCCCTCCGTGCCCAGCCAGCTGCGGGCGCCCACCGGAATGCTGAGCGACACCCTGGGCCGGCCGCTGCGCGACTTGCGGATCAGCGTGACCGACCGCTGCAACTTTCGCTGCAACTACTGCATGCCCAGCGACATTTTCGACAAAAATTACGCTTTTCTTCCTCAAGCCTCGCTCCTGAGCTTTGAGGAAATCAACCGGCTTGCCCAGGTTTTCGTGGCGCATGGCGTGGAGAAAATCCGCCTGACCGGAGGCGAGCCGCTGCTGCGCAAGAACATCGAGGTGCTGATCGAGATGCTGGCCCGGCTGCGAACGCCCGCCGGCATGCCGCTGGACATCACGCTGACGACCAACGGGTCGCTGCTGGCAAGGAAGGCGCAGTCGCTCAAAGACGCCGGCCTGCAGCGTGTCACGGTCAGCCTGGACGCGCTGGACGATGCGGTATTTCGGCGCATGAACGACGCGGATTTTCCGGTGGCCGACGTGCTCAAGGGTATCGAAGTGGCGGGCAAGGCAGGCCTGGCGCCGCTCAAGATCAACATGGTCGTCAAGCGCGGCACCAACGATGACCAGATTTTGCCAATGGCACGGCATTTTCGGCATTCCGGCGCCGTGCTGCGCTTCATCGAATACATGGACGTCGGCGCCACCAACGGCTGGCGCATGGACGAGGTGCTGCCCTCCCGCCAGGTCATTGAACGCCTGCAGGCCGAGTTTCCGCTGGCCGCCGTCAACCCCAACCACAGCGGCGAAACCGCCGAGCGCTGGCGCTACCTGGACGGCGCCGGCGAGGTCGGCGTCATCAGCAGCGTGACCCAGGCCTTTTGCGGCGAATGCAACCGGGCCCGGCTGTCGACCGAGGGCAAGCTGTTTTTATGCCTGTTTGCCAACCAGGGCCATGATTTGCGCGCCCTGCTGCGCGCCGGCCATTCCGACGCGCAGATCGCCGCCGCGGTCGGGCCGATCTGGCAGGGGCGTTCGGACCGGTATTCGGAACTGCGCGCCGGATTGCCGCCCGACGCCAGCCCGGCGGACGCTGGCAAGCGGGTTGAGATGAGCTACATCGGGGGGTGAATGTGGCCCCCACGCTTGTCGCTTCGCGTACTGCGCTGCCCCCCGAGGGGGCTGCTGCGCCTGCGGCCCTGGCTGGTTTGGGATGTGCCGCCCCCACGCTTGTCGCTTTGTTTGACGCGAACTATTAGGAAATTTTGATGACTATGAATATGACGCCTCCTTTGCATGCCGAAGCCATCACCGGGCTGATCCTGGCGGGGGGACGCGGCTCGCGCATGGGCGGCGTGGACAAGGGCTTGCAGAACTTCAACGGCGTGCCGCTGGCCCTGCACACGCTGATGCGGCTGTCGCCGCAGGTCGGCGAGATCATGATCAACGCCAACCGCAATCTGGCGGCCTATGAATCCTTCGGCGCTCCGGTGTGGCCCGACGCCACCAGCCTGGGCGAATTTGCCGGGCCGCTGGCCGGCTTCATGACCGGGCTGGAGCGCTGCGAAACCCCGTACCTGCTGACCGTGCCCTGCGACACGCCGCTGTTTCCGCACGACCTGGCGGCCCGCATGGCGCAGGCCATGGCGCAGGAAAATGCCGATTTTGCGGTGGCGGCGGCGCGGGAGGAAGACGGCCAGCTGCGGCCGCAGCCGGTGTTTTGCCTGATGGGCACCCACATGCTGGAAAGCCTGGCGCGCTTTACCCAGGGCGGCGGCCGCAAGATCGACGCCTGGACGGCGCAGCATGCCACCGTCATCGTGCCCTTCGACCAGCCGGGCGACAGCGCCCATGGGTTTTTCAATGCCAACACGGTTGCCCAGTTGCACCAGCTCGAATCGCACCAGCCATGAAGTCGCTTGACCAGATCGCCGCCGAACTGCAGGGCTACGACGCGCAGGCCATGACGGCCGAGGGCGTTCGGACGTTTTTGTCGCACCTGGTGACGCCGGTGCGGGAAACGCGTGAGTTGCCTCTTTTCGATGCGCTGGGGCGTGTCCTGGCGACCGACGTGATTTCGCCCTTCGACGTGCCACCGCACGACAATTCGGCCATGGACGGCTATGCCTTTGCCGGCCAGGAATTGGCCCCCACGCTTGTCGCTTTGCGTACTGCGCTGCCCCCCGAGGGGGCCGCTGCGCCTGCGGCCTGGCAAAGCCAGTCCCGCGGCCCCGGCTGGTCTGGAACCGCTTCCACAAACGAAGCACTGGTCTTGCAGGTGGTGGGCACGGCGATGGCGGGCAAGGCCTGGACGGGAAGCGTGGGGGTCGGCCAGTGCGTGAGGATCATGACCGGCGCGGTCATGCCGGCCGGCCTGGACACAGTGGTGCCGCAGGAGTTCGTCGCGCTGGACCGCACGGCTGAAATCGAGCGCGTCACGATTCCACACGGCCTGCTGCGCACGGGCGACAACCGCCGCCTGCGCGGGGAAGACCTCATGCAGGGCAAGGCGGCGCTACGAAAAGGAGAGCTGTTGACGCCCGCCCGCCTTGGGCTGGCAGCTTCCTTGGGCCTTCCAACCCTGACGACCTGGCGGCCCTTGCGGGTGGCCTACTTTTCCACCGGCGACGAAATCCTGTCGCTGGGCGAAGCGCCGCGCGAAGGCGCTGTCTACGACAGCAACCGCTACACCGTCTTCGGCCTGCTCAGCCGCCTGGGCTGCCAGGTCATCGACCTGGGCGTGGTGCGCGACGACCCGGCGCAGCTGGAGGCGGCGTTTCGCAGCGCGGCCGCCCAGGCCGACGCCATCATCACCTCGGGCGGCGTCAGCGTCGGCGAGGCCGACCACACAAAGGCGATGATGAAAAAACTCGGCGACGTGGCGTTCTGGCGCATTGCAATGCGGCCGGGCCGGCCCATGGCGGTTGGCCGGATATTTCCAGTTAAATCGGCCATTCACGCAGATGGGTCGGGCATAACCAGCTATCGAAATGATAGTGAACAGGCGGGCGCCGTCATGTTCGGCCTGCCCGGCAATCCGGTGGCGGTGATGGTCACTTTTCTGGCCTTCGTGCGGCCGGCCCTGCTGCAGATGATGGGCGCCGATGCAGCGCCGGCAGTGCTGCTCAAGGCCCGCAGCAGCGAAGCCATCCGCAAGAAACCCGGCCGCACCGAATACCAGCGCGGCCGCGTGGCCACCGCAGCGGACGGCGCGCTGCAGGTCAAAACCACCGGCAGCCAGGGCTCGGGCGTGCTGCGCTCGATGGCCGAGGCGAACGGCCTGATCGTGCTGCACCACGGCCAGGGCAATGTCGCGGTGGGCGACGAGGTTGATGTGATGATGTTCGACGGGGCGATATAGGCAGTCTCTGCAGCGGCGAAGGGAACGCCGATTCAGGACGGCCTAGCAAGCAGGGCGGATCGATGCAGCGAAAAATTATTTCGCCACCAGCTCCGGATGGCCTGGGGTGGCAGGCGGCTTTGGCTGCTCGTTGGCCTCGGCCGTGTTGGCCCCGGGCACTTTCGTGCGGGCAAACAGCGAATACATCGTGGGCACGACAAAAATGGTCAGCAAGGTGCCCAGCGACATGCCGCCCACGATCACCCAGCCGATCTGGGTGCGGCTTTCGGCCCCCGCGCCGTGCGCCAGCGCCAGCGGCAGGGCGCCCAGCACCATGGCGCCGGTGGTCATCAGGATGGGCCGCAGCCGCTGCGACGAGGCTTTTACCAGCGCATCGATCATGTCCATGCCCTGCTCGCGCAGCTGGTTGGTGAACTCCACGATCAAAATGCCGTGCTTGGTGATCAGCCCGACCAACGTGATCAGGCCGATCTGCGAATACACGTTGAGCGAGCCGCCGCTCCATTTGAGCGCCAGCAGCGCGCCGATCATCGACAGCGGCACCGACAGCATGATGACCAGCGGATCGACAAAGCTTTCGAACTGCGCGGCCAGCACCAGGAAAATAAACACCAAGGCCAGCACGAACACAATCACCAGCGCGCCCTGCGAATTCCTGAATTCGCGCGAGGTGCCGTTCAGGTCGGTGCTGTAGCCGGTTTTCAATACCTTGGCCGACGTGTCGTTCATGAACTTGATGGCTTCACCCAGCGAATAATCAGGCGCCAGGCTGGCGGTGATGGACACCGAGCGGCGCTGCCCGAAGTGGTTCAGCTCCCGGGGCGACACGCTTTCCTTGACCTTCACCAGCGCCGACAGGGGAATCATGGCGTCGTTGCGACCACGCACATAGATGCGGTCGATGTCGTCGGGCGTGCTGCGGCCGCTGGCCTCGGTCTGCACCACCACGTCGTACTGCTCGGCATCGCGCTTGTAGCGGGTGACGTTCCGCCCGCCCAGCAGCGTTTCAATGGCCTTGGCCACCACCTCGACGCTGACGCCCAGGTCGGCCGCCTTGTCGCGCTCCACGTCGATGCGCAACTCGGGCTTGTTCAGCCGCAGGTCCACGTCGGGCGAAATGATGCCGGGGTTCTTGGCCATCTCGTCGAGCATCTGCCGCACCACCGCGCTGAGGTTCTGGTAGCTGTCGGAGGTCTGGATGACGAAGTTGAGCGGCCGCTCGCGAAAGCCCTGCCCCAGCGAAGGCGGCGTGATCGGAAACGCCGTCACGCCGGGCAGCGCATTGAACTTGGGCTGCAACTCGCGCGCAATGTCCATGGTGGAGCGGCTGCGCTCATCCCAGTCAACGGTGCGGTACACCACGCTGGCCTGGGCCACCGTCGGGTTGCCGACGTTGGCGAAAATGCGGTCGACTTCCTTGTAAGGCTGGCCCATCTTTTCCAGCGCCTGGGCATAGCGGTTGGTGAAGTCCAGCGTCGAGCCGTCCGGCGCGTTGACGCTGGCCAAAATGACGCCCCGGTCTTCCATGGGCGAAAGCTCCTGCTTCATCGTCGGGAAAATCAGCAGGATCGCCGCGCCGCTGACCAGCATGACGGCCACCACGAGCCAGCGCGCCTGCAGGACAACGCCCTTGGCCCGCTGGCTGGCGCGCCGGTCGCCCGCGGGCGGCGCAAAGCGGGCGGTCACGAGCCAGCGCAGCAGCGCGCCGTAACGGTCGGAGATGCTGGTCAGCACCTGCTCCATGGTGCGGTCAAAGCGGTTGGGCTTGGGGTTGTGCTTGAGCAGCTGGGTGCACAGCATGGGCGTGAGGGTCAGCGCGACAAAGCCTGACACCACCACCGCGCCGGCCAGCGCCAGCGCGAACTCGACAAAAAGCCGGCCGGTGCGGCCCGGCGTGAACGCCAGCGGCGCATACACCGCCACCAGGGTGGCCGTCATGGTCACGATGGCAAAGCCTATCTCGCGCGCACCCTTGATGCCGGCAGAGAACGGGTCCATGCCTTCCTCGATATGCCGAAAGATGTTCTCCAGCATCACGATGGCGTCGTCCACGACCAGGCCGATCGCAAGCACCAGCGCCAGCAGGGTGAGCGTGTTGATGGTGAACCCCGCCAGCGCCATCAGGGCAAAGGTGCCGACAAGGCTGACCGGAATGGTGACGATCGGGATGATGGAGGCGCGCAGGGTGCGCAAGAACACGAAAATCACCAGCGCGACCAGCAGAACCGCCTCCAGGATGGTGCGGTACACGTTCTTGACCGAGCGGTCGATGAACACCGAATTGTCATTGGCGATGTCGATCAGCACATCCGGCGGCAGATCGGCCTTGAGTTTCGGAATCGCTTCCTGCACGCCTTTTGACAGGTCAAGCGGATTGGCCGTGGCCTGGCGAATCACGCCGACCGCCACGGCGGAGCGGCCGTTCAGCCGGACGGCCGTACGCTCGTCAGCAGCGCCTTCCACGACACGGGCCACATCCCGCACCTTGACGGAAAAGCCGTTGACGTTCTTGATGACGATGTCGCCGAACTGGGCGGGTTTGAGCAGATCGGTCTGCGACGTCACGCTGAATTCGCGCTGCTGCGACTCGATGCGGCCCGCCGGCAGTTCCAGATTGCTGCGCCGGATCGCGTCCTCGATATCCTGCGTGGTCAGCCGGTAGGCGGCCAGCTTGTCGGTGTCCAGCCAGACCCGCATGGCGTATTTGCGCTCGCCGAAGATGCGCACATCGGCTACGCCGGTGACGGTTTGCAGGCGCGGCTTGACGATGCGGTTGACCAGGTCGTTGATCTGCAGCGGCGTCATCGACTCGCTGGAAAACGCCAGCTGAATGACCGGAAAGGCGTCCGCCTCGACCTTGGCAATGACGGGCTCATCAATCGCCTGCGGCAGGCGGTTTCGCACGCGCGAGGTGCGGTCGCGCACCTCGGCGGCGGCCGAATCGGCGTCTTTTTCAAGCCGAAAGCGCACGCTGATCTGTCCCTGGTCCGCGCGGCTGATCGACGTGATGACGTCCACGCCGTCGATGCCGGCGATCGAGTCCTCCAGGGGCTTGGTCACCTGGGTCTCGATCACTTCGGCCGATGCACCGGCGTAGCGCACGCTGACCGTCACCACCGGCTCGTCGATCTTTGGGTATTCGCGCACGGTGAGCCGGTTGAAACTGACGGCACCCACCAACAGGATGAGGAGGGACAGCACGGTGGCAAACACCGGACGGCGGATGGAGACTTCAGCGAGTTGCATAGAAAAGTGTGACCTTGATCACCCTGGTTCAAAGGCCAAGCAAATATCAGGCGGGATTGCGCGCTGCCGCACTGACAGCGGGGCCTGCAGGATTGACGGCATTGGCCGCAGGCACATAGCCCGGCGTCGGCGCCTGGGAAATAACCGCACCGCACGGATTGGCGCCTGACGCCGCCGGCGCTTTGGCAGTCGTCTTGACGCCCGGTTGCGCGGCCGCACCAGCGGCAGCCACCACAGCCTTGGCGGCCGGCGGCTCAGAAGGGCTTGAAGACGCCGGAACGGCAAGCGCGGCCTTCTCGGGGCTTGCAGGGGCCGGACGGCCATTGGCCAAATCCACGACCGTCACAACAGTGCCGTCCTTCTGCACCCGCTGTTGGCCAGTCCGGACCACCGTATCGCCCGGCGCCAGGCCTTCAAGAATTTCCACCTTGCCCGGACTGCGCAGACCGACCTTGACCTCCACGCGGCGGGTGGTCCGGGTCTGCTCGGTGGGACCGTCCAGCAGCTTGATGACGAACTGCTTGCCGCTTTGCGGAACGATCGCCTCTTCGGGAATCACGCGGGCGTTGTCGCGCACCCCGAAAACCGTGTTGACTCGGGCGAACATGCCGGGCCGCAGCCTGAGGGCCCGGTTGTCGATACAGCCGCGCACACCGACCGAACGCCCATTTGCATCGATCAATGGGTCAATGGCCTGGATCTGCGCCGTGTAGGTCTCACCGGGCAAGGCATCAATGTCGAGCAGCGCCGTCTGGCCGCGCATGACCTTGCTCTGGTAACGCTCGGGCAGCCGGAAATCCACAAAAATCGCATCGATGTCTTCAATATTGACGATGTCCGAGCCGTCCTTGAGGTAGTCGCCCACGTTGACCTGGCGAATGCCGACGATCCCGTCAAATGGCGCCACGATTCTCAGCCGGGCTGCTGTGGCCTTGGCCAGAGCCAGCTTGGCCTGAGCGACTTGCAGGTTGGCGGCACTTTCGTCGAGCGAACGCTGGCTGATGAAGTTTTGCGCCACCAGTTCCTGGTTGCGCTTCTGGTTGGCCTGGGCAATCGAGAGTTCGGCCTGGCTTTGCTGGATCTGCGCCTGCGGCAGCTGGTCGTCAAACTGCACCAGCACCTGCCCCTTGCGCACCCGCTGCCCGTCCGTGAAATTGAGCTGGGTAATGCGTCCGCTGACTTCAGGGCGCAGCACCACGCCCCTGCGTGAGCGCAGGCTGCCCACCGCACGGGTGTCGTCGGTCAACCGGGCCAGCTCGACCATGGCCACCTCCACCGACGGTGGTTTTGCATTGGCGGCCCCCCCGGTTGCGCCGGGCGTGGCAACAGGCGCGGCCGATCCCGTCACCGCAGCGCCATTGCCGGGTTTTGGCTTTTGATACCACCACGCGGCGGCGCAAGCAGTTGCGATGCCGACCACGGCAACGACCGTGTAAATTGCTTTTGATGCCATTAAAAGACCGAAAAAATGGTTTGTTATAAAACGAAACAGTCTTTCAATGTAGCAGGATGCGCGCCGAAAGGCAGCAACTCCTCGCGCATGGCCAGCCGGTACAACAACAGCTTTACAACGGCTTTACCAAATTAAGACCTTTGCTTTCCATGTCTCTTCATTTGAAGCAGAGCATGGGTGCAAGGCAAGCCGTAAAGATCACAAGCGGCCAAGGGCACGCTCGACGCCCTTGTTGGCCAAGGCGTCGGCACGCTCGTTGCCCGGATCGCCGTTATGTCCCCTGACCCAGCGCCAGTCAATGGTGTGGCCGGACGAACCCAGCAATGCGTCGAGCCGCTGCCACAGATCGACATTTTTGACTGGCGCCTTGGCGGCCGTTCGCCAGCCGCGGGCTTTCCAGCCGTGAATCCATTCGGTGATTCCCTTGAGCACATATTGACTGTCCAGGTATAGCGTCACGGCGCAGGGTTTTTTAAGCGCGGCCAGCGCCTCGATCACTGCTGTCATTTCCATCCGGTTGTTGGTCGTGCCCATTTCACCGCCAAACAGTTCCTTTTCAATGCCGCCCGTGGCAAGCAGAACCCCCCAGCCCCCGGGGCCGGGATTGCCTTTGCAGGCGCCGTCGGTGTAAATCACGACATGTTGTTGGGTGGTGCTGTGCTGTGCGGTTGCGTCGGTCATGGATGGCTTGAAGTTTCAGGCGAGGCTGGGAATGGGAATAGGTAAGGAATAACGCGAGAAAATCGTCACTGGATCATGACTTGGTAATGGATTTGGTTGCCGGCTCCTTGTTGGCGATGGCGGCCGGTGCGGCGGCTGGCGATTTATGCGCCTTCCAGGCCGGCTCCAGCAGGCGCATTCCGCGCACGCGCTTGACCGCCACCAGAAAATAAACTGCACCAAATATAGGCCACCAGCGTTCGCCGGCCGTGTCCATCCAGTCAAACCGCTCCAGCCACTTCTGGCTGGTCAGGGCTGGACGATAACAGCCAAAACCGGCCGACTCGACTTCAAAATTGAGCAGCCTCAGCCAGTCCCGAAGCCGCCAGTAGCCGATGAAGGCGCCGGTGTCCGGCAAAAAAAACTCGCCTTGCCCGAAACGCCGGTAAAAATGATCACGGCGGCGGCGCAGCCCCCAGAGGCTGGCCGGGTTCAGCCCACTGATGACGACGCGCCCCTCCGGCACCAGCACGCGCTCGACCTCGCGCAAGGCAGAGTGCGGATCGATCCCCAGCTCCAGCGTGTGGGGCAGCACCACCAGGTCCAGGCTGCTTTCGGGAAAAGGCAGGGCAGCCGAATCCGCGGCCAAGTCAATACCTGAGGAACTTATCGGGCCGGCGTCCCTCCCATGCAGTGGGAAGGTTTGCGAAGCCGAGGCGTTGGGCTGGTCTGCCATCGATGACAAGGCGACCCATTTGTGGGGCATGCGGTTGGCCTGCAGGGCATCGAGCTCGGGCAGTCCAAGCTGCAGCGCATGGTAGCCAAAGACATCGCCCACGGCCAGATCGAAACGTGCCTGCTCCCAGGCAAGCAAATAAGCCCCCGGCGGGGTTTTCAGCCAGTCGGTCAAACCTATAATTTCAGACTTCATCGAGACCACTGCATGTTTTTGACTCCCATTCCCGCTTTTTCCGACAATTCTTTTGGGTTGTTGCATGATGGCAAACGCGCCCTGGCGGTGGATCGGGGTGACGCTGAGCCGGTGCCGCGTTTGCCAAAGGACTGCGCGCTCCAGCTGACATCAATTCTAGTCAGGCACGTAACCCATCAGCAGCCGGGCATCCGTCCGGGCGGGCAAGGTCACCCGACGCCGCCCGGTTTCATCGCCCAGAAATGCTGATGAGCCGATGAACCTTTTCTGCATGCCCCTGGCAAGCCCCTATCATGGCACCGCCGACCGTCTTGACATGTCAGCCCATGGCGACGTCACCGTATTTTCTGCCTTTCGCAGTGAAAAAACCCAATTCAAACAATGCCGCACTCACGAACTGCCACCTTCCAGTCTTTTCTGCCTTCTACTTTCACTTCCTTGAATTTTCGGTTTTTCTCGTTGGCAGTACTGCTGTCCATGTCAGTGCTGGCAGGCTGCGCCACCCAGCCTGGACTGCCCGATGACCCGGTACTTGCCACCGGTCCCGGCATCGCGGCCGGGCAACTTGTTCAACCCCCGCCTCTGCGACCTATCACGCCTGGCCAGCTGAGTTCCAAGCCGATCGCCTCCACCGAGCCGCCCAAGGAGTTGTGGGACCGCATTCGCCAGGGGTTTGCCATGCCCAACCTGCAAAACGAATTGGTCACTGACCGGGAGCAGTGGTATGCCAGCCGGCCCGATTACATCCTGCGCATGACCGAGCGCTCCAGCAAATACCTTTTTCACATTGTTGAAGAGCTGGAGCGCCGCCAGATGCCGACCGAGCTGGCGCTGTTGCCCTTTATTGAAAGTGCCTTCAATCCGCAGGCGGTTTCCAGCGCCAAAGCTGCGGGCATGTGGCAATTCATGCCGGCCACGGGCAAGGATTTCAACTTGAAGCAAAACGTTTTTCGCGACGACCGGCGCGATGTGCTTGCGTCTACCCGGGCCGCACTGGACTACCTGCAAAAACTGTACGGCATGTTCGGCGACTGGCACCTTGCACTGGCCGCCTATAACTGGGGTGAGGGAAGCGTGGGCCGCGCCATTGCCAAAAACCAGAAAGCCGGTTTGGGCACCAGCTACGACGAACTGAACATGCCGGCCGAAACCCGCCTTTATGTGCCCAAGCTGCAGGCTGTCAAGAATATCGTCGCCAATCCGCAGGCCTTCAGTGCCGAGCTGCCGCTGATTCAAAACCATGCGTATTTCCAGCAGGTGCAGATTACACGCGACATTGATGTGGCTCTGGCGGCGCGGCTTGCCGATGTCGACATCGACAATTTCAAGGCATTGAACCCGTCGGCCCGCCGCCCGGTCATCCTGGCCGCAGGTACGCCGCAGATCCTGCTTCCATGGGACAACGCGCTTGTGTTCCAGCGCAACTTTGCGGCTTACAGCGCAGGCCAATATGCCAGCTGGACCGCCTGGACCGCACCAGCCACCATGAGCGTGGCGGAAGCGGCAAGGCAGACCGGCATGAACGAAGCCGATTTGCGCACCATGAACAACATACCGCCGCGCATGCTCATCAAAGCGGGCTCCACCCTTCTGGTGCCGCGCACGGCGCGCACGGAAGTGGACGTGAGCAGCCATGTCGCCGACAACGGCCAGGTTTCGCTAACACCGGAAATCGTCACCTACCGCACCACGGTCAAGGCGCGAAAAGGCGAATCCGTGGCGAGCATCGCCAACCGTTACGGCTTGTCCGCAGCAAACGTGGCGAACTGGAACAGCGTTGCCCTGCAAACCAGTTTCAAGGCCGGCCACCTTGTCGTCCTTTATCTGCCGACTGCGGCGCGCTTGGCTGCCAGCGCGGGAGAGTCATTGAAACCCTCGTCTTCTGCGGCCGCGCCGGCACCTGCCAATCAACGCATCGTTCGGATAAAACGCAGCGCCAAGACAGCGATCGTCAAGTCGAAAAAGCGGTGACCTTCGCTGACATCGGGGTTGATTTCAATCGCTCAGATCCGAAGCGAGCCGCTCCCGAACAGGCCGATCAGGCCGATCACGATCAGGTAAACAGCCACGATGTAATTCAGCAGACGGGGGATCAGCAGGATGAGGATGCCTGCGATAAGAGCGACGATTGGGCCGATGCTCAGCGAAAGATTCATGGCTTTTCCTTCGGATTTTGCGTTGATTTGACTGCGGGGCTGCAATCCGGAGTTGCGAATACAGGTTGTCGCATACTGTAGACACCCGCCCACGCCGGTCCTGTAGGACGGGAGGAAGATTTATCCTGGTGAGCCGGGTACTTCAAGCCCCCTCAAGCTTTGAAGCGCTCCTTCGCCCGCTGGGCGAAGGCGTTGGTATAGGTTTTACCAAGATCGATTTTTCGGCCACTGATACTGGTATCGAAACTGGACAATGCCTTGAGCGCCGTTCGAGGGCCGTCGTCGGGGTGAACGCCATCGAGCGAGATGGATTCACGTATTTTATTGAAAGAAGCGATATAAAGCCCCCGGTCGCCCAGCAGGTAAGCTTCCGGCACGGTTTTGATAATGTCGCCCGGTCCGGCGGTTTGCAGCCACTTGAGGCCATGGACAATGGCATTGGCCAGGGCTTGGCAGGTGTTGGGGTTTTTACGGACAAACTCAATTGGGGCATACAAACAGGCCGCGGGCATCGGCCCGCCGAAAACTTCCGCCGTACCTTTGAGCGTTCGGGTGTCGCTGATGATCTTGACCTCGCCCCGTTGCTCCAGCATGGTCATGATCGGGTCGGTGTTGCTCATGGCGTCAATCTGGCCCAACCGCAAAGCGGTCAATGCACTGGCGGCCGTTCCAACGTCGATGTAGCTCACGTCACTGGCCTTCAAGCCACTGCGTGACAACACCAGATTGGCCACCATGCTGGTGGAAGACCCGAGGGCGGAAACGCCAATTTTCTTTCCTTTTAATTCACTGACAGATTTGTAGTGAGGCAGGCTTTTGGTGGACACCCCGAAGGCTATCTGGGGCGCCCTGCCCTGCAGCACAAATGACTGAAACACCTGGCCACCGGACTGCAAGTTGATCGTCTGCTCGAAAGAGCCCGAGCAGACATCGACCAGGCCTTGCGCAGCCGCCTGCCGGGCTTCCAGGCCATTTGCAAAGTCACTGATGGCAACTTCCAGGCCTTCTGCTCTGAAATAGCCCAGCTGCTCGGAAATAGTGAGCGGCAAATAATAAAAAGCGGCTTTGTTGCCGACGGAGATAGTGACTTTTCGAATTTCAGGTCGAGGCTGGGCAGATAAAACCGGCACACCGAGCGAAGCCGCAGCCAAAGCAGTGCCACAGGCAAAGGCACGGCGGGACATATCGGGAAATCGGCGCATGTAAATCCATCTACTTTGGGTCACCCTGAAAGCATATCGGGCCATGAAAAAACCCGCATCGGGGTCATCCCCGTGCGGGTTAATACCAGCGGTTTTTACCGCCATGACGGATGACCCCACTAAACCGATGCGTCAGCGAAAGCCTGAAAACAAAATAGCAATATTGATCATAAGTGCCAGCGCCCAGATGATTGAGCGCGCCTTGGCCAAGTCGCGGACATACAGCACGATGTAGACCATGCGCAGCACCACAAACAGCAGCGCCAGGCTGTCCAAGCGGGTCTGAGGCGCCTGGAGCTGGTGGGCAATGATGACGGCTGCAAAAAAGAAAGGCAGCGCTTCAAACGTGTTGGCCTGGGCTGCATTGGCCCGCGCACGCCAGTCGGTCTGCCGGGCCAGCCAGGCGCGCGGGTTGTTGTTGTCGTAGCCGCCCTCGCGCCGGGACGTGCGCATAAGACCGGACTTGGCAATGCCGGCGCATGCGATCGGCAGCAGCGCAGCGGCCAGCACGCACCAATAGGCAACAGTGAAGCCAGTGCTCGTCATGGTAAGGATGTCCTTGTTGTTGATGCTGCAGCGAATCCGAATGGGCAGGCGCCTAGCGCCGGTCTGTCAATGCATGCGCAATGGTGCCAAGGTCCACATACTCCAGTTCGCTGCCCACCGGCACGCCGCGCGCCAGGCGCGTGACCTGCATGCCCCGGCTTTTCAGCGCCTGGCCGATCACATGGGCAGTGGCTTCCCCTTCGGCGGTGAAGTTGGTGGCCAGAATCACTTCCTGCACCTCGCGCGATTCTGCGGGCAGAAGCTGGCCTTGCGCGTTGCGAGGCACGGCCCTGTCAAACAGTTTTTGCAGGCCGATGTCGTTGGGCCCTACCCCGTCGAGCGGGCTGAGCTTGCCCATCAGCACAAAATACAGCCCCCGGTAAGCCAGCGTGCGCTCAAGCGCCGCCTGGTCGGCGGGCGTTTCCACAACGCACAGTTTGCTGCGGTCGCGCTGGGGATTGGCGCAAGTGACGCAAACCTCCTGCTCGGTCAGGGTGTTGCACAGGGCACAGTGTCGGATGCTTTCAACGGCATGGTCGAGCGCCCGGGCAATCTGCAGCGCCCCCGGCCTGTCGTGCTGGAGCAGGTGAAAGGCCATGCGCGCGGCCGATTTCGCCCCCACGCCGGGCAGTTTGCGAAAAGCCTGCGTCAGGCCTTCCAGGGCATTGGTGTCCGCCACGTTGCTGGGTTGACAAAAAGGCCAGGCTTGCTCAGAACGGAAATTTCATGCCACCCGGAAGGGCCGGCATTTTCGCGGTGAGATTACCCATTTTTTCCTGGCTGACTTCTTCGGCCTTGCGCACGGCCGCATTGAAGGCGGCGGCCACCAGGTCTTCCAGCATGTCCTTGTCCTCGGTCAGCAGGCTGGGGTCGATCTCGATGCGCTTGACATCGTGCTTGCAGGTCATCGTGACCTTGACCAGGCCGGCGCCGGCATCGGCCGTTACCTCGACAAAAGCCAGGTCGTCCTGCGCTTTTTTAACGCTTTCCTGCATCGCCTGCGCCTGCTTCATGAGGCCTGCGAGTTGTCCTTTGTTAAACATGTTTTTTTCCTTTGACTTTAAAAGAGGGAGTGGTGAAAACTGTCGCTGATCATATCGGCTTGAGGAATCAGGAGCGCTCGCTTTGGACCGCCTAGGACGACACGCTCTTGATGCTGCCCGGGACAATTTTGGCGCCCCAGTTGCTGATCATGTCCTGGACAAACGGGTCGCTCTGGATCAGCGCTTCGGCGGCGCGCTGGCGTTCGGCCAAGGCGGCGGTGTTGCGGCGTGCCGGTGTGTCGGCGATGGGGCCGATCTCCACCGTCAGCGTGAGGGAGGTATCGGCCAGCGCGGCCTGCAGGGCCAGCTGCAGCTTTTCCCGCGCCGCGGGCTGGCTCAGCGACTCGCGCTCGACACGCAGGCGCCAAACGCCGGCATCCCGGCCGAGCAGCTCCGATTGCAGGGCCAACTCCCGCGTCAGGGCGGCGATGGCCTCTGCGGCAATCAGCTGGTTGACGATCTGGCTCCAGCGATCGCCCAGCGAGGGCTCTTGGCGGGGCGCATCGACAGGCGCCGCTGGCGGCGGCATGACAGGCCGCATCGGTGGCGGCTCCGCCATTGCTTCATGATTGATAGCAGCTTGCGCAGGCGCTGCCTGCGCCGGAGCACGATTTGATTCATTATTTTTATGACCGGCAGGCGCCGGGGCCGCTGCGGCCGTCACCCCGGCAGCGCGGACGGGCAGCTCAGGCGGTGGCTTTTTTTCGGGCTCGGCGGCACTCCCCGGTGCGGCCGGCTGGTTGGCCGACGCGGCTGGGGCCGGGCTTGCGGCCGCACGCGCCGGCTTGAAGGCCAGCAGGCGCAGCAGCACCATGGTCAGCGCCGCGTATTCGTCAGGTGCCAAGCCCAGTTCGCCGCGCCCATGCAAGCACAGGCTGTAGAGCAGCTGGGTTTCGTCGGCCGGCATGGCCTGGGCCAGGCGCGCCGTTTCGGCGATTTCAGGGTCGGCGTCATCGTCGCCCGCGCCCATGCCAGGCACGGCCTGCAGCACGGCCATGCGCTGCAGAATGGTCGCCATCTCCTCCAGCGTCGAAGCCGCGCTCAGGCCGTTCAGGCGCAGCGCCTCGGAGGTTTCCACCACCGTGCGGCCATCGCCGCGCGCCAGCGCATCGAGCAGCCGAAACACATAGCTGCGGTCGACGCTGCCGAGCATGGTCCGCACGCTGGTCTCGTCGAGCCGGCCCGAACCGAAGGCAATTGCCTGGTCGGTCAGGGACAAGGCATCCCGCATCGAGCCACGCGCGGCGCGCGACAGCAGCCGCAGGGCCGCCGGCTCTGCAGGAACACTTTCAGCCGCCAGCACCTGGACCAGGTGCTCCATCACGGTTTCGGGTGCCATCGGCCGCAGGTTGAACTGCAGGCAGCGCGACAGGACCGTGGCCGGCACTTTCTGCGGGTCGGTCGTGGCCAGCACGAACTTGAGGTACTCGGGCGGCTCATCCAGCGTCTTGAGCATGGCGTTGAAGGCCGTGTTGGTCAGCATGTGAACCTCGTCGATCATGAAGACCTTGAAACGGCCCACCACCGGCTTGTAAACCGCCTGCTCCAGCAGCTGGGCGATTTCATCGACCCCCCGGTTGGAGGCGGCGTCCAGCTCGGTGTAATCGACAAAGCGGCCGCTGTCGATGTCCCTGCAGGCATCGCAAACGCCGCAGGGCTGGGCTGTGATGCCGCCCAGCCCGTCGATGCCGGTGCAGTTGAGCGATTTGGCCAGGATGCGCGACACCGTTGTCTTGCCTACGCCCCGCGTGCCGGTGAACAGATAAGCATGGTGCAGCCGCCCGGTGCCCAGCGCATTGCCAAGGGCCTGCACCACATGCGACTGCCCCACCATTTCCGAAAAATTCTTGGGGCGGTATTTGCGGGCAAGCACTAGGTAGGACATGCCGTCATTCTAATTTGGCCGGAAGACGCCCTTTGCCTGAAGGGCAAGCGATGTCATGGGCAGACACAGGGCCGACCGGTGCCATCTGTGCCCTGACGGGTAAAGCCGCCATAGACGGCGCCAGGGGGCCTTTCCATCACAGCGCCTCGTCTGGGGTGTACCTGGGTTGTGCCTGGTTATGCCACCTGAAGGTCAGCCGTCGATTTTGACTGCTTTTTAAGTAAAATCAGCCTATAGCGCAAGAGTGGTGCGCAGGTATAGCTATATTTTCAATAGCAAGCACTTCACGCGAAATTAGCTCAGCGCTCAAGCCCGGCATGAAGCGCAACCAGCGCCTGCGTCAGCTTGTGGCCCGGGTCGAGGTAAATCATGGGCAGCGACTGCTCATGGGATTCGCGGATCTTGATGGAAGACGGCAGGTAGGGCTGCAGCACCGGCAGGCCTTCGGCGATCAGTTCATTGACGATGCGCTGCGGCAGGTTGGCCCGGGGCTGGAACTGGTTCACCACAATGCCCTCCACCACCAGGTCCGCATTGTGGTCGGCCTGGATTTCCTGCACGTTTTCCAGCAGCGTGTAGAGCGCCTTGCGCGAAAAATCGTCGCAGTCGAACGGAATCAGGCACCCGCGCGCGGCAATCAACGCCGAACGGGTATAAAAATTCAGTGCCGGCGGGGTGTCGATATAGATGCGGTCGTAGTCACCGGCCAGTTGCTGCAGCGCTTCGCGCAGTTTGAAAATCTTGTGGCGCGACTCCAGTTTGGTCTGCAACTCGTCCAGCCTTGGGCTTGAAGCCATCAAGTCCAGGCCTTCGTGCGGCGTGGCAACGATGAATTCACCCGGCAGCACCTTGCGCAGGCTAAAGCTCAAGGTGTTTTCAAAAAAATCGGCAATATTGGGTTGATCATCCGCCGCTTTCTCCCCCATCAGGTAGGCGCTGGAGTTGCCTTGCGGGTCCAGGTCAACCACCAGGGTGCGCAAGCCCTGGCTGGCGCTGATGGCTGCCAGGTTGCAGGTGATGGTGGATTTGCCCACCCCGCCCTTTTGATTGAATACGACGCGTGGCATAGGAAGTTCCTTGTGCTGCAAACTTGAAACTGCGATTGTGCCCGGTAAACGCGCCTGGTTCGGGGCTTGTGGCCTCTGCCATTGCGCGCACAGATTCAATGCCTAAAGCACGGCAGCGGCATGACAGCGCTGCCGGCGCATCGACGGCATGCGGGCCACGTTCATGCCCATCGACAGGGTGCAGGTTGTGTGCCGTGCATGGGATTTCCTGGACAGGGTTCAACAATGAAAACTGCCGCAGGGGACTGCCCCTATCAATCGTCAGGCCGGCATTGCCGGGCATCGCCGGTGCTGGATTCGAAATCCCCACAGCCCCCTGGATGGATAAAACCTTGCCCTATAATTGGCAGCGACGGGCCTTCCCGCATGGTAAAGCGGCCAACCGGGTCAGATGGGGAACCAAGCAGCCCTAACTGCGGAGCCAGTGCCGGGGTCAAGGCTCGTCACCTTATTCAACTAAATCCTTGAGTTATCAATAACTTAAGCGAAATCAAGGCCTTACACCCTTCTGCTGTATCACTTGCCTGTGTCACTTTCCTACAACATGACCGAGGAAAAAGACATGGCAAAGGTAGAAGGCCTGAATCTCAGGGGCTCTCAATATTACGTCCGCGTGGTCATTCCTGATGACCTTAAGGCGTCTTACGGCAAGACCCGCGTAAATCTTTCGCTGGGCACAAGTGACCGCCGCACGGCTACCCTGCTGGCCACCATCAAGCGGGCCGAGTGGCTTGCAGACTTTGAAGCCAAGCGCAGCGAACTAAAGCCTTCTGGGGTGGCCGCTATATCACCTCAGCTAGCAGCCCTATTGGCTGAACGGGTCCGCGCTTCCTTGCTGGCTGATGACGACCGCATACGGTCAGACTTACCGCTGCTGGCCGAGATGGTGCATATCCGCCGCGAGCTTGACCTACGGGCGCTGAACCCGTTACGTATCCCCCAATGGGACCCCAAAGAGACCCGCGCTGATGACCTTACGGGCCTCACGCCCGAAGAAGCGGACGAGCTGGCGGGCCTGAATGCTTACCTAGACGGTAAATCTGCGGTAGCCCTTGCCGGGCGGAACCTGGCGGCTGTCCTTCCGATTGTTAAGGCTGAGGCAGGCAAAGTAGGTGTAGCGTTCGATGCCAAGACACCCGGAGCCCGTGAGGCCCTGCTGATGTGCCTGAAGGCCTACCGCACTGCACACCGAGAGAGGGCCATGCGGGATGCTGGGGAGGTTATTGATACGCCTGTCGTGCTAACCACTTCGCCTGCTGCACTGATGGCCCGCGCCCTACGGGATGTGTATGACCGCTGGCAATTGTCTGGAGACGCCACACGGTCTGCTGATTCCATAGCCGCGTATGGCCGAGCGTTGAAACAATTTGAGGGGCAGTATCCAGCTACGCGGCTTGAGGCAATTACGCGGGAAATGGGCGATAACTACCGCTCCTGGCTACGTGCCGAATGCAACACCCCCAAGACTGCACGGGACCGCCTGACAGCCATCAAGTCCCTGCTGAAGTACGCGGCTGAAACCCTTGAGTGGCTCCCTAAGCAGCCCTGGCGGGGTCTGGACATCAAGGCCACGACAACCAACAAGCGCAGGCCTTGGACTGACGAGGAATTGACCCGGCTATTTGCCGCCCCCCTGCACACTGCCTACGCTATCCCCAAGGCCCGCACGGGGGGCAAAGAGGCCGCTTATTGGGTTCTCCTCCTGGGGCTCTTTACAGGGACCCGCTTGGGCGAGCTTTGCCAGCTCCGCACAGTTGACGTGAAGACCCTTGAAGGAATCCCGGTCTTGGTCTTGACGAATGAAGGCGAAGACCAAAGCATCAAAAGCGCGGCAGGCCATCGCAGCGTGCCTATTCACAGCGAACTAATCCGGCTGGGCTTCCTGGGTTATGTGGAGTTTATCCAAGCCACAGGGGCAGACTCGCTATGGCCCGCCCTGCCGCTGCGTAAAGGCAAACCTAGCGACTTATTCGGGCGCTGGTTTAAGGATTACCGCGAGGGGCTGGGCATGGTCGGTGCAGGGGGTGCCAGCTTTCACTACTTCCGCCATACGGTCCGCCCATTGATGCGCCGTGCAGGTTTCAGTGAGGGAACCCAAGATAAGGTTACCGGCCATAAAACACAGGGGAGCATCGGCTCTACGGTCTACGACCATTGGACCTTGAAAGAGCTTCAGAGCGCTGTGGAGGCAATTCGATTCCCCGGTCTATTGCTTCCGGCGGTTTCTCCTCACGCCGTTTAACCCAGGCTTTCGACCCTTAGAGACTTTTAAAAGGTCTTCGCTGCGGCTGACTTCCAGTCACTCCGCAAGGCCGCTGGCGACTTGCTCAACCAAGACAGACTTGGAGAAGCTTTGTCGTTAGAACTTCAGCGCTAAAGCTACCAGATGGAACGTCCAGTAAACAACAGTTGTTGCCCCTAGGAAGATGAGCAACCAAAGGAGCGTAAGAACAGGCTTGGGCACTGGGGGGCTCGGCAGCATATTAATTTGCCTCCCTAGCCCTTCTTCACTTTTGACATAACAACCTACATGGTGCCAAAAAGTGGGCGGGAAGTACAAATAGGTAATTTGCACCTGCTCATTTGGAACTAGCGTAGGAAGAACGATCTCTGCACCACTTCCGAGACCCTTTTCTACCGTGTAGTGGACCATTGGATAAATGCGGTAACTTTCAGGAAGGACCTCATGAGCTATCCGGACTTTGGTAGCAGTCTTATTCCCAACATTACGGACGACCACAGCATGAGTATGGACAGCCTGTACCCCTGGCACTGCAGAAGGCGGCAAGGGAAGCGAAGCAGAGTGAACAAAGTAATAAATTAGCCGGGACCGTTCACGGAAATAATACCGCCATATACCACCGGCTAGCGCAACCAATATGGGCGAAAGAATCTTAGCCAAGACTTCAAAATCTAGCGCATACGTTGGCATAAAAGCTCATCAGTTGTTTGGCCGATGATACAAGGCAGGGGCTTCAAGCTGATTTCCATGGGTGAGGCGTTCCGCTTGTCCTGCCCCTGGTAAACCTCCAGGGCGAATCCACCCGGTAAGCCGCTAGAAGCCCATAAATAGATTCTCAAGGGGTAAGGCAGGGGAAACCGTTACGGTCCGTGTTTGCAGACTCTGGCTACCCTGGGAATGGCTTTTGAGATGGCCCAAGAGATGCCCCGTAAGGACAGGAAACAGATAGGGACAGACCGGCTGCATTTCGCATTGTGAAATAAAGAAGCCCCCGACTCCTGTGCGGGGGTTAAGGGCTGCTGAATGGGTGCCTAGACAGTGCGCAACGTGGGCAAAGCTACCTGCGTCAGCCACTGGCGGAGGGCTCTGGCGGTATCCGTAGGCCGACTACCCAGCAGGAGATGCATACCGCCTTCACTCATAGCAGTGACAAAGCGAAAGCCGCTGGCTTCTGGGTGAACGGTGTTGACTATCCAGACCTTAACTTGGCTGAGGTCGTTCTCATACTTGCTATTCTTGCGGAGTGTGGCCGGGTACTTTGACCCGATAGCCTTGAACACGTCTGCAAGGACAAACCAAGCGAAGCCGTTACGGTCCCGATAGGCGCGAAGCTGGGCAAAGCCCAAGTAAGTCAGGGAGACCAGACGTGAAGCGCCGGTAACTGCTGGCCCCTTGGAGGCGTATTCAAAGTGGCTGATGGTGTCCCCTGCTGGGGTGGGAGGCTTGGATTGCTGCATGGCGGTGCTTTGTCGGTTGAGATGGGAAAGGCCCCAGCGGCGTTGCACTGTTGTCGCCGACCGAAAGTTGACCATCTGAAGGCCGAAGTGCCGATTCAAAATTGACCAGGGTGTTCCACTGACCTGCTGAATTTTTCAGCAGGAGAAGAAGGTGATCACCATGGACATGATAGG
>JAQGLT010000146.1 GCA_028292745.1 Polaromonas sp. | reverse complement strand
TACCTGTATAGTTGTTTAGCTCATCCTCTGGAAATGCAAGAGGTAAGCCACTTTCAGGAGAACTTGATGTCCACAATATCGAGCACGGGCCAGTTTATCGAGCAGGTTTTGCTCTGTACATCACGTTAGGTTTTTAAAGTCATCCATGCCAAAGTTCATGCCCTGGGTGCCGCTGGCGCACGCTCTTTATGTTGAGGAAAAATAATGAAACTCGTCTCTTGCCTTTTGCTGCCAACATTGCTCGCAGGGTGCATTGCCGGCCCTCCACAATTGAATTACGAGCAATACAAAAAAGCTGGCGATATGAAAATTTTTAAAGTCGGAACGACGCCAGAGATGGAGTTCAAATTGATTTCTGAAGTCGATGCAGCTGATTGCTCAGGACCTGGAGGTTCGAGATTGTATGGAGATGAAGGCAAAGCCTTGGATATTCTCAAAATGAAAACCGCCGCTATGGGAGGTGATGCAATAGTTAATGTTTCATGTGCAGCCGCGCCATTCGTCAATAACTGCTGGGCGGCAAAAAAATGCGAAGGTACAGCCGTTAGTTGGAAGTAGTTTGAACATAACACTACGCTCAAACCTCGCGTCCCTAACCCGGCGTTGCAGTGGGTTGCCTACGGCAGCCACTGATCTTCAACGTTAGCTTATATGCCTTTAAGCATGCGTCATATCGTGAAAGCGCTTGCGTTCGGCTTCGTGGCACTATTTCTTGGCGCGGTCGCCTTGCTCATGTTCTGTTACGCGGTTTTCATGGTGTTATGGATGCACGCTCCGCTGTTAATGGTTGTACTGACCGCCGGGCTACTTTCCCTTGCCTTTTTGTTTGGCTCATTGTTCTCAGCCCGGGCCATTTGGCGTACGTTGAGGGCGGGCGCATGAGCGCACTGCTCGCGCACGAGGCTAACTGGTCGGCCCAGAGGCGACTGCCTTCGGCCGCGCCTGTCCTTTAACGTTATACGTAATCGAATACAAACTGAACTCAAAGGAGAGAACTTGAAGCGACTCTATGAACTCACAGCCATGCTCTTGCTCATCGGTTCCCCCCTGCACGCGCAGATGTCAGCTACGTTGTCCGGTCAATGGACGGGAACAACGAAATCACCGAGCACGGGGAACGAACTGCATATTCAAGTGAGGCTTTCAGAGTCGGCGGGAACCTGGCGGTATCTATCTCCGACCGCCAAGGCAGCGTCATGCCTGGGTAGAGAGTTTCCGCTGACGGTGAAATCACTTCCAAACGCAAGAACGATCTTCAACGTGGACGGTGCGAGCGTGATCACCGGCTGCCCAACATTTGCGCTCACCCTGGAACGCACCGACGAAGAGACGCTCACAGGTTCATTCGGGGATGGAAGACCCGTTGTTCTGAGGAAGCAGTGAGCTTGTCCCATTTTGCGTCCAACCACACGACGATCAAGACTGGAGCTACGTCGAAAATGAGGTTCGCGCAACTAAACAGGTATAACGGGTCGATCGACACGGGCCTGCAACAGGTGCTGCTGGTCCAAAGCGATGCGGGCTTTGTAGGTAGCGACCTGGCTGGCCGGGTTGCAGCTCGATGCCGGCTCCATCGTTGCGGAAATGACAGTTTTCACAGGGCCGCTTCGTGATGGGCATAGTCGTTTGCAAGGGTAGTGGTGACGTTAATGGATTAATGAAAACACCATAAGATGCTCATGCCCAAAAATGAAAAGGGCCCATTTTTGGCGTGCTTATGCTTTTTTTAAAAGCCATGCGCGGCCTTGACCAGCGCCAGGATGTCCGAGACGCTGCGCCCCGAGCCGTCCGCGCGCATCGCACGGCAAAACAACTCCAGTACGTAGTAGATGGAGGCGGTGGGCACGGGTACCGAATAGACAGAGGCGTGCTCGCCCGTGACGATGACCAGGCCGCCTTCTTGCCTTCGCAACTCGATGAACTTGGCTTGGGTCGCGCCGTGGTGGCCAAAACGAGACGAGGGCGTGATGCCCATCAAGGTGGCAACCAGCGCGGGCATTTCTTCGGGGGTTACCTGCAGCACCAGTTTGCGCTGCCAGTCATAGCCGGCCCCCGCGCCGAGCGAGTGTGCCGAATCGATGCTGACCACCTGCGTGCACAGGAAGTCGTCTGCGCGCCGATGCTGGGTAATCTCAAGCGTGTGTGCGGCGGATTTGCCAAACAGGCGCAGTCGTGTTGCGCCGTTTAGCCGCGCATCCTGGAGGTCCGGTGCGGCCTGGGCCGCGCTTGCCGTGCCAGGAGAGCTTGCCTTCAAAGGCTCCGGGGCGGCATGCGGCTCGCGTTCGAAGCGCGTTGGCAAGCTGGGCAGGTCTTGGTGCGTGCGCCATGAGGCGGCTGCCGGCCAGCCCTTTGGGGACTCCAAGGTTTCGCCAGGCCAGTTCAGTGCATGTTCATCGGGCAGGTCGTCATTGGGCCAGGGATAAAACGCATCTTCCTCCAAAGCTGAACTGTCAGGCACGGCCTGCTCAGCCGGCGCGGGCAGGGGATGCACTTCGGGCACTTCGGGCAATTGAGGCAGCATCGCCCGCAGCATGGTCACATCCTCGGGGTGGGAGGCTAATTGCGCAAGGCGCTGCTGCATGTCCCAGCCTTGGCTTCTTAGCACCAGGCCGCAGGCAAACAGCTCGGCAGGAGTGCATTGTAACCCGTGGCCCTGCAGCTGGCCGTGCAGGGCAGGGCGCGTGCAGGCGGCCGCCCAGCTGAGCACGGCAAGATCGCCGGGCTTTTCCCTGCCGCGCACGGCCAGCGCGAGGATGCTTTGGAGGACCGAGTGCGGCTCGCCGTCCAACTGCTGCAGATCCTGCAAGAACTGGCTGGAGCGGGTCGCATCGGGCGCGGGCGTGCCTCGGGTAGCGCACACCTGCAGCCAGAGCTGCTGGGTCGGGTTTGATGATGGTTTGCTCGATGGCGCCATGCTGCCTCTCAGACCGGAAAAGGACTGGCCAAGTGCGCGCCCAGCCGGCTCATCACGCTGGCGTCCTTGAAGCCGCAGCGCCGCTGGATCTCCTCCAGCGGCACGCCGCTGTTGAACCAAAGGGCGATGCAGGTGTTGCGCAGCGTGTTCGGGCCCATGTGCTGGATGCCGCCCGGATCGGGCACGGTGTTGGGAGTGGCCTCGGCCAGGAAGCCGCCGCGCCTCAAGCAGTGCGCCAGGTGCGCCTGGCAGATGTTGTACAGACCGTTGGGCGCGATCGCCTTGCCGGTACGGTCGCCCAGGATCAGCCGGCTCTGTGGGGTGACGGGCCCCGGGGCCATGCGGCGCACTTCGAGCCACTCGTGCAGCGCCCGGCTGGTGGGCGCATCGAGCAGCAGCGCGCGCACGGCGCCGGTGCGCGCCTTGCGGACCAGCAGCAAGTAAGCCGGGCTGGCGTCGGGCGGCAGCCAGAGCGCAGGCTCGGGCTGCAGCAGCGGCAAGCCGGCGTACTCCAGCAGCGCCGCCTGCTCCTCGGGCGAGCCGGCACAAGGCTTGACGCTGGCCAGCGTCAAGCCGACGATCTCGGCCACCGTGAGGGCCGTTCGCATCATGAGCAGCAGCACCAGGCGGTTGCGCCGCTCCTTGAAGGTGTTGCCACTGGGCAGGCCATCGCGCAGGGCGACCCACATGTTCATCGGCAGCGCCAGGGAGGGCACGCGCTCGGTGGCCGGCGGCTTGGCGTCCTCGGCCGGATTGAGCGCGACAAGGCCGCTGGCCAGCGCATGGGCGTAGAGGTCGCGCAGCACGCGCCAGTAGCGCCTTTGCGTGACGGGCGAGGTTTTCAGGCGACTCGAGCGCGCCCCGATGCTTTGGCAAAAGCGGGCGATGTCGCCCGATTGCGCCGCCTCCCATGCCATATCGTTGTGCGCTGCGCAGAACGCCAGCCATTTACGCCAGATCAGCTCGGCCTGCTTCAAGCCGGCCTGGCCCATGGGTTTGAGCTCCTTATTGGCCAGCCGGCTCCTTTGCCAATGCTGGAAAAAATCGTCCGGCTCCATCGCGGTCATGGATAAGGGGCGCATAAGCGCTCAGTAAAAGGGTTCATGGATTTTCACGGTAACGCAAAGCGCCCGAAGTTCAAGCAGTTAAAAACCTAATTGCATTTACAACAACCCGCCACCAAAATCATAACCCCATCGGGGCCCGTACCTCCTTCCATGGCGACGGCAAAGCCTGCCTTATGGTTTTCTCATTTCCCCTTTGCTCCCCCTAGTGCGACGCGGGAACGGAGACAGGTCGGCCAGGGGGAGGGGTATTCGGGCTTGATTTGGTTGGGATGGGCTTGTTGTAAATGCAATCAACGCTGTTGGCAGTGGTATTTGCAGCCGCCGGTCATAGCCCAGCGGCGCAGTACGATAGGCGCCACCTTAACTTCAGCCAAAACCACAGCATGAATGACCTGATTAAACTGCGCCAGCAAATTGCCGAAATGGAAAAGCAAGCCGCACAACTCCAGCGCAAGAACCGCCCTGCCGTGCTGGCCCAGTTGCGCGAGCAAATGGCCGCCTACGGCATCACGGCCGATGAGCTTAGCCGCGCGCCAGCCAAGCCAGCCCGCCCCAAGGCAGCGCCAACCAAGGCTGCGGGCCCGGCCAAGGGCAAAAGACCGGCCGTGCGCTCCCCAGCGAAATACCGCGGAACCAATGGCCAGGAGTGGAGCGGCAAAGGAATTACGCCCAAATGGCTCAAGGACTTGCTGGTCGATGGCAAAACCATGGACGATTTCCTGATCGGCAACTAGTGCAAAGTCACCCTGACTGCCAATAGCCTCGCACCTGGGCCGCCCGTGGCCCCGCATGGCCCCTTCCCCCAAGCGGGACAGGAGAAGCACCGGGGAGGAAGCCATGAAAATGGCGCAGGTTCTGATCAAAACGGGCTCCAGCGCAGGCACTACCTGCATAAGCAGCTATGCATTCAGGAGCAAAAAGGCTGCCTGGCTTCGCTATTGCCAGCCAGGGTGAAACCGCTCTAGCCCCCCCAAGCCTCGCAGGCATGCGAGGCTTGCGCGCTCTTTTACCGCGCCTGGGATCGTCGCCAGCCAAAGCATCGCACGCGGCCTGTTGTTTCGCGCTATCTGCATCACCCATGGCGCTCGGCTACTGCATAATCAGCCCTACCAGGTAGCAATACCGGCAAGCCAGCTGCGCTTTTAAGCAGCCTTCTCGCTACCCCCACGGGTGCGAAACCTCTACTGTCCTATTCGGACAATTCTCCAAGGCAGAACATGAGTTCAGAATACGTCCATGGCCGCCGCGCCGTGAACCTTTATGGCGTCAACGGCGCCTATACATCCCTTTTCATCAAGAGTCACTCGAGCAACACCTTCCCGCACATGCCCCGCTGGCGGATGTACCACCTGGCGGAAAAAACGCGCGCCCCTGACCACGTGCTGCGCTATGCGCACACATGCGACGATGGCATGACCCGTGGACCGGGCGGCTCAGCGCTGTCCGGACTGCAGGACATCGCCTTGTGGCGTCAAGCAATCGCCGAGGCCTGCATCCTCAATCCCGATGACGAGTCGATGTGTTCACTCGTTCATTTTTCCGACAAGCCCCACTCAGGCGACTTTGCCCTGCAAGCGCTGCCAGAGTTTTTGGCGCTTGCCGACGCGCTTGGCATTGCTCTGGCCAGCGAGCCCGCCCAGGGTATCGACACGCTCAAGCATGCCGTGATGATCAGCCTGCACGATCCCATGCATTTGGACCTGATCTGGCAAGCCAGACGCGAAATCGAGGTGAAGTGCCTCCACTCAGCTGGCGTGTCTTTCATGCAAGCATCGCCCTTTTTGAAATCAATCGAACGCCTTCTGGCCAATGAGTTCTTGCCGGGGCTGCCCAGGGACAACCGGGCAGTGGTCATTGCACCGGTTGCCTCGAGCGTGGTGCTGTCGGTGAAGCTTTTAAAGCGCCAAGAAAGGTGCCAAAAGGCCTACAAGCCGTTATAAACAGCCGCCCACCCGAACTCCACAGGGATGCTTGCTGCGCTCAAGGGTGGGGCCTATGACAAAGCCATGGATGCACTGGAGCCGATCTACCAGTGTGCGAAAAAGCTGACAAAGCAGGCCGAGCAGGTGACGCAAAATGTCTCAGAGGCTGCAAAGCAGGCCCACAGCTGGGCCTACGCCAAGCTCAGGAAGGTAGACCCTGGCCTGGTGCAACGGGTCGAGACGCATCGCGTGAATGAGCGGGAGGCGTCAGATAGCGGCGCAAGAGGCTCAGAAGGCACTCAAGGGGCCCGATAAGTGCATCAGTCGCTAACGAATGCTTTAAATCCGTTTTCCGAGGCGACACCATGAAAACCGTATCGCTTTGCTGCATCAGGGCTTTGCCCCAATACCCAAACTCCAGACTTACAATGCAGGATAATACGTTATGCACATACGCATAAAGGAGTTGAAAAATGCATAAACGGATGACGATCACGCTCGACGAAGCGGTGTACGAAGGGCTTTACCGGACAATTGGCAAGCGGCGCATGAGCCAGTTCATCGAGGACTTGCTCAGGCCTCATGTGCTCGACACATCACTCGATGACGGCTACCGGGCCATGGCCGCCGACCAGGCGCGGGAAGACGAGGCGCTTGAGTGGTGCAACGCCCTTGCCGGGGATGTGGCCGATGAAGCGCGGTGAAGTGTGGTGGGTGGAGTTCGACCCGGCCGTGGGCAGCGAGATTCGCAAGACGCGCCCGGCAGTCATCGTGAGCAACGACGCGGCGAACCGGAATCTGGCCCGCGTCGTCGTGATTCCCCTCACCAGCAGTACGGGCCG
>JAQGLT010000131.1 GCA_028292745.1 Polaromonas sp. | reverse complement strand
AGGAACTGTGCGGTGCGCCGAGCTCGAACAGGAGGGCTGAATAAAACCGGTGCTGGTCGGGCGTCGCGGGCATCTGCATGGCCACAATATGGCGCTGGTCAATACCCCTGAGCTCGTCAAAACTGTTCGGATGGTCGCGTTGGAATTTGCGAATGATTAGCGTCTTGCCAATGTTCGACTCGCCATGGATGACGCATGCAAGGCATGCGTTCGCGCTGCGGCGTCTCCATAAGTTGCTCGAGCCGGCTCATGGCCTGCAGGGCGCGGGGATAGTCGATCCAACGGTCCCGTTTGATCAGCTCGATGCGCGCCTTGTCATCGAGTTGGGCTTGGGTCCGGCCCGCGGCGCCCAGATGGCTGAACACTGAACTGGCCATGTGATGCTCCTTACCAGACTTCTCCGGGAAACGGCACAGCCGGACGGCTGTAATCGATAGGGGCACCCTGCTCCGTTTGACCGGTGGGCGTCCTTGCCGCAGAAGGCGTGACGTTCATGGCGCTGTCCTTGCGGCGCCTGGCACTACGGGTCTTGGTCTGGGCCTTTGCGGTCAGGTCGCGCTGCTGCGCCAGGGTTTTGAAGATCAGCGCCTCCGACACGTTCGGCTGGCCCTGCGCGCGCAGGATTCGCCTGATCTCGCGCTGCTCCCAGAGGGAAATGCGCGGCCGCCTCAGGTCGGCATAGGGAGCTTGCACATAGTCCTTGCCGTTGGCGCTCACAAAGACGCGTGACAGGTCTTCCGGGTGGTAGCGAACCACCACCTTTTTACGGGACTCGCGCCACGCCGCGAAGATGGGATGCCAGTAGTGAATGTAGAACAGGGTCAGTCCGTCGGGCTGAATGGTCCTGTTCACGATGGGCAGGAACCGTACCAGAAATCGCAGCTCTTCTGACGCATCACCTGTCAGCGTACGCACGGGCTTCGTCTCTGTATAGGCCTTCCAGGCACTGGCGGGGGTCGCACCCATCAGCCCGCGGTGTTCACAGTGGTGGTAACGCTGGGCAATTTCCAGCACCAGCCAGTTTTCAAATTCGGGCAGGCTCAGGGCTGCATATTTTTCGGGCTTGCGTTCCTTCCTGCCCTGACTGAATTTCCCGTAGCGCCTGGTACGCCGCGCAGGCGGTCCATCAACGTCCGGTTCATGCGTTCGACATGCCCGCCGAAATGCGGCTTTTTGACCGGCCGGTACGTCAGATCGATGCCGTACTGGCCGCACCCGGTGCGCAGAGCCCTGCTCTTGAACTCCGCGGCATTGTCCAGGTGCAAACCACGCGGAATGCCGTGCATGGGCCAATCGACTTCCAGCCCAATGCTCTTGAGCCATTGCGCCTTGGGAAGAACCACGCGCGTCAACAGCAAAGCCACCGTCGCGGCATTGGGACGCTCCATCGCCAGGTAGATGCCGACAACGCAGCGCGTGGCGACACAGATCGCCACCGACAACCAGGGCCTGCCGATGGGCTTGCGGGTCTGCTCATCCACCACAAAGACGTCGGCCTGCGTGTGGTCGATCTGTACCCACTCCAGGGGAGCGGTGCTGACCAGATGGCCCGGCGGGATCAATGCACCCGGGTCATTGGCAAGTTGCATGGCCTCGGTGTCCTTGTGATCTGCCCATCGACGAGACACGGTATGCCGGGACGGCGGCCGCAAGCCCGCCTGCAGGCACACCCGGCAAATTTCCATCGTCAAATCGCTCAGCGGCGCGCCGAGCTCACGCTGGCGTGGCAGCCATTTGGTGAGTGTACCGGCAATCACCGCTTCAACTTCGGACGACAGCTTGCGGCTGCCGACAGCCGGACCGGTGACGCCAGGCGCCAGGGAAGTCGCCACCGGATCGGCCAGAAAGCGCTTGCGCAGGCGATAGACGGTCGTCCAGTGGAGCTTGAGCAGTTGACCCGCCCGTTGAGCCTGCACCCTGGACATGCCATGCGTGCCCAGAGGGCGCAGGATCCGTGCGATGGATAGAATCACGAGCGGACGGTTTGGACTGTGGTTTCATGCGCGGTCAAGCTGGAAAAGCCTTCACTAGCAGCATTAACGTCCTTCAATCCCGCGTTAGCAAGATCTGTGAGCAAAAAGGCGAGACATGTTGCCTTGAGGCAACGAAGCGAAAACTACGAGAAATCGAGAATTCTTTTTGATTTTCAATGACTTGAATTGAAATCCCATTAGCATTAACTCTGCTCCTCGCTAGCGCTAATAAAGCACCACAACACCTGCGGCGCGGCCTACTCTGGCACCAGCGCCTCAACAGCTCCGCATCCGAGGCGAATGCCGTCCAGGTCCAGCACATTCGAAACGCTACCGTCAAGATCGACTTTTCTGGCACGACGTTTCTGGTCGATCCCATGCTCTCTTCCAAGGGCGGGTTTCCAGGCTTTCCAAACACTTACCGCAGCGAGTTGCGCAACCCCTTGGTAGACCTGCCGTTCTCGGCTGATGAGGTGTTGAAAAGCGTCGAAGCCGTCGTGGTGACCCACACCCACACGGATCACTGGGATGAAGCCGCGCAACAGCAAATTCCCAGGAACATGCCGGTGTTTGTGCAAAACGAAGCAGATGCCAAAACAATTCGTGGTCAAGGCTTCAAGGATGTGCGTGTCCTCAAGGGCACCACCACTTTCAACGGCGTGAAGCTGAGCAAGACCGGCGGCCAGCGCGGCAGTGATTTGTGGTTTGCAGACCCTCAGCGTGCTGAGGCGATGGGCCCTATCATGGGCGTCGTGTTTTCTGCGCCCAAAGCCAAAACTGTCTACGTTGCCGGCGACACCGTATGGCGCCCGGAAGTGGATCGAGCATTGAAGCGGCACAAGCCAGACGTGGTGATCTTGAACACGGGAAGCGCGCTCATGAGTGGTTTTGAGGAGCATCCCATCTTCATGGGCAAGCAGGACACACTGCAGGCCACCAAGGCAGCGCCCAAGGCGGCGATCGTGGCCGTACACATGGATTCGGTGAGCCACATGTCGCTCAGCCGCAAAGAACTGCGCGAATTTGTGCAGGAAAAGAAAATTCAGGATCGGGTGATGATTCCTGAGGATGGCGAGTCCATGAAGTTCTGATGAAATAAATGTGCCTAAAGTTTAGGCAGTCTTTCTAACCCTACAAAAGGAAACCCAATGAAAAAAGCACTTGTCGTTATCGATATTCAGAATGATTACTTTCCTGGCGGCGCATTTACGCTGGAAAATGCCGACGCAGCTTGCCTAGGCGCCGTGCAAGCCATCGAACAAGCAAAGCGCGACGGATGGCTGGTTGTCGGGGTGCAGCACGTCAGTGCTCCGGATGCACCGCTTTTCAAGCCCGACACGCAAGGCGTGAAAATCCACAGCACCATTACCGCTGCATTGGGTGATGCGCCTGTCGTTGTAAAAAGTGAAGCCGACAGTTTCTTCCAAACCAATTTGGAGCAAATCGTGCGCGACGCGGGCATCACCGATATTTATCTCACCGGCATGATGACGCAGCATTGCGTCACCCACACGGCCCTGTCTCCGCAAGCGCATGACATGAACGTCCACATCATCGCCAAAGGCTGTGCCGCCCCCGCCCAAGCCTTGAGTGACTTGGCCTTGCAAGGTCTGAGCGCTCGGTGCAACGTGGTGTAGGACCAATCACTGCGCGTTATCAGGCCGTACAGCCATTGGAAAACCTTATCTCTGGCGCAGGAGCAGTTATCCAGAACATCGGTGACCTTTCTAAGCGGCGGGGTCGCCAGGGTCAGACGGGGCGCTTGGCGGCTGGCGGCTGGAAAAAAGGCAGCGCTGGCGCCCGTTGGGCAGCGTCAAAACCCCTGGATTGCCCTGCCCACCTCGATTCTTCTGATGCATAGCCCTAAGATAAGTCGCAAAACCTAAGGTCTTCTTTTGTTTTGGTACCCAGCCCGTCCTCCCCCGCCCTGCCTTTAGCGAGAAAAATAGAGGCGCTGCGTCGGAAAGGTCGCATTGAACAAGGCTGCAAGTACGAGGACGAAAAGCCATGCCGCGACGGCTCTGACCTACCAGCCGCATAACAGCTAATACTGGTCGGCGTTAGCCTGACCAGTCTGTTACCCCGCTAAAGACAGGAGCTGAAGTCTGCATCCCGCAGTGATCGATTATGTTGTCAATGCCGGTCCGTTCACTTGAAATGCATTAGAGAGCAGCTGCCAGGGTTGGTCTGGGAGGGCGTGCGCAGTAAGCGCTGCCGATGCAAACAGTCGGCGCACACAGTTCACCCTGAATGCGCTACCCTTGATCGACCCTAACCCATTGAGCCATATAGCTCCCCTAAATGTTACTGGTCCGGGCCGCTCCCTCTTCGCACGTGCTCTATAACGAAGCCTTATCAGATATCCGTAGGAATGCACCCGCTGTACCAGCCCGTCCAGATTGAGAGCAATGGGCGTGAAATGAGCGGGCGGCGCCGAGCCCAAAGTCGAATGCGAATGACCAGTGCAGCTAGGTAGCACCCACCCGTTACTTGAGTTGCAGCTAAACCTGGCTGAACGGCGGCTCAGACCCAATGGCCGTCGGGCGGGTCAAAATGGCTGTCAGTGCAGGGTTGACGTAATAGTTGGCGCGACCCATCTTTTGCTTGTCAACGAACCCACCTGCCGCCAGCGCGTCTAGGTATTTGGTTGCCGTCAGGCGCGAGACCTTCAAGTCGCGCTGCACGAACTCGATCTTGGTGTACGGGTGCATGAACAAGTTGTTGATCAGGTCTTGACTGTAGAACTTGCACCCAGCGCGAATGCGGTGCTTGTAGTCGAGCAACGCGGCTTTGATGTCGTTGACAGTGATGATGGTTTGCTGCGCCGTCATCTCCACGGCCCTCAAGATGTAGAGCACCCAGTCCTCCCACGCGTCCTCGTCACGTGCGGCCTGCAGGAGGCGGTAGTAGCTGGCCTTGTTCTGCACAATAAAGGTGCTGAGGTAAAGCACAGGGATGTTTAGAAGCCCCTGGTTAACCAAGTACAGCACATTGACGATGCGCCCGGTCCGCCCATTGCCATCGTAAAACGGGTGAATGCTTTCAAACTGGTGGTGAATCAAGGCCATCTTGATCAACGGGTCTGCGGCAAAGAGCGCATCATCGTTGACAAACCGCTCGAGCTCGCCCATGAGACGCACGATTTCCGCCGGGTCTTGCGGCGGCATGTACACCGTGCGCCCTGCCCCATCCTTGAGCGCCGTACCGGGCAGCTTGCGAAACCCTGCGTTGTTGCGCTCGAGCTCGGCCTGGATCTCGATGATGTGATTGGTCGTCAGCAAGCCCGTGGCGCGCACCTGTTCGTAGCCGACCCGCAGTGCCTGGCGGTAGCGCAGCACCTCCTTGGCAGCTAAGCTGGCGCCGCCATTGTGCAGCACTTCATCCTTGAACAGCTCATCGTGCGTGGTGACGATGTTTTCAATCTCCGAGCTGTGCTTGGCCTCTTGCAGACCGAGCGTGTTAATCAAGATCCCCTGGTTGGGAATAGAAGCGGCCACGCCTTTGAGTTCAGCAAGTGCGCGGCTGCTGCTGGCCAGTCGTTTCAAAATGGCCGGCGTGTCAAACCGGTCGGGATTTAACGATTTCAAGGGTTGCATGGTGATAGATTCCAAAATCACGTCGCATATGTATAGAAAAACTCAATTTCTATACATCATAAAGCCCACGTGTATAGCAAATTGGCTTTTTGTACAAATCAGCTCAAGGTAAAGTGCGAACTGAATTGATAAAACCGCCACATCGAAATAACTGGCCATATCTTCGAAAGCCATGCCCACAGTAGGCTGCAAGCGCTACAAAAGGCGGCCGACTTCAAGCCCGACGTCGCTTGGTGGCCGGTCCTGCTGCAGGTGCAGCCATTGGTGCTGCGGTTGCCGGTCCAATCGGTGTATTGGCTGGCGGCGTGATTGGAGCTGCTGCCGGCGTGATCGGCGGCGGCACTGCCAGCGAGTTGGCCAACCCAGACAGCACAGGCGGTTCTGACGATGAGCCAAAGGATGGCGAAGGCACCCACCGCGCTATTTCGCCGCGCTGAGGCAGCGTTGCCATCAAGCAGGCTCTCAAACTTGGTAAGCGCCAGCCCAGTACCCGTATTGACCCTCAAGACTCTGTCTGGTTGAGCCACTGGTTGATTTCGGCTACGTCGAACGCGACAGGGTCAAACAACCGGTCGATCCACTCCTTGAGCTGGACATGCCCTGCAAGCGCGGCAAATGCCCCGGCCAGGCGAGCCCGCTGTGCTGCCACCCACCGGTGCCCGCGCCCGTAGAGAACAAGTGGCTAAGCGATCTTCTATGACACTGCCTTAAGATAAGTGTCATTATCTTTTGACAGTCAACAACAAAGAATCTGATGAACTAACCACGGACTATCTCTGGCACAGCCGTGTATGGTCCCGAAGAGTCGTGACGTTATTCTGTCCACTGAGCTCACGCCGCTTGGCAGCCTTCAGAGCTTTTTTTCACGACTTCCTGCTGCGATCTGCTTGTCCAGCGCAGGTCGGCCACGAGTGGCTTTAACCGCGCGTTCTCATCCTCCAGCATCTTCAACCGCCGGAGTTCGGTTACGCCCAGGTCACCGTACTTCTTTTTCCAGGTGTAGTACGTTGCCTCTGACACGCCGATCTGCCGGCACACATCAACTACCGGCGTGCCCGATTCGGCCAGTCGCAACGCATAAGCGATCTGCTCTTCGGAAAATCTTGACCTCTTCATCGCTCCTCCTTTTAACCCTGACGGGCGTTCCGAGAAGCTTGCCTTAACTCAAGTTTTAAACCGTCCGAAATTCGGGAGGAACGTCAAGCCACGATCATGCCAACAAACCGCGTTTACCCTGTCACCGCCACTGGCAACCGCTCACGCTGCCGCTACACCGCGCCTCCCTCGATCAGGTATTAAAATGGGTTTTATATTAAAACATCCATTGAAATTACATTTTGCACAAACTCGAACTGATCCAGGCCATTGACGCGGCACGCACGAGCCGCAAGCTGTCCAAGAAGTCGCTGGCCGAGGCGGTCGGCCTGAACGTCAAGTCGGTGGACAACGCGCTGAGCCCTGCGGGTAATCCTCAGCTGTCAACGCTGCTGGCTATTGTTGACGCCGTGGGACTGGAGATTGAGCTGGTGCCCAAAGGCTTTGGCGCCCGCTCAGGGCCTGGCTTGCCGCCCGTCACCGTCGCCTCCGTGGTCGATGTCGCGCTGGGCCGGAGCCAGAAGTGATTATTAAGATTTTGCGCGTGTCGCTCTACGGCCAAGCAATCGGAAGGCTGTTCAGCTATGGCGATATCTGCCGCTTCGTCGCTGATGCGGAGCTGGCGGCCGAGGCGCCCGATGGCACGGCGCGCCCTACCCTGTCGCTGTCGATGCTGGCGGCCGACCCGCTGGCGCAGGCCGCTTTATGGGCCAATGTGCAGAGCCCGCTGTTCAACGCCCAGGGCGGCAAGCTGCCCAACTTTTTTCAGAACCTGTTGCCCGAAGGCGTGCTGCGCCAGCACATTGCCAGCCTTCGCGGGTGCGCGGAGAACGATCACTTCGAGTTGCTTGCTGCCTGCGGCGCCGACCTGCCCGGCGCCGTCACGGTCCACTACGAAGAAACGAGCGCCCGGCAGCTGCAGCGCCTGGTGACCCAGGACAACGATGCGCTGGAGATGAGCGTGGTGGACATGCCGCTGGACAACGCCATCTCGATCTCGGGCATGCAGCCCAAGCTGGCGCTGGTACAAGATGGCCAGCGCTACGTGCACCGCACACGGGGGCGCGATGGCACGCGCATCATCGCCAAGCTGCCGGTCGTGGGCCAGCCCCACATGCCGCTGCTGGAGAAGACGGCGCTGGAGTTGGCCAGAGCTGCCGGCGTCGAGGTTTGCCAGGCCGAGCTGGCGCCCATCCAGGCGATCGACTCGCTGCAGGGCTACACGCTGCCCATGGAGAGAGACTTTCTGGCCGTCACCCGGTTTGACCGAAAAGGCGCCGAGCACCTTCACTTCGAGGATTTCGCACAGATCCTGGGGGTCGACCCCACCCAGAAGTACAGCCGCAGCTATCTGGACATGGCACGTGTGATGATGAGCCAGCCGGGCATGGGCGAAGCAGCGGTGCATGAGCTGCTCAGGCGCTTGGTGGTCAACGAGCTGCTTGGGAACCCGGACGCGCACCTGAAGAACTTTGGCGTTCTCTACGAAAACACAGGCAGCGGTTGGCAAGCTACGCTGGCGCCAGCCTTTGACATCGTGCCCTATGCGGTCTCGCAAGGGATCGACGGCCACGCCCTACCCTTGGTGCGCAAGGAAGGCGCCAAGATGGGCCGGGCCAAGCCGATGCTTTTCACGCCTGCGGCGGCGCGCGAGTTTTGCGCCCTGGCCAGAGTACAGGAGCACCTGGCCCGCCTGGCAATCCGCAAAACCTGCGCCCTGGCGCTGCAGGCTTGGCCAGAGATCATCAACGCCAGCGCACTGCCGCTGCAATGGCGCGACAAGCTGCTGCAACGCCTGGCCGCCCATCCCTTGTGCGCGGCGAACCGTCGAGGTTAGAGCAATGGAGTGGACGGTCCCATCTTTGAAGGCATCAAGTCGTGCCAAAGTGGAGATGCGTATTAATCCACTACCTCGGAGGAGCCGTCCATCCCATTGCTTTAAATGGTCTCGCAGCTGGACATCGAACAACTAGGCTCTGGCGTGTATGAGTTGCAGTGTGAATATGAGGCACCTCCAGGCACCCTTTACAGCTCCATCTCAGCAGCCTTGAAACACTATGAGAAGGCCATACCGGACGATTTTGCCGTTTTTTCGAGGTTCGGCATGACAGCGTCACGACAGGCCACAGCAAGCCCGCTTTTGAGGCTGCGCACCAGATCATGCCAAACGCGCGCGCTCATGCAACTGCCTCTGGCATCGGCGCTCACCATCTGGAGCCTGATGCACATGTGTTTGTACTGGATGAGCACTACCATACCAAGAGTCCGAAAAAAATCCACTTGAACGACCATGTCGAGCGTGCAATCTGCAGCGTAAGGCTCCCGTGCTGGTGGTGGCAACGGCTGAGCCGTTTGCAGTGCCGGAGCGCTTTGTGCTGGAGCGCATTGTGCTGGCCTATGACGGCAGCGCCACGACGCGCAGGGCGGTACAGATGGTTGCCAGCAGCGCGTTGCTGAAGGGGTTGCCAGTCCTGCTGGCGATGGCTGCGGAGACCGCATTCAGCGCTGAACGTGATGCACTTATTGCCCAGCAACAAGGTGCCCACGTTAATGAACAGATCGGCCTTTCTTGGGCACTGCGAGCTTGGCAGTGAACGCCATGAGTGTGGGCGACATGACAATGACGGGAGCCACCGGCTCGGTCTTGAAGCGCAGCTTAACTAACCTGAGTTTTGGATAAGAAAGAGGGTCAGTTCAAGCCAGCGAGTCCCGAGAGTCCAGCAGTGCAATGCGAGGTTTTACAGGTTGCAGGCAATACGCCACGATGCCCGCCATGAGGTTGACGG
>JAQGLT010000127.1 GCA_028292745.1 Polaromonas sp. | reverse complement strand
TGCTTCAGGCGTTTCTTCAGTTCGGGCAGCTTGCCGTACTGCAGCTCGGCGACCTTGTTGAAGTCGCCCTTGCGGGTGAATTCCTCGATCTGCGTGTTGATGCTGTCGATTTCCTCCATCACGTCCTTGGAGCCGAGCGCCTGGGCTTTCTCGGCCTGCCAGATTTCGTCCATGTCGGAGATTTCCTTCTGCAGCTTGTCGATTTCCTCCTCGATCAGGCCAAAGCGCTTTTGCGAGGCTTCGTCCTTTTCGCGGCGCACGGCCTCGCGTTCGATCTGCAGCTGGATCAGGCGGCGGTCGAGCCGGTCCATCACCTCGGGCTTTGAATCGATCTCGATCTTGACCTTGGCGGCGGCCTCGTCGATCAGGTCGATCGCCTTGTCGGGCAGGAAGCGGTCCGTGATGTAGCGGTGCGAGAGCTCGGCGGCGGCGACGATGGCCGGGTCGGTGATCTCGACGCCATGGTGCACCTCGTATTTCTCCTGCAGGCCGCGCAGGATGGCAATCGTCGCCTCGACCGTCGGCTCGCCGACCAGGATCTTCTGGAAGCGGCGCTCCAGCGCGGCGTCTTTCTCGATGTACTTGCGGTACTCGTCGAGCGTGGTCGCGCCGACGCAGTGCAGCTCGCCGCGCGCCAGCGCGGGCTTGAGCATGTTGCCGGCGTCCATCGCGCCCTCGGCCTTGCCGGCGCCCACCATGGTGTGCAGCTCGTCGATAAACACAATCGTCTGGCCCTCGTCCTTGGCCAGTTCATTGAGCACGGTCTTCAGCCGTTCCTCGAACTCGCCGCGAAACTTGGCGCCCGCCAGCAAGGCGGCCATGTCCAGCGACAGCACCCGCTTGCCCTTGAGCGAATCGGGCACCTCGCCGGCGACGATGCGCTGGGCCAGGCCCTCGACAATCGCGGTCTTGCCGACGCCGGGCTCGCCGATCAGCACCGGGTTGTTCTTGGTGCGGCGCTGCCGCACCTGGATGGCGCGGCGGATTTCGTCGTCGCGGCCGATCACCGGGTCGAGCTTGCCCAGCCGCGCCCGCTCGGTCAGGTCCATGCAGTATTTTTTGAGGGCTTCGCGCTGGCCCTCGGCATCGGCGCTGGTGACGTTCTGGCCGCCCCGCACCGCGTCAATTGCTGCCTCCAGCGCCTTGCGGGTCAGGCCGTTTTCCTTGGCGATGCGGCCGACGTCGGCCTTGCTGTCGGCCACGGCCAGCAGGAAAAGCTCGCCCGCGATGAACTGGTCGTTGCGCTTGATGGACTCTTTTTCGGTGGCCTGTAGCAGCTTGGCCAGCTCGGACCCGACCTGAATCTGGTCCTGGCCCGCCACCGAAGGCAGCTTTTTAACCGCCGCATCGGCCGCCTGCGACAGGCCGTTGACGTTCACGCCGGCCCGCTCCAGCAGCGCGCGCGGACCGTCTTCCTGGCGCAGCATGGCGGCCAGCAGATGGACCGGCTCGATGTAACCGTTGTCGTTGCCCAGGGCCAGCGACTGCGCGTCCTGCAGGGCTTCCTGGAATTTGGTGGTGAGTTTGTCTTGTCGCATGGGATCTCCGATAAAACTTGAATTAATTTGAATTGAGTCAATTCAGACCCTGCAAAGCTTGGGGCTTTTAGACCGTTTACAAGCTGGACCGCGACCATGAACCTCGCCTGTGCTGGGTGCGGGTCAAGCGCGGGCGGTGGCGGTGTTCGTCCAATTGCCGTCTCGACGCCGAAACCGGCGCCCAGGCAGGCTTGCCCGGTGGCAACTGCGCTTGGTGAATGCGCTTTTAGGCACCAAATAAGCCTCTGGCGCAGGCGCAGTCTGCGCAACTAGCTATGAATTTAGTAGCGAATAGCCAGGCAGCCGCAGCAAGTCAGATGCGTCGGCGATCAGCGTGGGCGTGGGCCCCATTGCATGTAAAAATCTGCCGCGCATGGCGCTGGATGCGCAGCAGCCTCACGCATTGGATGCGGCAATGCCCCATTTGGCCAGTGCCGCATCGTCGCTCACGCGGGCATCCACCCAGCGTGCGCCTTCGGAGGTTTCTTCCTTTTTCCAGAAAGGCGCCTGGGTCTTGAGGTAATCCATCAGGAACTCGCAGGCCCTGAAGCTTTCGCCCCGGTGCGCCGATGTCACCGCCACCAGCACCACTTGGTCAAGGGGCTGCAGCAGCCCCACCCGATGCACCACCCGCGCCGCAAAAATGTCGAAGCGCACCAGGGCCTCGTCGATCATGGCCTCAATGGCTTTTTCGGTCATGCCGGGGTAATGCTCCAGTTCCATGCTGCTGACGCTCAGCCCATCGTTGCGGTCTCGCACCGTGCCGATGAAGCTGCAGACGGCTCCCACGCGCTTGTCATTGACGCGCAGCACTGCAACCTCTTCGCTGGAGTCGAAGTCATCCGTCTGGATGCGGACACGCTCGCTCATCGCTTCAGCCGCCGGTCACGGGCGGAAAAAATGCCACTTCGCAGCCTTCGTGCAAGGCCGCCGTTTCACCCTGCATGACCTGATCGAGCGCCATGCGAACCGCCCGGCCGCGCGCCAGGCTGGCGGCGTGGCCGGGGCTGGCGGCCAGCAGCTCGTCGCGCAGGCCGGCCAGGCTTGAAGCGGCAGTCTCGCGCGACTCGCTGCCGTGTCCAATGGCCTCGCGAATCGAGGCAAAGTACTTGATGGTGACTTTCATACGTGAAATTCCCTTATGACAGCAGAGCCGAAAACGGGAGGAAGCGCACCGCGTCGCCATGGGCAATGGCCTGGCCGGGCGGGTTGTCCACCAGCCCGCTGCCCCAGGCGGCTGACGTCAGCACGCCCGAACTCTGGCTGGGAAACAAATCAAGCCCGCCTTTTGCGTTTTGCCTGACTCGCAGAAATTCTCGGCGTTTATCGGCCTTGGGCCAATCAAAATGGGCTGGGAGCGCGATGGATTGAGGAGCGACCTCGCTGGCGCCCTGCAGCCGCAGCACAAACGGCCGCACCAGCAGCAAAAAGGTGACAAAGCTGGACACGGGGTTGCCGGGCAAGCCGATGAAATGGGCCGCGCCAATCGTTCCATAGGCAAACGGCTTGCCCGGCTTGATCGCGAGCTGCCACAGCTTGAGGCTGCCCAGCGCCTGCACGGCCGGCTTGATGTGGTCCTCTTCGCCGACCGAGACGCCGCCGCTGGTCAAAATCAGGTCGTGGTGCTGGCTTGCGCCTTGAAGCGCCCGCACGGTTTCCTCCAGGCGGTCAGGCACGATGCCCAGGTCGGTCACCGTGCAGCCCAGCCGCTGCAGCAAGGCCTTGAGGAAAAACCGGTTGGAGTTGTAGATGGCGCCCCGCTTCATGTCGGCAGGCGCCACGTCGCCCGGCATGACCAGTTCGTCGCCGGTGGAAAACAGCGCCACCCGGACCTGCCGGGCCACCTGCAGCCGGGCAAAGCCAATGCTGGCGGCCAGCCCCAGCCCAGCGGGACTCAGGCGTTCGCCACTGCGAAGCACCACCGCGCCGGCCGACACATCCTCGCCGCGCCGGCGAATCCACTGGCCGGGCCGGGGTTGCACCCGAATCAGCACGCCGCCATCGACCGCTTCGCAGTCCTCCTGCATCACCACCGCATCGGCCCCCGGCGGCATCGGCGCACCGGTAAAAATCCGGGCTACCGTGTTTGGCGCCAGGACTTTTCCGCTGCCGCCCGCTGCGATACGCTGGCTGACCGGCAGCAGGGCATCGGCACTGCGCCAGTCCGCGCAGCGCACGGCATACCCGTCCATGGAACTGTTGTCGTCGGCCGGCACATCCAGGGCCGACAGCAGATCCTGCGCCAGCACCCGGCCGTCGGCCTCAAAAGTCGAGATGCTCTCGGCAGGCAACGGCGGTGCGGCAAAAGCCAGCAACTCGCTCAGCGCAGCATCGAGTGGTTTGAGGGGCGTTCGCTCAGGCGGTGCAGGCCGTGCAGGCAATGAGGAAACAGATGCTGAACTCATGGCGGGCGTCCGGAACAGTAACAGTGGAGGCGGCTCAGCCGAGCCGGTCTTCAAACGAATAGTCAAAGCGTTCCTGATTGTTGACCAGGAAATCGGCCACGGCGTCGGGCGCATTCAAATCCAGCACCGGGCGCAAGGTTGCCGAGGGTAGCCGCTCGGGTGAATCGGTGGCGATGGCGACCACGAAATCGTCGCCGCCATAGCGGGTAGGCTTGCCGGAAGAGGCACGCCAGACCTCGATCTTGGGCAAGTCGCTGTGCTTGAAGCCCTCGACCAGCACCCAGTCCACGCCGTCGTAAAGCTCCGCAATCAGCTGATGCACCGTCAATTCGCAAGGCTGCTCGAACTCGCGCATCAGCGCCAGCCGGTTTTGCGACGCCACCACGACCTCGAAGGCCCCGGCTTCGCGGTGGCGGAAAGTGTCCTTGCCAGGGTGGTCGATGTCGAAACGGTGATGGGCATGCTTGACCACCGACACCCGCAGGCCCCGCAGCTTGAGCGCGGGAATCAGCTTTTCAACCAGCGTTGTCTTGCCGGAGCCCGAATAACCCGCAAAACCCACAACCTTCATTTGCCGGCTTCTGAAAAAACGCCGCCGCTATGAATTAAATAGCTGTAAACGCATACGGGGCGTGCGCTAAAGGCCAATTTAATGCACATTTTCAGAAATATAGCGCTTGATGGCCAACGCATCGGGCGGTAGCAGCTTGACGCGCTTGGGCAAGGCTTCAATGCCTTCAAACCGCGCAGGACGCGCTGGCGGCTGGCCCAGCGCCTCTTCAATCGTGGCGGCGAACTTGATGGGCAAGGCGGTTTCCAGCACGATCATGGGCACGCCGGGCTGAATGTATTGGCGCGCCACTTTCAGGCCGTCGGCGGTGTGGGTGTCGATCATGGTGCCGAAGCGCCCGAAGGTGTCCCTGATGGTCGCGAGCCGGTCGGCATGCGTGCTTTTGCCGCTGACGAAGCCGAAACGCTGGGCTGCCAGGGGAAAGGCCGGGTCGGCGCCCAGCTCGAAGCTGCCCTGGCTGGCAATCTGGTCATGAAAGAGCGAACGGGTCTTGCCGCCATCGCGCCCCAAGAGGTCGAACACAAAGCGCTCGAAATTCGAGGCCTTGGAAATGTCCATCGACGGGCTGGAGGTTTCATGCGTGTCGGCGCTGCCGCGCACCCGGTACACGCCGGTGCGAAAGAACTCGTCCAGCACATCGTTCTCGTTGGTGGCGACCACCAGCTTGTCGATGGGCAAGCCCATCATGCGCGCCACATGGCCGGCGCAGACATTGCCGAAATTGCCTGACGGCACGGTGAAGCTGACCTTGGGCAGAGGCAGCGATACCGATTCTTTCAAGCCAGGGCCGCGGATCTGGCTTTTCCAGTCCGCAGGCGCAGCGGCCCCCTCGGGGGGCAGCGCAGTACGCGAAGCGACAAGCGTGGGAGCCGCAGTCGCCTGAAAATAGCCGGCGAAGTAATAGACCACCTGCGCCATCAACCTGGCCCAGTTGATCGAATTCACGGTGCCGATCTTGAACTGGCGCTTGAACGCCAGGTCGTTGGACACCGCCTTCACGATGTCCTGGCAGTCGTCGAACACGCCGTCCACCGCGATGTTGTGGATGTTGGCGTCCTGCAGGCTGAACATCTGCGCCTGCTGGAACGGACTCATGCGGCCATTGGGCGAGAGCATGAAGACCCGCACGCCGTGCTTGCCGCGCATGGCGTATTCGGCGGCGCTGCCGGTGTCGCCGCTGGTGGCGCCCAGGATGTTGAGTTCCTCGCCGCGCCGGGCCAGCTCGTACTCGAACAGGTTGCCCAGCAGCTGCATCGCCATGTCCTTGAAGGCCAGGGTCGGGCCGTTGGACAGTGCTTCGAGGTAAAGGCCTTCTTCGAGCGGGCGCAGCGGCACGATCTGGGCGCTGCCGAAGACTTCCTCGGTGTAGGTTTTCGCGCAGATCGCCTTCAGGTCGGCGGCGGGAATGTCGTCAATGTAGAGCGACAGCACTTCAAAAGCCAGCTCCGCATACGGCAGGCCGCGCCATTTCTCAAGCCTGGCCGCATCAACCTGCGGATAGTGCTCGGGCAGGTACAGGCCGCCATCGGGCGCCAGGCCTTCAAGCAGGATTTCGCAAAAGCGCTTGAACTCCGGCGGCTTGCCGGACGAGGCGCGGGTGGAGAGGTAGCGCATCAGGCCAGTTCCTCCTTGCGGATCCGGGTGATCGGCGCCAGCACCGTCGGCAGCGCCTGCATCTGGGCCAGCGCCTCGTTCATCTTGGCTTCGACGCAGTCATGCGTCAGGATGATGAGGTCGGTCTGGGTCGAGCCTTCGCCGCCGACTTCATCGGCCTCGCGCTGCAGCACCGCGTCGATGCTGATGCCCAGCGCCGCCAGGATGCCGGTGACATTGGCCAGGACGCCGGCCTCATCGGCCACGTTCAGGCGCAGGTAGTAGCTGGTGACCACTTCGCTCATCGGCACGATGGGCAGGTCGCTCATCTCGTCGGGCTGGAAGGCCAGGTGCGGCACGCGATGCTCCGGGTCGGCGGTGTGCAGGCGGGCGATATCGACCAGATCGGCAATCACCGCGCTGGCCGTCGGCTCGCTGCCGGCGCCCTTGCCGTAGTAGAGCGTGGTGCCGACCGCATCGCCCTGCACCACCACCGCATTCATCGCGCCCTCGACATTGGCGATCAGGCGCTTGGCCGGCACCAGGCTGGGGTGCACGCGCAATTCAACGCCGTTGGCGGCGCGCTTGGTGATGCCCAGCAGTTTGATGCGGTAACCGAGCTGCTCGGCATAGCGGATGTCCTGCGCCGCCAGGCCCGTGATGCCCTCGACATAGGCCTTGTCGAACTGGACCGGAATGCCAAAGGCAATCGCGCTCATGAGCGTCGCCTTGTGCGCGGCGTCCACGCCCTCGATGTCGAAGGTCGGGTCCGCCTCGGCATAGCCCAGGCGCTGCGCCTCCTTGAGCACAACCGCAAAATCCAGCCCCTTGTCCCGCATTTCGGACAGGATGAAGTTGGTGGTGCCATTGATGATGCCGGCAATCCACTGAATGGAGTTGGCGGTAAGGCCTTCACGCAGCGCCTTGATGATGGGAATGCCGCCGGCCACGGCGGCCTCGAAAGCCACCATCACGCCCTTGCGCTGGGCGGCGGCAAAAATCTCGGTGCCATGCACGGCGAGCAGCGCCTTGTTGGCGGTGACCACATGCTTGCCCGATTCAATCGCTTCGAGCACGAGCGCCTTGGCGATGCCGTAGCCGCCGATCAGCTCGATCACGATGTCGATGTCAGGGCTGGCAACCACCTTGCGCGCATCGTCCACCACCTGCACGCCCGCGCCCACCAATGTCCTGGCGCGCGCCACGTCGAGGTCGGCCACCATGGTGATCTCGATGCCGCGACCGGCGCGGCGGCGAATTTCTTCCTGGTTGCGCTGGAGCACGTTGAAAGTGCCGCCCCCCACGGTGCCGATGCCCAGAAGGCCTACCCGGATGGGGCTCAAATTCGCTGTCGTTTTAAGGTTCACCTGAAATCCTGCGTGTCGTGGTTACTGCTTGCCGCCTCTTGGGTGCAGGCGGGGGAAAATCAAACTCAAATCAAGTTCAGATCAGCTTGTTGCGGTATTTCTCAAGAAACAGCGCAATGCGGCCGATGGCTTCGCGCAGGTCTTCCTCATGCGGCAGGAAGACAATGCGGAAATGATCCGGCGCGGCGTAGTTGAAACCGGTGCCCTGCACCAGCATCACCTTGGTTTCCTTGAGCAGCTCAAGGAAGAACTGCCGGTCATCCTTGATCGCGTAGACCTCCGGGTCGAGCCTGGGAAACATATAAAGCGCGGCACTTGGCTTGACGCAGGTCACGCCCGGAATCGCGGTAATCAGTTCATAGGCCAGGTCACGCTGGCGCCGCAGTCGCCCGCCCTTTCCCACCAGATCATTGATGCTCTGGTAACCGCCCAAAGCAGTCTGGATTGCCCACTGGCCAGGCACGTTCGAGCACAGCTTCATGTTCGCCAGCATGTTCAGGCCTTCAATATAGTCTTGCGCTCTCTTTTTTGGCCCCGACACCACCAGCCAGCCGGCACGGTAACCGCATGAGCGGTAACTTTTGGAAAGCGAGTTGAAGGTCAAGGTCAGCACATCGGTGGACAAACTGGCAAGCGCGGTGTGCGTGGCCCCGTCATAAAGCACCTTGTCGTAGACCTCGTCCGCCAGGATGACCAGGTTATGAGTCCGGGCAATATCGACAATGCCTTTGAGCAGATCGTCTGAATACAGCGCGCCGGTCGGGTTGTTCGGATTGATGACCACAATGCCCTTGGTTCTGGGCGTGATCTTGGCCCGGATATCTTCCAGGTTGGGCATCCAGCCGTTGCTTTCGTCACAAATATAATGAACCGGCGTTCCCCCTGCCAGACTGGTCGAGGCAGTCCACAGCGGGTAGTCAGGCGAAGGCAGCAGCAATTCGTCATCATTGTCGAGCAAGGCATTGGTCGCCATGGAGATCATCTCGCTGGCACCGTTGCCCAGGTAAATATCGTCCAGCGTCACGCCTTTGATTCCCTGCTTCTGGGTTTCATGCATGACGGCCTTGCGCGCTGCAAAAATGCCTTTGCTGTCCGAATAACCCGCCGACGCAGGCAGGTTGCGGATCATGTCCTGCTGGACTTCCTCGGGCGCATCGAAACCAAAGACGGCAAGGTTGCCGATGTTGAGCTTGATGAGCTTTTGCCCCTCCTCTTCCATCTGCTTGGCCGCATCCATGATCGGGCCACGGATGTCGTAAAGCACATTGGCTAACTTGGCAGATTTGGTGATCGGTTTCATGTCGCTTTTTGGAAAGGTTGAGCAAACTCCGCCGTGACAACTACAAGGGTCAAAGGGCAAAGCACCGGCCCAGATCCAAGAGATTTGGGCGGAATCTATAATTTGACCACATAAACCATTGGTTTTTAGTGGCAAGCGACAGTCCCGGCTACGCCGGTTGACCGCTGTTTTACTGAGCGCCAAACTGTGAAGCCTGTATGAAACTTCAACCCGACCGACTTGATGTCCAATCCATTCTCGCCTACGGCGCGGGATGGGTCGGCTTGGGCAATAACGGCATTGCTGAAAAAATCGACTACAGCATTGTCATTGGGTCCCGTGGCGAAAAATTTGCATGGAATTGCACGAGTTTTGATCAACTCACTGCTGGCCACTTCGAGCTACTGGCAAATTTGAAGCCCGAACTGGTGATTTTTGGCAGTGGTAGCCGCTTGCGGTTTCCGTCCCCGGTCTTCTTGCGCGGGTTGATGGCACAACGAATCGGACTGGAAACCATGGATACGCTGGCCGCCTGTCGAACCTACAACATTTTGGCGGGCGAAGGGCGCCACGTCGTGGCAGCGCTGTTGATTGAATCTGAAGCGGTTTAACCGTCAAAGGATATGCCTTTCAGAGTAAAATATAGGGTTGCATTTGGCACCGCACCCAGGGATTTCCATTCGGCTTCACTGGCAAAGGCCGCGGCTAATACAACTACTTTCGTCAGGGTCCCCTCAGTATGGCAGTCGTCATTAATAAACCTCTCCCCGAATTTGAAGCACTCGCCACCGGCGGACTTAAAGTTTCAAATCAAACGCATCTGGGCAAAGTTGTTGTGCTGTTTTTCTATCCAAAAGACAACACCCCTGGCTGCACGACTGAGGCCATGCAGTTCCGAGACCATTACAAGGATTTCATCAAGGCGGGGGCAACCGTATTCGGTGTTTCACGCGACAACATGAAATCCCACGACGAGTTCAAATCCAAATTGGAACTTCCATTTGAGCTGATTGCCGACACCGAAGAGAAAATGTGTCACATGTTTGGTGTTGTCAAAAACAAAATCATGTATGGTAAAAAAGTCAAGGGCATTGAACGCAGCACTTTTTTAGTCGGCGCCGACGGCCTATTGAAGGAAGAGTGGCGCGGCCTCAAGGTTCCGGGTCATGTGGAGGACGTATTAAAAGCCGTCAAAGGCCTGAAAAAAGAGGGCTGAGACTTGGCTGAATCTGATTCCTGACGGTCAGCTACTCTGTCATGGAGTTGTGCATAATGAGTTCATGCAATTGACCCGCGACTGCGTTCAAAGAAAGCCGCCCAGGCCTAGAGGCGGCTTTTTTTATTTTGAAACTTCATTGAAAGAGTTTTAAGCACCATGCCATTGCCCCCTCCTCCAACCAAACGCGCAGCCCTGCTTTCACCAGACGTACTTGATGCACCGGCACGCTCGTCGGCAAAAGCACCGCGAAAAACGTCAAAACGCACTGAATCCGCAGCAAAACCACCCGTCGTGGCCCTGCCCGAAGACCGTGTCCGTCAAGCAGCTGATCTGACCGTTATTTATGCGGATAAACAATCCGTTCCGGCAGCAGAGACAAGCGTGACCAGCTATAAAAAACAGAGCGTATCGCCAGCCGTGCCAGCTGTACGGCCAAAGAAAACCAGAAGCACAGGGCATTCAAAGCTGTTTGTCCTAGACACCAATGTTTTGATGCACGACCCGATGTGCCTGTTTCGATTCGAAGAGCACGATATTTTCTTGCCGATGATCGTCTTGGAAGAGCTTGACGGTCATAAAAAAGGAATGACCGAAGTTGCCCGGAATGCGCGCCAAACGAGCCGCACGCTGGATGCGCTGGCTGGCACAAATGGGGCGGATATTGCCAAAGGCCTCAAACTCAACACGACAGGTCATCTTGAAGCCGGTGGTTGCCTCTTATTCCAGACAAAGGTGCTGGATTACTCCTTGCCCATGAGCCTGCCGCAGGGCAAGGCCGATAACCAGATCCTGGGCGTTGTCGAGGCGCTTCGCAAGGAGCACGCACCCCGTGAAGTTGTGCTGGTTTCCAAAGACATCAACATGCGCGTGAAGGCACGTGCATTGGGGCTGGCCACCGATGACTATCAAAATGACAAGGTATTGGAGGACGGCGATCTGCTTTATTCGGGAGCCCTCGCTCTGCCTACCGATTTTTGGACGCGGCAGAGCAAGACCATCGAAAGCTGGCAGCAAGGCGTCCACACCTTCTACCGCATCACCGGTCCCATCGTACCGACCCTGTTGATTAATCAGTTTGTCTTTTTTGAGTCGCCTGGCGAACCACCACTGTATGCGCGGGTCACGGAAATACAAGCCAAAACCGCGGTTCTGAAAACCCTCAAAGACTATACCCATCTCAAAAATTCGATTTGGGGCGTCACCATGCGCAACCGCGAGCAAAATTTTGCGATGAACCTCTTGATGGACCCAGAGGTGGACTTCGTTACCCTGGCAGGAACGGCAGGCACAGGAAAAACATTGATGGCCCTGGCGAGTGGTCTGACTCAGGTACTTGATGACCGGCGTTATACCGAGATCATCATGACCCGTGCGACAGTATCGGTCGGTGAGGATATCGGCTTTTTACCAGGCACCGAAGAAGAAAAAATGGGTCCATGGATGGGCGCTTTGGACGACAACTTGGAAGTCCTGGGAAAAACCGACACTGGATCAGGTGAATGGGGACGCGCAGCAACCAATGAATTGATTCGTTCGCGCATCAAGGTCAAAAGTATGAACTTCATGCGGGGCCGCACCTTCCTCAATAAGTACGTCATCATTGACGAAGCGCAAAACTTAACACCCAAGCAGATGAAAACCCTTATCACACGAGCGGGTCCCGGCACCAAGATCGTCTGTATGGGCAATCTGGCCCAGATTGATACACCCTACCTAACCGAAGGCTCTTCAGGCATGACCTTCGCAGTGGATCGCTTCAAGGGCTGGCCACATGGTGGCCATATTACTTTGGCCCGCGGTGAACGTTCACGCCTTGCAGATTTCGCTAGCGAAGTTCTTTGAGCAAGACCTTATACCTGCAGTGTAAGACCTCAAAAATAGGCCGCAAATAAGAAAAGCCAAGTCATAAATGACTTGGCTTTTAAATTTTTGGTGGGCGGTGCAAGTTTCGAACTTGCGACCCCTGCAGTGTGAATGCAGTGCTCTACCCCTGAGCTAACCGCCCTATCGTTCAGCTTTCTATTATATGCTGAGATTGAAAATTCAAATCAAACCACCAAGCGGCGCCATACGGTTTTTCCACGACTTGTCTTGTCAAGGGTCGCCAGCATCTTTTCATGGTCATCCATTTCCTGTTGACTGGCGATCAACACCGGCAGTTCAAAAGTACGCAAGTCAACCATAGGTAAACTGTCATTGGCCTGAACCGGGCTATCGATGTCCATGACCAGGTTGTTTTGACCGCGTGTAAGGTTGATATACACGTCGGCCAGTAGCTCGGCATCTAACAAAGCTCCATGCAAAGTTCGTCCCGAATTGTCGACTTCGAGTCGATCACATAATGCATTCAATGAGTTGCGTTTGCCCGGAAACATTTCCTTGGCCATCATCAGGCTGTCGGTGATCTTGACGACATACTGCTTGATGGGCCCTCTGCCAACGAGGTCAAGTTCCTTATTCAGGAAGCTGACGTCGAACGGTGCGTTATGAATGATGATTTCCGCATCTTGCAGGTATTCGAGCAGTTCGGAAACGATCACAGAAAATTTAGGCTTGTCTTTCAGAAATTCATTGCTGATGCCATGAACCTTAAGTGCATCCTCATGACTGTCGCGCTCGGGATTCAGGTAGAAGTGTTTATTGTTCCCGGTAAGCTTGCGACCAATAAGCTCAACGCAGCCAATTTCAATGATGCGATCGCCATTTTCAGCAGACAAGCCCGTGGTTTCAGTATCTAGAACAATTTGGCGCATGGTATGAACAGTCAGTATGTGCGTGACTCAATGAAGCTCTTTGGCGTGGTTGATTGAATATTTTGGAATTTCGACTGTCACATCGGCCTGCGCTAAAAATGCCTGGCAACTCAGGCGCGAGTTGGGTTCCAATCCCCAGGCACGGTCGAGCAAGTCCTCTTCGCTTTCGTCTAAGGCGTTTAAGGATTTAAAGCCTTCGCGCACAATGACATGGCAGGTGGTGCATGCACAGCTCAAATCACAGGCGTGCTCGATATTGATCTTGTTGTCCAGCATCGCCTCGCAAATGGAAGTACCCGCTGGTGCGCTAATCTCGGCACCTTGGGGACAGTATTCAGGGTGGGGCAATATCTTGATGATAGGCATGGGTCGATCTTATTGGGTTGTATTTTCAGGAATGTGCTAGACCGAATCAATATTTTTTCCAGCAAGGGCTTGATGAATACCCCGGTTCATCCGGCGCGCGGCAAAAGCCTCTGTGCCTGCGGCCAGTGCCTGGGTTGCCGCCTCGACGACGGCGGCATCACTGCTCGCACGTGCGTCACCAAGCGCAGCTATCAGGCTGTCGATATGCGTCCGCTCAGACAAACTGAGCAAATCGGCGTCGGCTGCCAGGGCGCTTTGGGTTGCCAGAACCATGCGATCTGCATCAACCCGAGCCTCGGCCAATGCACGGGACCGCATGTCCTGCTGCGCGGTGGAAAAGCTCTCGCGCAGCATTCGGGCTATTTCATCATCCGAAAGGCCATAGGAAGGCTTGACGTCAATACGCGCTTCCACACCGCTAAGCAGTTCTTTTGCCTCCACCTTGAGCAAGCCATCGGCATCAACCGTAAAGGCGACACGAATCCGCGCGGCACCCGCGACCATTGGCGGAATGCCGCGTAACTCGAAACGGGCCAAGCTGCGGCAATCGCTCACCAGGTCGCGCTCACCCTGTACCACATGCAAGGCCAGCGCCGTCTGGCCGTCCTGGTAAGTCGTGAAGTCCTGCGCCATCGCGGTGGGGATGGTCTGGTTACGGGGAACAATGCGTTCAACCAGTCCACCCATCGTTTCAATTCCCAGCGAAAGCGGAATGACGTCAAGCAGGAGCAGATCGGTGTCGGTGCTATTGCCCGCAAGCTGGTTGGCAGAAATGGCCGCTCCCAGCGCCACCACTTCGTCGGGGTTGAGATTGGTCAGGGGTTCACAGCCAAAGAAACTGCCCAGTGCCTTACGAACTTGCGGCATGCGGGTCGAACCACCAACCAGCACGACCCCGCGTATCTCATCCTTGGTTAAGCTTGCATCTCGCAATGCTTTTCGTACCGCCAACAATGTCCGCTGGGTAAGATGAGCGCAAGCAATCTCGAAATCCTCAATCCTCACCTCAAAGCGAATGGATGCCTTGGCCAACTGGACAGAGAACGGGAAGGATGAAGCGGCTGACAGCGCCTCCTTGCAAGCGCGGGCCGTCTTTTGCAAGGCAGCCTTGTCCCCTGCAGTCAAGGCATGGTCAGTCAATCCCGCTTTAACCAATGCCCACTCTACCAACGCACGGTCGTAGTCATCGCCACCAAGCGCGGAATCGCCACCGGTGGAAACCACTTCAAACACCCCTTGCGACAGTCGAAGAATGGAAATATCAAAGGTGCCGCCCCCAAGGTCATAAACGGCATAAACACCTTCACTGGCATTGTCCAACCCATAGGCAATGGCGGCTGCCGTGGGTTCATTGATGAGACGCAGCACATTCAATCGCGCCAGTTGTGCGGCATCTTTGGTGGCCTGACGCTGGGCTTCGTCAAAATAAGCAGGCACGGTGATGACTGCGCCATAAATCTCATCGTCAAAGGTGTCTTCAGCGCGCTGGCGAAGCGATGCCAGAATTTCGGCACTCACCTCGACCGGGCTTTTCTCTCCCGCCACTGTCTGCAGCGTCACCATGCCGGGCTTGTCATTGAAGCAATACGGCATTCGGTCGCGATTGCCGATGTCGCTGATGCCCCGTCCCAGCAGTCGCTTGGCAGAAGAAATGGTATTGCAGGGGTCTTCAACTTGCGCGGCAAGGGCGTCAAACCCGATTTGCGTGCCTCCGTCACTCAAGTAGCGCACCACACTGGGCAGCATCTTGCGCCCTTGGGCATCAGGCAGACATTCGGACACACCGCTACGCACGCTGGCAACCAACGAATGGGTAGTGCCCAGATCAATCCCTATGGCGATGCGCCGCTGATGCGGATTTGGCGTCTGGCCAGGTTCGGATAATTGCAGAAGTGCCATGGCGCTGTTCTTTTACTGGATTTTTAATGGGCTATTGTCCCAGCTGGTCGATACGGGCATCGACCTCGCTGACAAAACGTTCGATAAACATAAGGCTTCTGATCTGCTGGGCAGCAGCCGGGAAATCCTGCACCCCATCCAGTGCCTGCTCAATTTTTAATAGCTGTTCTTGGCCGCTTTTTCTCGCTTGCATGGCTAGTTGATCCAGCGCCTCAATCGTACTGGCTTCCTCCAATGCGTCGCGCCATGCCATCTGCTGGAGTAGAAAGTCCTCTGGCATGGCGGTATTGTTTTCGGCATTGATGGGTGAGCCGCGCAGTTCGCACAAATAACTTGCGCGCTTCAATGGGTGTTTCAGGCGTTGGTAAGCCTCGTTGATCCGAACAGACCATTGCATCGCGACACGCTGGGCCGATGCACCTTGAGCCGCGAACTTGTCGGGATGAGCTTCACGCTGCAAATCCTTCCAGCGCGCATCAAGATGCGCTCGGTTCTGGGAAAACCGCACCGGAACGCCGAATAGCTCAAAATCATTGGATTGAAGATTCATAGGAATAAAAAAACCGCCAGCACGATCAGTGGGGCGGCATTAAAGATTTCGCGGCTGTAGCGCGTGAAGGAAACCAGAAAGCGCTGTCCTGTGGGCCTAGCCCTTACACACGAAAGCTCTCACCGCAGCCGCAGCGGTCTCGCTCATTTGGATTGATGAACTTAAAGCCTTCGTTGAGACCTTCGCGCACAAAGTCGAGCTGCGTACCGTCAATGTAAGCCATGCTTTTGGGATCAACGAGCACTTTAATGCCATTGTCTTCAAACACCACATCTTCAGGCGCAATTTCATCAGCGTACTCCAACTTGTAAGCCAAGCCCGAGCAGCCTGTAGTCTTGACGCCCAGGCGAACGCCCACTCCCTTCCCGCGCTTGTTCATATAGCGGGTCACGTGGCGGGCAGCAGCGTCAGTAAGGGTAACGGACATGTAAATCGCTCGAAATTTGTAGGTTGATCAGTGCGCGGTTTCAGCAGAAAAATGCTTTTGCTTGTAGTCATTCACAGCAGCTTTAATGGCATCTTCCGCCAAAATAGAACAATGAATCTTGACTGGCGGCAACGCCAGCTCTTCCGCAATCGCACTGTTCTTGATACTGGCCGCCTGGTCCAGCGTTTTACCTTTGACCCACTCGGTCACAAGAGAACTGGACGCAATCGCTGAACCACAGCCATAGGTCTTGAAGCGCGCATCCTCAATCACGCCGGTTGTCGGATTCACCTTGATTTGCAGCTTCATCACATCACCGCATGCCGGTGCTCCAACCATACCCGTTCCTACCGATTCATCGCCCTTTTCAAACGAGCCAACGTTGCGAGGATTTTCATAGTGGTCGACCACCTTTTCGCTATATGCCATGATTTACTCCTGAGTTCCAGTTAACGAATAAATGACTCGTCGCAAGCCATTTGATTCATTGTTTATTAATGGGCTGCCCACTGAATGGTGGACAGGTCAACACCGTCCTTGAACATTTCCCATAGCGGAGACAACTCTCGCAGCTTAGCCACGTTCTCCTTGATGGTAGAGACGGCGTAATCGATTTCTTCTTCTGTAGTCCACCGGCCAATCGTCATGCGCAGACTGCTGTGCGCCAACTCGTCACTGCGACCCAAGGCACGCAGCACATAACTGGGCTCCAGGCTGGCAGACGTGCATGCTGAACCGCTCGATACCGCAAGACCTTTGATGCCCATGATCAGCGACTCACCTTCAACATAATTAAAGCTCATGTTCAAGTTATGTGGCACGCGCTTTTCAGCATGACCATTGAGAAAAACTTCTTCAACATCTTTTAGGCCATTGAGCATGCGCTCATGCAGAGCCGAAATCCGTTTGTTTTCATCATGCATCTCGGCTTTGGCAATACGGTAGGCTTCGCCCATGCCAACGATCTGATGCGTCGGCAAAGTCCCCGAGCGCATTCCGCGCTCATGCCCGCCACCATGCATCTGGGCTTCAAGTCGCACGCGCGGTTTGCGGCGAACATACAACGCGCCAATACCCTTTGGACCATAGGTCTTGTGGGACGTGAGGCTCATCAGGTCAACGGGTAAATTCTGCAGATCAATGTCCACCCGTCCTGTCGCTTGGGCCGCATCGGTATGGAAAATAATGCCCTTTTCACGGCAAAGGGCACCGATTGCGCCGATATCCTGAACAACGCCAATTTCGTTGTTGACGAACATGATGCTGACCAGAATAGTGTCAGGCCGAATTGTTGCCTTAAGCAGGTCCAGAGAAATCAAGCCATCGGCCTGCACATCCAGATAAGTGACTTCAAAGCCTTGGCGCTCCAATTCACGGCAGGTATCCAATACAGCCTTATGCTCGGTTTTGGCTGTAATAAGGTGCTTACCCTTGCTCTTGTAGAAATGGGCTGCGCCTTTGAGCGCAAGATTATTGGACTCGGTTGCACCGCTGGTCCAGACGATCTCACGGGGATCGGCACCAATCAAAGCCGCAACCTGGTCGCGGGCTGTTTCAACTGCAGCTTCTGCCTCCCAACCCCAGGCATGGCTACGCGATGCTGGGTTGCCGAAATGCTCGCGCAACCACGGAATCATGGCGTCTACCACCCGCGGATCGCAAGGATTTGTAGCGCTGTAATCCATGTATATAGGAAAGTGAGGGGTGTCCATTTGGCTGGCTCTTTAATTCATGGCTGGCTGGCAGCTTAAAACAATAACGTCCCTGCAATGCAAATCAAATCAATCAGGATTTTGAAAAAGCGTTACCGAGGGCGAAGACAGAATTCGGCGCATTCACACGCATGGGCTTGACAACTGGCGAGGCAAAAATTGCTTTTTTGACTTGGGGGGTGCTCTCAACCACCACGCCTTTGGCCAATTGATCGTCCACCAGTTTTTGCAAGCTTACCGAATCGAGAAACTCGACCATACGGCTGTTCAGCGATGTCCAGAGGTCATGCGTCATGCAACGGCTACCGTCGCCCAGACAGTTTTCCTTGCCGCCGCATTGCGTGGCATCAATCGGCTCATCTACCGACACAATGATATCGGCAACTGTGATTTCGGAGGCCTTGCGGCCCAAGGTATAACCCCCGCCGGGGCCACGGGTCGACTCAACCAGTTCATGGCGGCGGAGCTTGCCAAACAGCTGCTCAAGGTAAGAAAGCGAAATCTGCTGGCGCTGGCTGATGGCCGCCAATGTCACGGGCCCGTTGTTCTGGCGGAGCCCTAAGTCAATCATCGCGGTGACCGCAAAGCGGCCTTTGGTCGTGAGACGCATAACAAGCTCCTTCAAGTGCTTGACTGTCGTTTTTACCCTGCGAGCTTATGACCCCCAGAGCGCTTCTCCTCTGCTTTTACGACCATCAGTGGTTGATGGGAAAAGCATTTTTTATTGGTGTCAGGTTGTTGACTAATTTCGTCAAGTATACCATGCGGACGGCTTTTTTGCTGTCAGGCGCCTCTTGAACCAAGGGATTACCCCAGCCCCTGCAGCCACCCACACATGGGATCGACCACGTCGTTGAATTTCAACCCACGGATGAAATAGGCACGACGTTGTCAGTGCCTGGCGCGCCAAAAGCCTGCTCCTTAAGCAGGTGCAGCTGATCGCGTACGCGGGCGGCTTTCTCGAATTCCAGGTTTTTTGCGTGTTCGATCATCTGCTTTTCAAGCCGCTTGATCTCGCGTGCAATGTCTCTTTCGCTCATGTCTTCGACCAGTGCTTTTTGCAATTCGCGCTTTTCGGCTTCCTTGCCTGATTTTTCGCTGTAGACGCCGTCGATCAAGTCCCTGATGCGCTTGACCACGCTGCGCGGCGTGATGCCGTGCTGCGCGTTGAAGGCCAGTTGCTTGTTGCGCCTGCGTTCGGTTTCACCCATCGCCATCTTCATCGAATCGGTGATCCGGTCGGCGTACAAAATGGCACGCCCATTCAAGTTGCGGGCGGCGCGGCCGATCGTCTGGATCAGGCTTCGCTCCGACCGCAGAAAGCCTTCCTTGTCGGCATCCAGAATCGCAACCAGCGAGACTTCGGGAATGTCCAGTCCTTCGCGCAGCAAATTGATGCCGACCAGCACATCAAAGGCACCAAGCCTGAGGTCACGCAAAATCTCAACCCGTTCCACGGTTTCGACATCGCTGTGCAGGTAGCGCACCTTGACACCGTTTTCCGTCAGGTAATCCGTCAGCTGCTCGGCCATGCGCTTGGTCAGCGTGGTGATGAGCACCCGCTCATTGATTTCCACGCGTATGCGTATTTCCTGCAGAACGTCATCGACCTGATGCGCCGCAGGCCGTACCTCGACCTGCGGATCGACCAGCCCGGTTGGCCGCACCAGTTGCTCCACCACCTGACCGGCATGCTCATTTTCGTAGGCTGCGGGCGTGGCGGAAACAAAAATCGCCTGCCTGACCTTGGTTTCGAATTCTTCAAACTTGAGCGGCCGGTTGTCCAGCGCGCTTGGCAGGCGAAAACCGTATTCCACCAGCGTGGTCTTGCGCGCCCGGTCGCCGTTGTACATCGCGTTGAGCTGGCCGATCATGACGTGGCTCTCGTCGAGAAACATCACCGAATCCTTGGGAAGGTAATCGCACAGTGTGGAAGGCGGCGAGCCCGGCGGCGAGCCGCTCAGGTGGCGGGTGTAGTTTTCAATGCCCTTGCAGTGGCCGATTTCGCCCAGCATTTCCAGGTCGAACCGGGTGCGCTGCTCAATGCGCTGCGCCTCCACCAGCTTGCCCTCGGCGATGAACTGTCCGACGCGCTCGGACAGCTCCAGCTTGATGGTTTCCACTGCGGTCATCACCTTGTCGCGGGGCGTCACGTAATGGCTCTTGGGGTAGACCACGAAGCGTGGGATTTTCTGCCGGATGCGGCCGGTCAGCGGGTCGAAGAGCTGCAGCGATTCGATTTCGTCGTCAAACAATTCAATGCGGATTGCCAGTTCCGAATGCTCGGCCGGGAAAATGTCGATCACATCGCCGCGCACCCGAAACGTGCCGCGCGAAAAATCGACTTCGTTGCGGCTGTACTGCATGCGGATCAGCCGGGCAATCACATCGCGCTGGCCCAGCTTGTCGCCAATACGGGCAATGAACCGCATCTGGGTGTAATCCTCGGGCGCGCCAATGCCATAAATCGCGCTGACCGTGGCCACGATGATGGTGTCGCGTCGCTCCAGCACGCTTTTTGTGGCGGAAAGGCGCATCTGCTCGATATGCTCATTGATGGCCGAGTCTTTTTCAATGAAAAGATCGCGCTGCGGCACATACGCTTCAGGCTGGTAATAGTCGTAGTAGCTGACAAAATACTCCACCGCGTTTTTTGGAAAAAACTCGCGGAATTCGCTGTACAGCTGGGCTGCCAGTGTCTTGTTCGGCGCAAAGACAATCGCCGGCCGGCCCAGCCGTGCGATCACATTGGCCATGGTGAACGTCTTGCCCGAGCCGGTCACACCCAGCAAGGTCTGGAAGACTTCGCCATCGTTGATGCCTTCCACCAGTTTTTCAATGGCCTGCGGCTGGTCGCCAGCAGGCAAATAAGGCTGGAACAGCTCGAATGGCGAACCCGGAAAACGGATGAACTGGCCAACACCGGTGGCATCCGGCGTTTCAGTCATGGCTTCGATCGTATGTGGCATAGAACCCCAGTCTGGCCCCGCTAAAATTCAGGACAATTAAACACACTATGACATTCGGGCAAATCCGGCAATTGCAATGCCGTGCGGCCCGATGTCCTTCTGATCTGTCTGCCGGCGCGAAACCGGCACCATCCGCCTTGTCCAGGCAATTATTTTTACTACTGAGGATATTTCATGTCTTTGTTCACCGCTGTCGAAATGGCCCCGCGCGACCCGATACTGGGTCTTAATGAGCAGTTCAACGCAGACCCCAACCCTGCCAAGGTCAATCTGGGCGTGGGCGTGTACTACGACGACAACGGCAAACTTCCCTTGCTGCAATGTGTGCAGGCCGCTGAAAAACAGATGATGGAAGCGCCCAAGGCGCGCGGCTACCTGCCGATTGACGGCATCGCCGCTTATGACGCGGCCGTCAAGGGCCTGGTGTTTGGCGCTGACACCGAACCCGTCAAGTCCGACCGGGTGGCCACGGTGCAGTGCATCGGCGGCACGGGCGGCCTCAAGGTCGGCGCCGATTTTCTCAAACGCCTCACGCCCGATGCCAAGGTGCTGATCAGCGACCCAAGCTGGGAAAACCACCGCGCCCTGTTTACCAACGCGGGCTTCCCGGTGGAAAACTATCCTTATTACGATGCGTCGATTCGGGGCATCAACTTTGCCGGAATGCTGGCCGCGCTGAACGCCGCAGCCGCCGGCACCATCGTCGTGCTTCATGCCTGCTGCCACAACCCGACCGGTTATGACATCACCGCTGCGCAGTGGGACGAGGTGATCGCCACGGTCAAAGCACGCAACCTGGTGCCTTTTCTGGACATGGCCTACCAGGGCTTTGGCCATGGGCTTGCCGAGGATGGCGCGGTGGTGGGTAAGTTTGTTGCCGCCGGCCTGGGCTTTTTCGTCTCCACGTCCTTTTCCAAGAGCTTCAGCCTGTACGGCGAACGTGTGGGGGCTCTTAGCGTGGTGTGCAGCAGCAAGGAGGAAGCTGACCGCGTGCTGAGCCAGCTCAAGATCGTCATTCGTACCAACTACAGCAACCCGCCCATCCATGGCGGCACAGTAGTGGCCATGGTGTTGACCACGCCCGACCTGCGTGCCCAGTGGGAAAACGAGCTGGGCGACATGCGGGTTCGCATCAAGGCAATGCGCCAGAAGCTGGTCGATGGCCTGAAGGCGGCGGGCGTGAAAGAAGACATGAGCTTCATCACGCAGCAGATCGGTATGTTCAGCTACTCGGGCTTGTCCAAGGACCAGATGGTGCGTCTGCGCAATGAATTTGGCGTTTACGGCACCGACACCGGCCGGATGTGCGTGGCCGCACTGAACAGCAAGAATATCGACTATGTGTGCGCCTCGATTGCCAAGGTGATCTGAGGCTGGCCCAAGCCCATCATGTGCGCATCCGCAAAGGATGCCAGGCCGGCATGCCGGTCAGTTTGCGCTGACTGGCAATTTTTTATGCAAAACAGGCCGGCAGCGCAGGTAGTGCTTGCGCCGTCAGCTATTAAAATTATAGCAACCCGGGTTGAATGACAAGCCGGGCCAGCCACTGCGCGGGGTGGCTTCAACGTCTTTCAGCTCAGCGCTGGCGGGCCAGGCGACCGATGAGCATCAGCGCCGTCAGGGCGATCAAAACAAAGCAGACGAAGGACCAGTTGGCAATCGAGCCGCCCAGAAAGACCCAGTCGACCTTGGTGCAGTCGCCGCTGCCCTTGAAGATCATCGGAATGGCGCGCTGGAGCGGAAAAGTTTCAATCATTCCGTAAAAGTCGCGGCCGCACGATGAAACCTCAGGCGGATACCACTGCAGAAAACTCTGTCGCGCCGCGACAAATGCGCCAAAACCCGACAGCATGACCAGCAGGCCGGCACCGGCGATCTGCGCCTGCCTTCTGGATGAAAGCGCGGTAATACCCGCAACCACCGCCACCAGCATCAGCGCATACCGCTGCACGATGCACATCGGGCACGGCTCCAGCCCGACCACATGCTGCAGATACAGGCCGAAGCCCAGCAAGGCCACACAAGCCATGCACACCAGCACCAGGAGGCGGCGGGGTGCGTTCAATACATCCAGAAGCATCAAATTCCTTCACCGGCATCGACGAACACGCGGGCGTTACGCGGTGTCAGCACCAGCTTTTCGCCCTCCTTCAGCCCCATGTCCCTGAATTTCTGGGAAGGCATCTGGGCCTCGATCAGCGTATCCGTGGACGGGTTGGCGGTCTGTTTGTGCGCATCCACGGGGATAAGTTCCAGCCGGGCGACCGGCCCGATGACGATGGCCCGGTCAAGCGTGGCCACAATGCCATCCGCACCTGGCGAATAGCGCTGTACCTCGAAGTCGTGCGGCCGCACATAGGCGAAAGCCTTGGCGTTTTGCGCGCTGCCGTGCTCGGGGGAATCGAGCTTCATGCCGTCGAGCTGTATCTCGCCTTCATGGGCACGGCCGTGGAACAGGTTCACGTCGCCCAGAAAACCATAAACGAAAGGGCTGGCCGGATGGTCCCAGACCTGCTGCGGCGAGCCGATCTGCTCGACCTTGCCCTGATTCATCAGCACCACGCGGTCGGCCACCTCCAGCGCCTCCTCCTGGTCATGCGTGACGAAAATGCTGGTGACATGCAGGTCGTCATGCAGGCGGCGCAGCCAGCGGCGCAGTTCCTTGCGCACCTTGGCATCGAGCGCGCCAAAGGGCTCATCGAGCAGCAACACCTTGGGTTCGACGGCCAGCGCGCGGGCCAGGGCAATGCGCTGGCGCTGGCCGCCCGAGAGCTGCGAAGGAAAGCGGTCGGCCAGCCAGTCCAGCTGCACCAGGCTGAGCAGCGAATGCACCTTTTCCTTGATCTGTGCCTCGCTGGGCCGCTGGCTGCGGGGCTTGACCCGCAGGCCAAAGGCCACATTTTCAAAAACCGTCATGTGCCGGAAGAGTGCGTAGTGCTGAAAGACGAACCCCACCTGCCTTTCGCGCACATGCACGTCGGTGGTGTCCTCGCCGCTGAACAGAATGCTGCCGTGGTCGGGTGTTTCAAGCCCGGCAATGATGCGCAGCAGAGTGGTCTTGCCGCAGCCCGAGGGCCCGAGCAGGGCCACCAGTTCCCCGGCCTCGATGTCCAGGCTCACGTCAGCCAGGGCCTGGAAGTTGCCAAACTGCTTGCTGACGTTGCGAATTTCGATACCCATGATTAATCTTTTTCCAGCATTTTTTAACGAACGGCGGCAAGCGCCTGGGGCTGCTCGGGCGGCAACTGGGCCGCCGCTTTCATTTCCGCTTCATGGCGCCATTCGGCAACCGACTTGATGGCCAGCGTGACCAGCGCCAGGATGGCGAGCAGCGAAGCCACTGCAAACGCGGCGACCGACTGGTATTCGTTGTACAGAATTTCCACGTGCAGCGGCAGCGTGTTGGTCTGGCCACGGATATGGCCCGACACCACCGACACCGCGCCGAATTCGCCCATCGCCCGCGCATTGCACAGGATCACGCCGTAGATCAGTCCCCACTTGATGTTGGGCAGCGTGACATGCCAGAACGTCTGCCAGCCAGTGGCGCCCAGCACGATGGCGGCCTGCTCCTCGTCGCTGCCTTGCGCCTGCATCAGCGGAATCAGTTCGCGCGCAATGAAGGGAAAGGTTACGAAGACGGTCGCCAGCACGATGCCGGGCACGGCAAAGATGATCTTGATGTCATGCGCCTGCAGCCAGGGGCCAAACCAGCCCTGCGCGCCGAACAGCAGCACATACATCAGGCCCGCCACCACCGGCGAGACCGAGAACGGCAAGTCCACCAGGGTGGTTAAAAACGACTTGCCGGGGAACTCGTACTTGGCGATCGCCCAGGCGGCCGACACACCGAACAGCAGGTTCAGCGGCACCGAGATCGCCGCGGCGATCAGCGTGAGCTGGATCGCCGACCAGGCATCGGGCTCCTGCAGGGCCGCCAGATAGGCGCCGAAACCCTTGCGCAGGGCTTCGGTGAACACCGCCGCCAGCGGCAGCACCAGGAACAGCAGCACGAACAGCAGCGCCACCGTGATGAGGGCATAGCGGACCCAGGGCGCCTCGGTCGTGCCCGCCAGGGCGCGCCGGACGGGCTGAGAAGACGGACTGCTCATGAAGAAGCCCCGGTATGGCGGCGCTGCCACGTCTGCAGCGCATTGATGACCAGCAGCAAGATGAAGGAGATCAGCAGCATGACGACCGCCACGGCGGTGGCGCCGGCGTAGTCATACTGCTCCAGCTTGCCGATGATGATGAGCGGCGTGATCTCGGAAATCATCGGCATGTTGCCGGCGATGAAAATCACGGAGCCGTATTCACCGATGGCGCGGGCAAAGGCCATCGCAAAACCGGTCAGCAGGGCCGGGGCAATGTGCGGAAAGATCACCCTGGTAAAAATCTGCAGCCGGTTGGCGCCCAGCGCGGTGGCGGCCTCCTCCAGCTCCTTTTCCGCATCTTCGAGCACGGGTTGCACCGTGCGCACCACAAAGGGCATGCCGACAAAGATCAGGGCAATCACCACGCCGGCCGGCGTGAAGGCCAGCTTGATGCCCATCGGCTCCAGGTACTGGCCAAGCCAGCCGTTGCCGGCCAGCAGCGCGGTCAGGGAAATCCCGGCCACGGCGGTCGGCAGCGCAAACGGCAGGTCCACCAGCGCATCGACGAGTTTTTTGCCGGGGAACTTGTAGCGCACCAGCACCCAGGCCAGCAGCAGGCCAAACACCAGGTTGACGAGCGCGGCAATCAGCGAGGCGCCAAACGTCAGCCGGTAGGACGCCAGCACGCGCGGCGACGTCACGGCGGCGATGAACTGGTCCCAGGTCAGGGTGAAGGTCTTGAAAAACAGCGCCGTGATCGGAACCAGCACGATCAGGCTGAGGTAGAGCACGGTATAGCCCAGCGTGAGCCGGAAACCGGGCAGCACGCGCCGGGCCGGACGTTTGGCGCTCTCGCGCAATGGCGGCGCCACCGCTGGCGGTGACGCCGCAGAAGTCAAGGCGGTCATGCTTACTTACTTGACGGTGTAGAGCTTATCGAACTGGCCACCGTCATTGAAGTGGATTTTTTGGGCTTCGCTCAGCGAGCCGAACATTTCCTGCACCGTGAACAGCTGCAGCGGCTTGAAGGTCGCGCTGTGCTTTTTCAGGACCGCCTGTGAGCGCGGACGCAAGGCATGCCTGGCGGCGATTTCCTGGCCTTCGTCGGAATAAAGGTAATTCAGGTAGGCCTTGGCCAGCTCAGCCGTGCCTTTCTTGGCCACGGTGCGCTCGACCACGGCCACCGGGTTCTCGGCCAGGATGCTGATGGACGGATAGACCGCATCGACCTTGCCCTCGCCGAATTCCTTGTTGACCGACACCACTTCGGACTCGAAGGTGATCAGCACATCGCCGATGTTGCGCTGCAAAAAGGCGGTGGTCGCGTCGCGCCCGCCCTTGCCCAGCACCGGCACGTTCTTGTACAGCTTGCCGACGAACTCGGCGGCCTGCGCATCGGTGCCGCCTTTTTTCTTGGCATAGCCCCAGGCGGCCAGGTAGGCATAGCGGCCATTGCCGCCGGTCTTCGGGTTCACCACGATGACCTGGATGCCGGGCTTGACCAGATCGTCCCAGTCCTTGATGCCCCTGGGGTTGCCGTTGCGCACCAGAAACAGCATGGTCGAGGTGGTCGGCGCGGCATTGTCCGGAAAGCGCTTGGCCCAGTCCTTGGCGACCACGCCGGCATTGGCCAGGAACTCCACGTCGGTCGAGGTGTTCATGGTCACCACGTCAGCGTCCAGGCCGTCGGCCACGGAACGGGCGACAGCGCTTGAGCCGGCATGGGACTGGTCGATCTTCACGTCCTTGCCGGTGGTTTTTTTGTAGTTGGCGATGAAGGCCGCGTTGTAGTCTTTATAAAACTCGCGCGCCACGTCGTAGGAGCCGTTCAACAGGGTTTGGGAAGAAGCGATGCCGCTGGCGGCCAGCGCCAGCGTTGCAAAGGCGATTTTGAATGTTGAAGTCATGCCGTTTCCAGAGATGCAGAAAGTAGGGGTGGAGGTGAGGGTAAGGTTGAAAAATCAAGGGGCGCCAAGGTTTCAGGCGACGTCGTGCAAGCCAGCGATTGCAGCAGGGCCATGCCCAGCGGCCACTCACCGTGCCCGGATTCGACGTTGATATGGCCGGCGTCCGGCATGCGCACAAACTCGCTGCCCCAGGCACGAGCATAAGCGCCCGCCAGCCGCACCGGGCAGTAAGGGTCATTGCTGCTGGCAACCAGGATATTGCGGTAGGGCAGCTTGTGAAAAGGCACGGGCGCAAAGTCGCTCAGCACGGCGCGCCGTTCGGGATCGGCCGGCGCCACCAGCAAGGCGCCCCGGATTCTGTGGGCGGCTTCCGGCGGCAAATGCGTGGTGGCGATGCAGCCCAGGCTGTGCGCGACCACCACCACCGGTCCGGCCTGCGCCAGAATGGTCTGGGCAAGCGATGCCACCCAGGCGCTGCGGCTCGGGGTGATCCAGTCGTCCTGCTGCACGCGTACTGCGTGGGCCAGCCGCCCGGCCCACAGGCTTTGCCAGTGCCCCGGACCCGAATCACGCCAGCCAGGAACAATGATGATGCGCACGGAAGTCATTTTCAGTCAGAGGCAATGCAAGGCAGCGCACATGAATCCCGGCATGCCGGCGGCGCCGGGGCAGCCACGGAGCCGGTCGTCGTTTCGCATGCGCGTGCCGCCACCGAGGAGTTCACTTGTTCGGCTGGGGCGTGATGCGCAGGTAAGGACGCACCGCGTTGAAGCCCTTGGGAAAGCGCTGCGCCAGCTCGGCCGGGTCCTGAAGGCTGGGCACGATCACCACGTCGTCGCCGTCCTTCCAGTTGACCGGCGTGGCCACCTTGTGGCTGTCGGTCAGCTGCAACGAGTCGATCACGCGCAGGATCTCATCGAAATTGCGGCCGGTGCTGGCCGGGTAGGTGAAGGTGGCGCGAATGACTTTTTTCGGGTCGATGATGAACACGCTGCGCACCGTGGCAGTGGTCGAGGCGTTGGGGTGAATCATGTCGTACAGGTTGGCCACGGTTTTGTCGGCATCGGCCAGGATCGGGAAATTCACCGTCGTGTTCTGGGTTTCGTTGATGTCGCAGACCCATTTGCCGTGCGAGTCGAGCGGATCGATGCTGATGGCGATCGGCTTGACGTTGCGCTTGGCAAACTCGCTGGACAGCGCGGCGGTCTTGCCCAGCTCAGTGGTGCATACCGGCGTGAAGTCGGCAGGATGCGAAAACAGCACCACCCACGCATTGCCGGCCCAGTCATGAAACGAAATCGGGCCTTCGGTCGATTGCTGGGTGAAATCCGGTGCGGTGTCGCCGAGTCTCAAAGTGGTCATGGGGCGCTCCTGGAATTGTTGGCAAAGCGGTAGTGTGCGCACGAACACTTAAAACTCAAAAGAATATATTTCTCTTAATTTATGAAACAAATCGTATTAAGGAAATCAACTGGAGCGTCATGAAACCTCTTCTGGCACATGATTTTGCTATTTTTTATATAGCAGCTTAGACAAGCCCCTGCTGCGCAAAAGGCTTATTTTATTCATATTTTTTTCTTCTGGCCGGTTCCAAGCAGCCTAGCCGATCACCTGTTCGCCCTGCATCGAACTGCCCAGGAAATCCAGAAAACTGCGCACTGCCGGCACCTGCCCCCTGCGCGAAGGAAAAACCGCGTGCGCCATGCCGGGTCGCGGCACCCAGCCTGGCAGCACCGGCACCAGCAGCTTTGCCTGCAGCTCGGCCTGGCTGATGCTTTCGGGCAGGAAGCTTATCCCGGTGCCCGCCAGCACCGCCAGTTTGAGCGTCTGCAGGTCATCGGCGACATAGCGCGGCTGGTGATGCGCGACGAACTCCTGTCCTTGCGGCCCGACCAGCGCCCAGGTGCTCTTGCCGTCGGTCGATGACATGGCCACGGTGTCAAGCCGCCACAAGTCCGCCGGCGTGGCCGGTGTGCCCTGCCGGCGCAGCTGCTCGGGGCTGGCCAGCAGGTGGCCGCGGGTCTCGCCCAGCTGCTTGATGACCAGCGTGCCGCTGTCGTCCAGGCTCGGCCGCACGCGCAGCGCAACGTCAATGCCCTCTTCCACCAGATCAACCACGCGGTTGGTGACGCGCAGGTCGAGCTTGACCTGCGGAAACAGCGCCAGGTAGCGGGGAATCAGGTAGCCCAGCGTGCCTTGCGCCAAGGTGACCGGGCAGGTCACCCGCAGCATGCCGCGCGGCTCGACCTGCCTGTGGGCAATCGCCTCGGCAGCGGCCAGCGCTTCATCGCGCATGGCGCTGCAGTGGCGCAGGTAGATCTCGCCCACTTCCGTCAGCGAGAGCTTGCGGGTGGTGCGTTGCAGCAGGCGCACGCCCAGGCGGCCCTCCAGCTCGGCCACGCGGCGCGACAGGCGCGATTTGGGCACACCCAGCGCCCGCCCGGCGGCGGCAAAACTGCCCCGCCGGGCCACTTCCGCAAAGTACAGCATGTCGTTCAAGTCTTCCATGGCGGTGTTCCTTTTTGCAGGATTGTCCTATTCACAGGACAATCTGGCGTATTTTTTGGGACTTATCAAACGATTGGCTTGGTGGAACAATCTAACCATGGCCGAAACCAATCAGATCAGGCCTGACGTACAACTTTTAAAAAAGGACATTTATCATGCGCAAACTTCTTCATATCGATTCCAGCATTCTCGGCACCGACTCGGTGTCACGCCAGCTGACCGCTCAGATCGTTGCCTCATGGCGCGCGGCCCATCCGGCCACCCAGGTTAGCTACCTGGACCTGGCCGTGGACACGCCGGCCCATTTTTCCGCCGATGCCATGGGTTTTCGCCTGCCACCGAGTTCCGACCGGCTGACCGACGCCCAAAAGCGCGAAAACGCGCTGTCAGAGGCATTGGTGGCCCAGTTCCTGGCGTCCGATGTGGTGGTGATTGGCGCGCCGCTGTATAACTTTTCGATCCCCACTCAGCTCAAGGCCTGGATCGACCGCGTGGCGCAAGTCGGCCGTACCTTTAAATACACCGACAAGGGCGCGGTTGGCTTGGCGGGCGGTAAAACGGTGATCGTGGCTTCCAGCCGCGGCGGCGTGTACTCCACCAGTGAGGCCGGCAATGCGATGGAGCATCAGGAAAGTTATTTGAAGACCATTTTTGGCTTCTTCGGCGTGACCGATGTGCGCTTTGTCCGCGCAGAAGGCCTGGCCATGGGTGAAGCGGCCAAGGCGGCGGCCCTTGCGGCCGCGCACGCCGAGATCCTGGCGCACACGCAGATTGCGGCCAACCAGCCACAAGCAGTCCAGGCGGCTTAAGCCGGACGGCAGGCCGCGCCGGCCTGTCGGCAAAAAACCCGCGATGGCGGGTTTTTTGCCGTGTGAACCCAGTCGGGCAAACGGCCCTCAAGGTGATCGTTTTTTAGCATCAAATAGGCCTCCAGCGCTTGCCTGTCATGCGCAAGCAGCTATGGATTAAATAGCAATTATCAGCCAGGCCACTACCAGGCTTGTTGAACGCCGGGTTTGAAAGTCAGCGTGCTGTTGCTGTGCTAGGCATGCTTTTTCACCCAGGCGACATAGGCATCGACCCAGCCCTGAAGGAACTGGCGGCTGGCTTCGCCAATGTTGCCTGTCTCGTCGTACAGGCCCTCCTTGTTGTGGATAAAGGCTTCGGGCTGTCCGAGCGTGGGCATGTTCAGATAGGCCAGGACATTGCGCAAATGCTGCTGCGCCATGGCCGTTCCGATCGGCCCGACCGAGGCCCCGATGATTCCGGCGGGCTTGCCGTCCCAGGCGCTCTGGCCGTAGGGACGCGAGGCATGGTCGATTGCGTTTTTCAACACCCCAGGAAGAGAGCGGTTGTACTCGGGCGTCACGAACAGCACGCCCTGCGCGCCGGCGATGTCCCCCTTGAGCCGAGTGACCTGCGCCGGCGGCGTGCCATCGTTGTCCTGGTTGTACAGAGGCAGATCGTCAATGCGCACGGGCGTGAAGCTGAAATCGGCTGGAAACAGCTTTTGCAGCGCGCCGGCCAGCTTCTTGTTGAATGAATCCTTGCGCAGGCTACCAACAATGACGGCAATGGTGTACTGGGCCATGAAGTTTTCTCCAGAAAAACCGACCGGCAGGCCGATCAGCAGGTTGATAAAGGAAGGCAATGCGAAAGGCCATTATGCAAACTCCAGGGCGATGCTGTTTGGCGCAGCGCCGGGCAAGGCGATTGGCACACGCTTCCAAGCCAGATCAGGCAAAGAACCCTCCCAGGCCAGCTGCAGTGCAGCTGCCTTGATGCAAAACCTGTTTCTGGCGAATGTTTACTACACGCCCGGAAAAACTGGAGGCTGTCAAGGCATTACCATTATGGGTAGTGAAAAATTTCTGCCAGTCGCCCTGAACAGGGTCAAAAATGGGTTGCATTCATGGCAACCCCCACCATCCCAACAAGGAAGCTGATGAAACGAGTTGATGATTTCCGCCTGAAGTTCGGCCAAAAAGAGCTGGTTCCGATCATCATTGGCGGAATGGGCGTCGATATTTCCACGGCCGAGCTGGCACTAGAAGTGGCCCGCCTCGGCGGTATCGGCCATATTTCCGACGCCATGGTCCAGGACGTGTCCGACCGGCGCTTCGACACAACTTTCGTCAAGGAAAAAACACGGTTCTACAAGCACAACATCGACAACTCGGACAAGAGCGTGGTCCAGTTTGACCTGGGCCGGCTGGCCGAGGCGACCAAGCTGCACGTCGGCACCACCATGGATGCCAAGCGCGGCGACGGCATGATCTTCATCAACTGCATGGAAAAGCTGACGATGAACTCGCCGCGCGACACGCTGCAGGTGCGGCTCAATTCGGCGCTGGATGCCGGCATTGACGGCATCACCCTGAGCGCCGGCCTGCATCTGGGCTCGTTCGCGCTGATGGCCGACCACCCCCGGTTTCGCGATGCCAAGCTGGGCATCATCGTCTCGTCGGTGCGGGCGCTGCAGCTTTTTCTGCGCAAGACGGCGCGCCTGCAGCGGCTGCCCGACTACGTGATCGTCGAGGGCCCGCTGGCCGGCGGCCACCTGGGCTTCGGGATGGACTGGGCGCAGTACGACCTGGCCACCATCGTCGCCGAAATCTCGGCCTTCCTCAAAGCCGAGCAGCTGGAGATTCCCCTGATTGCCGCAGGCGGCATCTTCACCGGTACCGATGCCGTGTCATTCCTTGAAAACGGCGCCGCCGCCGTGCAGGTGGCCACGCGCTTCACCGTGGCCAATGAATGCGGGCTGCCGGACAAGGTCAAGCAGGAATACTTCAGGGCCAGCGAGGAGGACATCGAGGTGAACACGATTTCGCCGACCGGCTACCCGATGCGCATGCTCAAAAGCACGCCGGCCATCGGCTCGGGCATACGCCCCAACTGCGAGGCCTACGGCTATCTGCTCGACGGCAACGGCAACTGCGCCTACATCACCGCCTACAACCAGCAGATCGTGATCCATCCCGATGGCAAGAACCTGTCGGTCATGGACAAGACCTGCCTGTGCACCCACATGCGCAACTACAACTGCTGGACTTGCGGCAGCACGACCTACCGGCTCAAGGACACCAGCCGGCAACTGCCCGACGGCACCTACCAGCCGTTGAGCGCCGAGCACATCTTCAAGGACTACCAGTTCAGCGTTGACCATCAGGTGGCGCTGCCCGCCTAAAGGCCCATTCCGCACATCCCGCATCCCATCCCCATGCCGCCTGTCCAGCGATGCCCCTTCACAGAGGAACACCATGAATGAGCAGGCGGCGCGGGAGGTGATGCTGGTGCGGGCAATCGAGACCACCGATCGCGGCTTCGAGATCCTGAGCGAGGAGGACCGCCGCTATGCCAGCCGCAGCGCGAAAGAACTGGCGCAATGGCAGGCCGCCCATGCCCGCACACCGGTCACCGCAGATGAATTCCTGCGGCAGCGCGCCGGACAGATCCTCAAGCGGATCAGCGAGCGGCATCCGGCCTTCGCCGCGTTCAATCAATTGTCGGGCAACCTGTCCCTCTTGTTGACCCTGCTGCCCGTTGCGGCCCTGCTGGCCGGCATGCTGCTGGACCGGATCACCGACCCGCACCGGGTCGATTTGCTGTCCGCCCCGCTGCTGCTCATCATTGGCTGGAACCTCCTAGTCTACCTTGGGATGGCCGTCTGGCCGCTGCTTTCCTGGGCAGGAAAAAAATCGCCTGAGACGCTTTTCCCCCGCCTGCTCCAGTTGGGCCGGCCCCGTCTGCCGCGCAAGCTGTCCCCCGGCCTGGTGGCGGCTCTGACGGTCTTCTGGGTGGAATGGGCGCAGCTCAGCCGTCCGCTGGCCCTGGCGCGGCTGGCACGCGCGGCGCATGCCAGCGCCGCTCTCTTTGCGCTCGGCGCGGCGCTTTCCCTCTATGCGCGAGGCTACTTTTCGCAGTATTCGGCAGGCTGGGAGAGCACTTTTCTCGATGCGGCTCAGGTGCATGCGCTGCTGTCGGCCTTGTTCACCCCTGCCGTGCTGGTTCTCCCGCTGCAGGGCTTCTCGATTGCCGACATCGAAGCCTTGCGCTTCGGTCAAACGCCCTCGACCCTCGGCGGTGCGCGCTGGGTGCATCTGTATGCCGCCACCTTGCTGCTGCTGGTCGTGGTGCCGCGCAGCCTGCTGGCCGGTGTGGCGCATTGGCGGGCCAGGAAGTGGGCCGCCAACTTCCCGCTGGACACGGAGCAGCCCTACTTTCGCAAGCTGCTCAAGACCCTGGGCGGCGCGCCCGGCCTGCTGCGCGTGCTGCCCTACAGCTTCATGGTCGACGAAAACCGCGACAAGGGACTGCGCACCCTGGCCACGCAGCTGCTCGGCGACGAGGCGCGGCTGATGCTGCGCCCGGCCATTTCCTACGGCGACGAGCCCCGGGAGGCGCTGCGTGGGGTCGCCCTGAACGATGGCGATGCCACGCTCACGGCGGTGCTTTTCAATCTTGCGGCAACGCCCGAGAACGAAAATCACGGCGCATTGCTCGACCATCTGGTGCGCGAATCGAGTCGCGGCATCGCGGTGCTGATCGACGAGTCGGGGTATCTTGAGCGTGCCGGAACGCAGGCCGGCAGCCAGGCCAGAGTGGCCGACCGCCGGGCGCTGTGGCAGCAGTTCTGCAGTTTTCACAAGGCCCCCGCCACGTTCGTCAACCTGCTTCAGCCCGGCGTCTCGGCCCAGGACGCCGAAGCCGGGCTCGCCTTGTCGGGGGCACGATGAGCGAAGCCCCGGTCCAGATCCAGTTCGCCTTGATTTCGCACACCAACAACGGCAAGACCACGCTGGCCAGGACGCTGCTGGGCGCCGATGTCGGGGAGGTGCGCGATGCCGCCCACGTCACGCTGTCGTCAGAGTCGCATGCGCTGCTGACCAGCCCCCTGGGCGACTCGCTGCAGCTCTGGGACACGCCCGGCTTTGGCGATTCGGTGCGGCTGCTCAAGCGCCTGGCCATGTCCGACAACCCGATCGGCTGGTTCCTGCGCGAGGTGCTGGACCGCTACCGCGACCGTCCGTTCTGGCTGAGCCAGCAGGCGCTTCGAACCGCCCGGGACGCGGCCGATGTCGTGCTTTACCTCGTCAACTCCGCCGAAAGCCCGGGCGATGCCGGCTACCTGGCCGCTGAAATGAAAATTCTTCAGTGGCTGGGCAAGCCCGTCGTGGTGCTGCTCAACCAGATGGGGCCGCCCCGCCCCCCGCAGCAGGAGGCTGCCGAGCTGGACCGCTGGCGCCATCATCTCCAGGCCTACCCCATCGTCAGGGACGTGCTGGCGATGGACGCGTTTGCCCGCTGCTGGGTGCATGAGCGCGTGTTCTATGAAGCCATCGGCCCGCTGATCGCCCCGCCCAAGGCCGCCGGCTATGCGCGCCTGCTGGCGGCCTGGGAGGCCAACAATGCCGCGCGCTTTCATGAGGCCATGGGGCTGGTCGCGCGGCAACTGGCGGCGGCGGCGCAGGACAGCCAGGCGGTCGAGGCCCAGAGCAAGACCCGCCTCAACACAGCCCTGCAGGTTGTCGGCCTGCGCAAGTCAGGCGAGCAGCAACGCCAGGAGCAGGCGATGGGCCTGCTGATCGAACGGCTCAATGCCGGCATCGGCGAGACCACGCGGCAGCTGCTGGCGCTGCACCGGCTGGACCCCGGCGAAGCCCTGCGGATCAACAAGCGCGTACGGGAGAACTTCGTGGTTCGCGCCCCTGTCGACCAGGCGCAGGCCGGCCTGCTCGGCGCGGTGCTGTCGGGCGCGGCGACCGGGCTGTCGGCGGACCTGATGGCGGGCGGCCTGACGATGGGGGCCGGCGCCCTGCTGGGCAGCTTGGTCGGCGCCCTGACATTTGCCGGCGCGGCCTGGGGCTTTAACTCGACAACGGACCGCAGCCATCCCACGGTGCAGTTCAGCGACGCGTTTTTGCGCACCTGCCTTGTCACCGGCGTGCTGCGCTACCTGGCGGTGGCCCATTTCGGGCGTGGGCGTGGAAATTTTGCCGAGGGCGAGGCGCCGGCCTTCTGGCAAACCGAGGTGGAGCGTGCCATGGCGGCCCACGACAGCGCGCTCAGCGGGCTATGGCCCACATTGCGCGGCACCGCCAATCAGGACCAGGCGGAGGCGGCGGCACGCACAGTGCTTGTGGCAATCACCGCCTCAACGCTCGGCCAGCTGTACCCCGGCTGCCCCATCGAAACCCGCCAGTCCTAAACCGACGGGATAAGGCGCGTCCGGCGCGTCCGGCACGCCTATCAGGCGCAACCATAAATGCTACAAATTTAATAGCTATCTGCGCTTATCCCACCTGCGCCAGCGGCACTTTTTTATCAAAATTCTTGCCCAGACCCGTTCCGGCTCCGCTTGCGCCCCATTGCGTCGGGCCTGCGCTTTCCGAAGCGCAGCGAAGGGGCGCCGTCCAGACCTGCGCCCTGCCTCGGCGACCGAGCCGGGCGCCGCATCCCTTTTCGGCTGGGCAGCGTTGCCGGGGCGGTGTCGCCCGCCGCCTACAAGTTCCGTGACTTCACGCCGACGGCAGCACTTTGCGGCATTGGAGAAACTGGCTGGCATTCCCTTTTCATTCTTCCCTTCCTGGGTGCAAGCGAGACAACATGTTCCTCAATCGTTTTTACCAACTCGCCAAAAAATCGGTCATGGCCTGGATTGATGACTACGCGCCCAGCATGGGAGCGGCCATTTCCTACTACACGGTTTTTTCGATTGCGCCGCTGCTGATCATTGTCATTGCCGTGGCCGGCCTGGTCTGGGGGCGGGAGGCGGTCCAGGGCGAACTCGTCGGGCAGATGTCCGGCATGATGGGCGAGGACGGCGCCAAAGGGGTTCAGGCCCTGGTGGAAAGCGCCAACCAGCCGGCCAAGGGCATCATCGCCACCGTCATCAGCATTGTTGTTCTGATCATTGGCGCGACCACCGTGTTCGCCGAGCTGCAGAGCTCGCTGGACCGCATCTGGCAGGTGCCGCAGGGCCCCAAGGCATCCGGCCTCTGGGCGACGCTGCGCAGCCGCCTGCTGTCGCTCGGTTTCATTCTGGGCCTGGGTTTTTTGCTGATGGTGTCGCTGGTCAGCGGCGCGGCGCTTGCTGCGGTCGGCAGCTGGGCCAGCGGTCTCCTGCCGGGCTGGGAAAGCCTGCTGCATGTCCTGAACATGGTGCTGTCCCTCGGACTGGCCACGGTCTTGTTTGCGATGATTTTCAAGATCATGCCGCAGGCCGATGTGAGCTGGCACGATGTGTGGATCGGCGCGGTGGTCACGGCCGTCCTGTTCGAGATCGGCAAGCTGCTGATCAGCCTGTACATCGGCAAGAGCGGAGTGGCTTCTTCCTTTGCAGCGGCCGGCTCCCTCGTTGTCCTGCTGGTGTGGGTGTATTACTCGGCCCAGATATTTTTACTGGGCGCGGAGTTCACCTGGGTCTATGCGAACGAGCACGGCTCACTGGCTAAAAACAAGCAAGGCGAAGCATTGCCCGCAGCACAACCCTCCGCTGCCCAGGCGCAGCCCGGCAAGCCGGTCGTGCCCGTGCCGGTTCAAACCCGCGTGGACCCGCTCTCGATCAGCCCCTCGGAAATGCCCGATTCGCCCACGCCCGTCCACCCGGCAGCGTCTGCTGCTGTCGATATCGATGGGGCAGCGCCCCATGTCACCCTCAAGCAGCGCGCCATCGTCTATGGCGGCAGCGCCGCGGCGTTGCTGGCGCTGCGCCAGCTGCTCAAGCGCAAATCCCGCAAGCAGGTGATGTTTCCCTATTCATGATGGGACAGCCGGGCGGCACCACCTACAAATCCGAGCATCTGCCGGCACATGAAGCCGCCGCAACCGCTCCTGCGCATCCGCTGTCGGCCTATGTTCATGTCCGGGGGGCCCGCGAACACAACCTGAAAAATGTCGATGTCGATATTCCGCGCGATGCGCTGGTGGTGTTCACCGGCGTCTCGGGTTCGGGCAAATCGTCGCTGGCTTTCGGCACCTTGTATGCGGAAGCCCAGCGGCGCTATTTCGAGTCGGTGGCGCCGTATGCCCGCCGGCTGATCGACCAGGTCGGCGTTCCCGAGGTGGACGCCATCGAGGGCTTGCCGCCCGCCGTTGCCCTGCAGCAGCAGCGCGGCACGCCCAGCACCCGCTCCTCGGTCGGCAGCGTGACCACCCTGTCGAGCTTTTTGCGCATGCTGTATTCGCGCGCCGGCACCTACCCGCCCGGGCAGCCGATGCTTTACGCGGAAGACTTTTCTGCCAACACGCCGCAGGGCGCCTGTCCGCACTGCCACGGCCTGGGGCGGGTCTTCGAGGTGCTGGAGCAGCGCATGGTGCCGGACGATTCGCTGACGATCCGCCAGCGCGCCGTTGCCGCCTGGCCGCCCGCCTGGCACGGCCAGAACCTGCGCGACATCCTGGTCACGCTGGGCTTTGACGTGGACACGCCCTGGCGCGACCTGCCCAAGAAAGACCGCGACTGGATCCTGTTCACCGATGAGCAGCCCACGGCGCCGGTGTACGCCGGCCTGACGCCGGCGCAAACGCGGGAAGCGCTGCGCCGCAAGCTGGAGCCGAGCTACCAGGGCACGTTCACCGGCGCCCGCCGCTATGTGCTGAGCACCTTTGCGACCACGCAAAGCCCCCTGATGAAAAAGCGCGTGGCGCGTTTCATGACCGGCAGCCCGTGCCCGGCTTGCGGCGGCAAGCGGCTCAAGCCCGAGGCGCTGTCGGTGACGTTCGCGGGCGTGGACATTGGCGCGCTGTCGCAGATGTCGCTCAACCAGATGGCCGAGGTGCTCAAACCGGCCGCCCAGGGACAGTTTGAAGACGTGGCTCCGGAAGGCAAGGCCACCTGGAGCCGCGAGCAGGCCAAGGCCGACACGGCCCGGCGCGAGGCCGCGGGCGGCGCCGCGCATGAGGCGGCGCCCGACGTTCGGCGCACGCCCAACCTGTCGGAAGAAAAACGCATTGCGGCCCAGCGCATCGCGCGCGACCTTTTGGCCCGCATTGCAACGCTGCAGGAATTGGGCCTGGGCTACCTGGCACTGGACCGCGGCACTCCCACCCTCTCGCCCGGCGAGCTGCAGCGCCTGCGCCTGGCCACGCAGATCCGCTCCAACCTGTTCGGCGTGGTGTATGTGCTGGACGAGCCGACCGCCGGCCTGCACCCGGCCGACAGCCAAGCCCTGGTGGCGGCGCTGGACCAGCTCAAGCGCTCGGGCAACTCCCTCTTCGTGGTGGAGCATGACCTGGACATGATGCGCCGGGCCGACTGGCTGGTCGATGTGGGGCCTGACGCGGGCGAGCGCGGCGGCCACGTCCTGTACAGCGGGCCGCCCGAGGGCTTGAGGCGCATCGGCACTTCGAAAACCGCCCGTTACCTGTTCGCGGAAACCGCCCTGCCCAGTCGCTCGCCGCGCACGCCCCAGGGCTGGCTGGAACTGCGCGGCATCAGCCGCAACAACCTGCGCCAGCTCGACGCCCGCTTTCCGCTGGGCGTTTTTACCGCCGTGACCGGGGTATCGGGCTCGGGCAAGTCCAGCCTGGTGAGCCAGGCACTGGTCGAGCTGGTGTCGGCGCACCTGGGCCATGAGCCGGCCGACGCCAACGACGACGAGGACGACACGCTCGAACCCACGGTGGCCGCCCTCGCCAGCGGGCACATTCACGCCGGCGCGGCGCAGATCAAGCGGCTGGTCTGGGTGGACCAAAAACCGATCGGCCGCACGCCGCGCTCCAACCTGGCGACCTACACCGGCCTGTTCGACTCGGTGCGCAAGCTCTTCGCGGCCACCCCGGCGGCGCGCGCCCGGCGCTACGACGCGGGCCGCTTTTCATTCAATGTGGCCAAGGGGCGTTGCGACACCTGCGAAGGCGAAGGCTTTGTCAGTGTCGAGCTGCTGTTCATGCCGAGCGTCTATGCGCCCTGCCCGGCCTGCCACGGCGCGCGTTACAACGAAGACACGCTGGCGATCGCCTGGAACGGCAAGAATATCGCCGAGGTCCTGCGCATGACGGTGGAGGAAGCCGGCTGTTTTTTTGCCAGCGAGCCGGCGGTGCTCAGGCCCTTGGCGCTCCTGGGCAGCATCGGCCTGGGCTATCTGCGCCTGGGCCAGCCCGCAACCGAACTGTCGGGCGGCGAAGCCCAGCGCATCAAGCTGGCGACCGAACTGCAGCGCGCCCAGCGGGGCCAGACCCTCTATGTGCTGGACGAGCCCACGACCGGCCTGCACCCTGCCGATGTGGACAAGCTGATGGCGCAGCTGCAGGGCCTGGTCGATTCAGGCAACACCGTGGTGGTGGTCGAGCATGAGCTGCGCCTGGTCGCCGCCAGCGACTGGGTGATCGACGTGGGACCGGGCGCCGGCGAGGACGGCGGCCGCATCGTTGCCGCCGGGCCGCCCGCCGAGGTCGCGCTGCACGGCAACAGCCGCACCGCGCCGTACCTGAAGCCTTTTTTCAGCTGACAGCCGGCTGAACGCGCCGGCAGCCGTCAACGCGTCGCCGAACGCGTCATATAGGCCGCCCCCACCGTGCCATCGCAAAACTTCGGAAATGCTGCAAAATTTTAATGAAAAGTGCTTCCAGCGCAATCTGCATCTGGCCTTATAGCTATATTTTTAATAGCAATTAGCAACGCTGGCACAGCCACGGCCGTTGCACCCAGGCCGGATGATTACGGGCTTTCCTGCATTGCCGATATGCCTTTACTTCCGCTTCAGTGGCCCTGCGCAGAGTCGTTGACTGCGCGCGGCTTTCAGCAGGTTCCGGTATAAAACGCCATGCCTTCGCCGATTTCCACACCGGATGCCACAGCGCGGCCACCCAGGCGCCGCTGGGTGGCGCCGGTGCTGTGCAGCCTGATCGCGGCCTTCATCTATGCATTTGTCACGGGCCGGCTGGTGGTGCCGGAGCGTTTCAACCCGTGGGCGCCGCTCAATGTGATGGCTCCGCCCGATTGGCTGACCGGCTACAAGCTGGCGCATGCCCGCAGCGATCCGGCACGCTGCCTGAATGCGCTGGCGCAAACCGGCATGGCCTATGACCTCTTGCCCGACCGCATCACGGGGCCGGCCTGCGGGTTTGAAAACGCCGTGCGCCTGCGCAACGCCGGCGTGCGGCTCGGCGGGCCCGTGGCACTCAGCTGCCCGGTGGCCCTGTCATTTTTCATGTGGGAAACCCATGCCCTGCAGCCCGCCGCGCAGCGGCACCTGCAGCAGCGCGTCACCGCCATCGATCATCTGGGCAGCTACGCCTGCCGCAATGTCAACCGGGGCGAAGCGGCAGCGCCCGGCAACGCAGCGGCCTTGGCCGGATCGCGCAGCCGCCACGCCACGGCCAATGCCCTGGACATTGCCGGTTTCACGCTTGAAAACGGAAAGCGCATCACGATCCTGAACCACTGGCGCCAAAACCCACAGCAGGAAACAGCCCGGTCCGGCAGCGAAGCGCTGTTTCTGAGCAGCGCGCACGATGGCGCCTGCCGGTTTTTCGACGGCGTGCTGGGCCCCGGCTACAACGCGGTGCACCGGGACCATTTCCACCTGGAGACTGGCGGCTACCGCATGTGCCGCTGAAGGTTTTGTCCCGCCTTACCAGTCCTGGCGATCCCGGCCGATGCGCGCATGCCTGCGCGCCTGCCGGTTTTTCGACTGGCGCCAGAGCAGAAAACCAAGGCTCACCACGGCGGCGCCCACCAGCGCTTTCTGGATAGCGGCCTCCCGGTTGTATTTGAATTCCGCCTTGCCGCCCATCTCTGCGAAGACATTGGGAAGGTGCCCGCGCTTGAGGTCTTCCCCCAGGCCTTCGACCATGTTGACACGGTCGGCAAACAGCAAGATCAGCCAGTGGCGCAAGTCGTTTTCACTGTATTTGAAGGCGGCGCGCCGGAGCATGCCGCTCAGGCCCGAGGGCGGCTGCGGCGTGCCAAACAAGGGGGTGATCGAAGGGCGCTCGATGGACTGCAGGATTTCCACCGTCTGCAGCTGCTGCACCGGCGGGTGCGCATGCACGCCCAGCCGGTTCGGCATGCGCTCCATCGGATAGGCCGGCCGGTCGGCATGGTCGAGGTCGGCGCCCCAGCCGTTGATATGGGCATACTTGGCCGGGACATCGCGTGGTTTTTCAGCGAGGGTGATGGGAATGATGGGGGTAACGGGGGTGCTAGTGTCCATTCTGGATAGCCTCCTTCAGATCGAATTCATGGCGCGGGGTGGAACCAGCACCGTCTTGATGCAGTTGTCCAGCTTGCTGGAGAAGATGTGGTACGCGTCGGCGACCTCTTCCAGCGGCATTCTGTGGGTGATGACTTCGCTCGGCTTGATGCGGCCGGCCTGGATGTGCTCGATCAGCCGGGGCAGGTGGCGCTTCACGCTGGCCTGGTTCATGCGCAGCGTCAGCCCCTTGTTGACCGCATTGCCGATGGGAATGGCATTGAAGGTCGGGCCGTACACCCCCACGATGGAGACCTTGCCGCCCTTGCGCACGGAATTGATGCACCAGTGCAGCACGGTGGCGGCGCCGCCCTGCAGCTTGAGCTTGACGCCGGTGAGCGACTGGGCAAAGCTGCCGGCCGCCTCGCAGCCGACGGCATCGATGCAGACGTCGGCGCCCAGCCAGTCGGTCATTTTCTTGATATGCACCGCCATGTCGTCGACTTCCTTGAAATTGACCACCTCGCACTGCGCGAAGTTCTTGACGAACTCCAGGCGGTAGTCCACATGGTCCACCACGATCACCCGGCCGGCGCCCAGCAGCCAGGCCGACTTGGCCGCAAAAATCCCGACCGGCCCGGCGCCGAACACCACCACGGTTTCACCTTCCCGGATGTCGCCCATCTCGGCCGCCTGGTAGCCCGTGGGGTAGGCGTCGGTCAGCAAGACGGCATCGTCCAGGTCGATATCGGAGGGAATGACGGTCGGGCCGACGTCGGCCATCGGGACGCGGACATACTCGGCCTGCCCGCCGTCGTAGCCGCCGGTGCTGTGCGAATAGCCGTAAATGCCGCCGATCGCGCTGGCCTCGGGATTGACGTTGTGGCAATTGCTGTACAGCTCGCGCTGGCAAAAATAGCAGGACCCGCAAAACACATTGAAGGGCACCAGCACCTGGTCGCCCACTTTCAGGTTCTGCACCTGCGATCCAATTTCTTCCACCACGCCGGTGAACTCATGCCCAAAGGTGGTGCCGATCCGCGTGTCGGGCACCAGGCCATGGTAGAGATGCAGATCGGACCCGCAAATACAGGCCCGATTGACGCGAATGATGGCGTCGTTCGGATGCTCGATATAAGGAGCGGATTTTTGCTCCGCGCGAACCCGGTAGGGCCCTCGGTAGTTCATTGCCAGCATGTCTATATTCCTTTGTAAAGTGGCCCGACGAGTCACCTTATCCAAAGGCATAAAACGCCACCGTAGGCAGGACAGCCCAGCCGGGGTAAGAGGCGTCCGACGCTCGCGGCCCGCGTTCAAAAAGTTAAACTTGCCGATTCAGGCAACAGCCCGCCGCTGCGGTGTTTTGCGCCGGCCTTCGTACCCTTTTTTCCAGAGCCCTGTCCCATGCCCTTTTCTTCCCTTGGTTTTTCACCCACTTTGCTGCCGGCCTTTTTGCGTGCGCTTGCAGAAAAGGGCTACCTGGCACCGACCGCCATCCAGGCTGAAGCAATTCCCGCCATCCTGCAGGGGCGCGACATCGTGGGCTCGGCGCAGACCGGCTCGGGAAAAACCGCTGCGTTTGCCCTGCCGCTGCTGCATCAGCTGGCACATGCCCCGTCCAGCGGGCCCCGGCATGTTCGCGGCCTGGTGCTGGTGCCCACGCGCGAATTGGCGGCGCAAGTGGGCGAAGCGATCGTCAGCCTGGCCAAGTACCTGCCCCACCGCGTGAAGGTTGCGGTGATGTTTGGCGGCGTGTCGATCAATCCGCAAATGATGAACCTGCGCGGGGGGGCCGACATTGTGGTCGCAACGCCCGGCCGGCTGATTGACCTGATCGACCACAACGCGCTGTCGCTTTCATCGCTCGGCATGCTGGTGCTCGATGAAGCCGACCGGCTGCTCGACCTGGGTTTCGGCGAAGAGCTGGCCCGTATCCTGGCGTTGCTGCCGGCACGGCGTCAGAACCTGTTTTTCTCGGCGACTTTTCCACCTGCAATTGAAATGCTGGCCGCCGACATGCTGCAGGCGCCCTTGCGGATTGAAGTGCGGGCCGAGCCGCAAGCCGAGCCGGAGATCGTGCAGCGTGCCATCGAGGTGGACCCGGGCCGGCGCACGCAGCTGCTTCGCCATCTGGTGCAGACCGAGGGACTGAGCCGGGTACTGGTGTTCGTGGCGACCAAGCATGCTGCGGAGATCGTGGCCGACAAACTTCGCAAGGCCGACATTGAGGCCGAGCCTTTTCACGGCGAATTAAGCCAGGGCAAGCGCAGCCAGGTGCTGCAGGACTTCAAACTGAAGATTGTCCAGGTGGTCGTGGCAACCGATGTGGCGGCACGAGGCCTTGATATTGCCCAGTTGCCGGCCGTGGTGAATTACGATTTACCACGCTCATCTGTAGATTACATACATCGGATTGGCAGAACCGGCCGGGCGGGAGAAACCGGCCTGGCGATCAGCTTTGTCAGCGCCGCGACCGAAGCCCATTTCAGGCTGATTGAAAAGCGCCAGAAACTCAGTATTGCCCGTGAACAGGTGACCGGGTTTGAGCCGGTGGAGTTGCAGGCATTCACTACCGCCGACCCGTCGGGGACCGGTGGAATCAAGGGAAAGCGGCCCAGCAAGAAAGACAAGCTGCGAGAGGCCGCGGCCCGAAGCGCGTCTGAATCAGGCCATTAGGCCGCCAGCGCCAGGGCGGCCAGACTGGCGTTTTACTTGGAATCCTCGTCGTCCCCGGAAAGGCCAGCTGCATCGTGCGGCTTGGCCGTGCGGTGTCCCGGCTTGGTCACGACTTCCACATAGAACTGCTCGCCGCCCTCCTGGGCAACCGTGTCGATCAGGCCCATGATCGTGGCAAAGTGAGTGACGGCAGCGGTGGCTTCGTTGCTGCCGAACTTGCAGTCAAAATCCCAGAAGTCCACACCGGCGGGCAAAGGCCGGCCGCGTTCACGTTTCACGTACTTGCGGATGTCGTGCTTGCTCGCTTCGAGCAGGCGATCACGGTTCTTGCCCTCTAGATTGAGGAGGTATGTTTTTCTCACGCAGATGTCCTAGTGTGCAGCGATTGGAGGCGATTCACCCCTTGCGGACGTGATTCGGAAGCGGCTCATTATCGGGCCATGCACGCGGCCCGCCCGAGGCGACGATCGGCTGCTTTGTGGCAAAGCCCGCGGAAGGCGGCGCGAGCCGGGCCGTTTCGTCAGGCGCACCTTGCGCAGCAGAAATTCAGATCAGACCAACCCCAGCTTGATGGAAAGGGCAGACAGCCTGGCCCGGATATTGGCTGTCATGACAGGCTGTCCAGGCGCGGCTGGCTTGATGCCAAAAGCCGTAAGGCTGTTCAGGAGGTTGATGCGGCGGCGGCAGCAGCCTCCAGCGCTTCATCCAACCCCTTGCACGAAGGCGCGCACACGGCCTGGGACTTTCCAAGCACCTTGCGGGTGCCCATCAGGGAGCGGGCGCGGTGCTTGCCGCACATGAAGCACGACATCGTGGCAGCGCCGAACGACGTGGTCGCGGCAAACGGAGAACCCGATACCTTGGATTTGTAGCGCAGGCCATCTGCGAGTACGGCGGTTTTAGCATCAGCTCTTGCCATGGGTCGGTCTTCCTTGAAGAATATAGGTGAACGGTTCAGGCTGGGCGCATGGCCCGATCCAGAACCTCTTTGGCCTGCCGCTCTGCGGCAAGCGAAGCATCCAGCGCGGAGCGGCAAAGCCCCGCATACTGGTAATTGACGTTTTCGTACAGTTCCGCAGCGGCCGGATGGGTGTCGAGCAAGGCACCAAGCGCCTTGCCCGGCTCTACCTCGCCCAGTTCATTGACCAGGTGCCGAACCACGGAGCGATACTGTTCCGGACCTACTGGCACCGCGCTTCGCTCCATTCGCTCAAGCAATTCGGCAAGCACATGCGTCACAGTCAGGTCGGTTTTACGGGGGGTTGATTGAGTGGCGTTCATGTAACAAATCTGGGGGCTCCTTCCCCAAATTCAAGCGTCTTGCCAGTCAGCACTCCATCTTGAGAATCAGCCGCCGAGCCACTGCTGGCCCAGCCTGACAAACAAGAATGCTATATTTTCTATAGCTTTCAGCGCTTGCACACTGCGGGTTGGAGCAGTATTTTACCGCTAAAAGCGGTAGCAGGCCATTAGCCCCGCCCTCAAGTGCGGTCTTTCAAAGAGTCGCCTCGCAGCGAAGGGACGCAGCGGTTTTTGGCAATCCGCGATAAAAACGGTTCCAGCGCATGCGAACCATGCATCATCAGCTCCTGATTTGATAGCAACTCAATCGAAGGCAGCTGGCGTTTTCAATTTATCTGGAAACACAAAACACATAAAAATACAGAAACATGGCCGAAAGAAGTGACGGATCGCAGGTGCCACTGCGAAGCTTGTGCGGCAACAGCAAGCCGGTCAGGCTGCCGTCCTCAAGTCCCTGCTTCCGCGCCGCTGCCGGTGTTGCGCGACACGGCCTGCGTCACGTTGCCGCCAGCCGGAACGTCATGGGTCAGCCACACGTTGCCCCCAATGGTGGCGCCGCGTCCCAGCGTGACGCGCCCGAGAATGGTGGCGCCGGCGTAGATCACCACGTCGTCTTCCACCACGGGGTGGCGCGGCAGTCCTTTTTGCAGGTGGCCCTCGGCATCGGCGGGAAAGCGCTTGGCCCCCAGCGTCACCGCCTGATAGAGCCGCACGCGCTGGCCGATGACAGCCGTTTCGCCAATCACGACACCGGTGCCGTGGTCGATGAAAAAGCCCGCGCCGATCTGCGCGCCGGGATGAATGTCGATGCCGGTCACCGAATGCGCCAGCTCGGCCACGATGCGTGCCAGCAGCGGCAGGCCCAGCCGGTAAAGCTGGTGCGCCAGGCGATGGTGGATCATGGCGAGCACGCCCGGGTAGCACAGCAGCACCTCGTCCACACTGCGCGCCGCCGGGTCGCCGCTGTAGGCAGCCAAAACATCGCTGTCAAGCAGGCGGCGGATCTGCGGCAGCGCGGCCGCAAAATCGCGCGCGGCGCGCAGTGCCTCGCCTTCCAGGTCAGCTTCGACGCGCTGCAGGTGCCGGGCACTGTAAGCCAGTTCCAGGCGGATCTGCGCCAGCAGTCCGTGCAGCGCCGTGTCCAAGGTGTGGCCAACGTAAAAGTCTTCGCTTTCCTGGCGCAGGTCCGGCGGCCCGAGCCGCATCGGAAACAGCGCGCCCTTGAGCGCTTGCATCACCTGGGCCAGCGCATCACGCGACGGAAATTCGCGTCCGCCGTACTCGCGCGAACGCTTTTGCGAGGCGCGCCAGTCCTGCCGCACCGCATGCAACGCGCCGACGATGTCGTTGATCTCAAAAACAGACAAGGCAGTCTCCTGAAAAATAAGGCGGTCTATCCAACGGCGTAAGGGCAAAAGATACACCAGCGCGGCAGACCCCTGCGGCATCGGCTCAAAAGCACCGGGGCCTGCCGGGACTGCGCAACCGGTTCACCGGCTGGGACGCCCAATGCAGCCTCAGAGCTTGGCAATCGACACTTCGGTCGATTTGACCAGCGCCACCACGTCGCTGCCGACCACCAGCGCCAGCTGATCGACCGAGCGGGTCGTGATGACCGAAGTGACGATGCCCCACGGGGTTTCGACATCGATCTCGGACACGACATCGCCGCGGATGATTTCCTTGACCTTGCCGCGGAACTGGTTGCGCACGTTGATGGCTTGAATGGACATGAGAGGGAACTCCTTTGGGGTTGAAAAAATCTACAAAAAAACAAAAAATAGAACCTGATTTGCTACTAAATTAATAGCTACTCGCGCTTGTAGTCATTGCGCCAGAGGCTTATTTCGTTCATAAAATCCAACCATTCCGTCCCGGTCGCTTTTTTCCGCTGGGGCATGCGCCATGCGGGAGCAGGACAGTTGCATATGCCATCACACCGCCCAGCGCAGGCCGTGCGCCGGCGTGGCCGGCCAGACCGGTTCATTGGCCGGTTCCTGCTGCGCCGGATGCTGCAGCACCCGGTCGAGAATCTTTTTTTCGAGCAGGCCGAACAGCGGGTCGCTGCGCTGGCGCGGCCTGGCCAGCGGGATGCGCTCGTCCAGCGCGATGCGGCCATCCTCGATCAGGATCACCCGGTCGGCCAGTGCCACCGCCTCCTGCACATCGTGGGTCACCAGCAGCGCGGTGAAGCCGCTTTGCTGCCACAACCCTTCGATCAGCTGGTGCATCTCGATGCGGGTCAGCGCATCGAGCGCGCCCAGCGGCTCGTCGAGCAGCAGCAGGCGCGGGCTGTGCACCAGCGCCCGGGCCAGAGACACCCGCTGGCGTTGCCCGCCCGACAACCGGGCCGGCCATTCGTCCTGCCGGTCGGCCAGTCCGACCTGCCCCAGCACCTGCGCCGCCGCCTGCCGCCCGTCGGCCGGCAGGCCGAGCGCCACGTTGTCGGTGACGCGCCGCCATGGCAGCAGGCGCGAGTCCTGGAACATGACGCGGGTGTCCTCGTTCAGGCCATTGACTTGCTGGCCGTCGAGCCGGATGCTGCCCTGAGTGGCCGGCTCCAGCCCCGCCACCAGGCGCAGCAAGGTGCTCTTGCCGCAGCCGCTGCGGCCGACGATGGCGACAAATTCGCCGGGCTCGATGTTGAGTTCAGTGCGGTCCAGCACCTGGCGCGTGCCGTAGTGCTTGGACAGGCCGCGCACTTCAAGGCGCACGCCACGGGGTGTTTTTTGGTCAAGTTGGGTCATGGCATTTTTTTCCAATTTCCTTCAAATGCCGCTGCTCTGGTAGCCCGGATGCCAGCGCAGCCAGTAGCGCTCCAGCCCCCGCGCCAGCACATCGGCCAGCTTGCCGAGCAAGGCGTAGAGCAGGATGCCGACCAGCACCACGTCGGTCTGCAAAAACTCTCTGGCATTCATCGTCAGGTAGCCGATGCCGGCCTGCGCCGAGATGGTCTCGGCGACGATCAGGATCACCCACATCAGCCCCAGCGCAAAGCGCAGGCCCACCAGGATGGAAGACATGGCGCCCGGCAGGATCACCTCGCGGTAGAGCTGCCAGCGGCTCAGGCCATAGCTGCGCCCCATCTCGATCAGCCCTGGATCGACGCTGCGGATGCCGTGGAAGGTGTTGATGTAGAGCGGGAAAAAAACCGACACCGAGATCAGGAACAGCTTGGCGGTCTCGTCGATGCCGAACCACAAAATGACCAGCGGAATCAGCGCCAGCGCCGGAATGTTGCGCACCATCTGAATGGTCGAGTCCAGCAGGGTTTCGAAAAACTTCACCGAGCCGGTCAAAAGGCCCAGCGCCAGCCCCAGGCTGCCGCCAATCGCCAGGCCGGCAAGCGCCCGCCAGGCGCTGACCTTCACGTGCGTCCACAGCTCGCCCGAGACGGTTAGCGTCCAGGCGGCCTTGAGCACTTCGGACGGCGCGGGCAGCACGCGGGTGGACAGCCAGCCCAGGCTGGAAGCCACCTGCCAGAGCGTGATCAGCCCGACCGGCACCAGCCAGGGCAGCGCCCGCTGGCCCAGCTCGCGCAGGAAGGCAGCGCCTGAAAAACCCGGCGCCGCGCTGCTGGCCGCCAAGCGCGGTGCCGGTGCGTCGGTGATGTCGGGCAGCGGCGTCACCTGCAGCTCCCGAATCTGCGTGGTCGTGCTCATGCGAGGGCTCCAGGAAGCTCGGGTTGCAGGAAATCAAGCTGGTTGCCGGCCAGGAAAGCCAGCTGCACATAGTTGATGGCGTGAATCGTCATGACAGCATCTCAGCTCTGCGACGCGCGCGGCAGGTAGTGGTTGGCCACGACTTCGCCGAACGGCCCGGTCAGGCCGGTGCCCGGCAGCTTTTGCCGCAGCTTGCGCGGCAGCAGCGGGAACACCAGCTCGGCGAAACGATAGGCCTCCTCCAAATGCGGATAGCCCGACATCACGAAGGTGTCGATGCCCAGCGCCGCGTACTCCTCGAAGCGGGCTGCCACGGTTTTCGCGTCGCCCACCAGCGCGGTGCCGGCGCCGCCGCGCACCAGGCCGACGCCGGCCCACAGGTTGGGGCTGATCTCCAGGTCGGCGCGGCCTCGTTTCTTGCCGCCTCCGTGCAGTGCGGCCATGCGGCGCTGGCCTTCGGAATCCATGCGCGAGAACGCCGCCTGCGCCCGGATTACCGTGTCGTCGTCAAGCCGGCTGATCAGGCTTTCTGCGGCGCGCCAGGCTTCGTCCTCGGTTTCGCGCACGATGACATGCAGGCGGATGCCGAACTTCACCGTGCGGCCCAACTTGGCGGCGCGACCGCGCACATCGGCGATCTTTTTGGCGACCTCGGCCGGCGGCTCGCCCCAGGTCAGGTAGGCATCGACTTGGCTTGCGGCCAGGTCATGCGCCGCATCCGACGAACCGCCGAAGTACACCGGCGGATACGGTTTTTGCACCGGCGGGTAGAGGAGCTTGGCGCCCTTGACGCTCAGGTGCTTGCCGTCGAAATCGAAACCCTGGCCGTCATGGCTTTTAGCAATGATTTCGCGCCAGATGCGGATGAATTCGGCCGACTGCTCGTAGCGCTCGGCGTGGTTGAGGAACACGCCGTCGCCTTCCAGCTCGGTCTGGTCGCCGCCGGTCACCAGGTTGATCAGCAGCCGCCCGCCCGAGAGCCGGTCGAACGTGGCGGCCATCCGTGCCGCCAGGCTGGGCTGGTGCAGGCCGGGGCGCACAGCGACCAGAAACTTGAGGTTTTTGGTCACCGGCAGCAGGCTGGAGGCGACTACCCAGGGGTCTTCGCAGGAGCGGCCGGTGGGAATCAAGACGCCCTCGTAACCCAGGGTGTCGGCGGCCACGGCCACCTGTTTCAGGTAGTCGAGGCTGACTTCGCGGGCGCCTTCTGCAGTGCCGAGGTAGCGGCTGTCGCCGTGGGTGGGGATGAACCAGAAAACTTGCATGGGGTTATTCCTTGATTTCTTGCTTGCGGGTGAGCTGGGCCAGGCGCGCCGCGTCGGGCTGCCAGACGATTTCAGCGACCTTGACCGGGCGCGGGATCAGGCCGAGCTTGAAGAAGGCGTCGGCCACGCGCTGCTGGTCGGCAACCGTCGTGGCGCCCAGCGGGCCGACCGGCGACGGCGGGCGGCGCTGGACGAACAGGCTCACAATGCCGGCGTCCAGCCCGCTGAAATCGGCGATCAGCTTGATGGCGTCCTTGCGCCGGGTCTGGGCGAAGGTGTCGGCCCGCGTCAATTCCTCCAGCACCACCGTCAGGGCTTGCGCCTGCTGGATGACGAAGGGGCGGGAGGCAAGGTAGAACGAGTTGTTGCTCGACAGATCGCGGCCGCTGGCCAGCACGCGCGGCTTGATGTCCAGTTCGATGGCGGCATAGAACGGATCCCAGATCGCCCAGGCATCGACGCTTTTGCGCTCGAAAGCGGCCCGCGCATCGGCCGGCGCCAGGTACATCGGTTGAATGTCAGCCCATCTCAGGCCCGCCTTCTCCACCGCCCGCACCAAGAGGTAATGGGCGCTGGAGCCTTTTTGCAGGGCGATTTTCCTGCCTTTCAGGTCGGCCAGCGCCTTGATGGGCGAGTCGCCCAGCACCAGGATGGCCGAGCTGTCGGGCTTGGGCGGCTCGGCGGCCACATACAAAAGCTCCTTGCCGGCGGCCTGCGCAAATACTGGCGGCGAGTCGCCGGTCAGGCCGAACTCCAGGCTGCCGGCCGACAGGGCTTCGAGCAGCTGCGGGCCGGCCGGAAACTCGGCCCAGGTGATCTTGGCGCCGGGAAAGCGCTTTTCCAGCACGCCCTGCTGCTTGAGGATGACCAGGTTGACGGCGGACTTCTGGTAGCCGATACGTAATTGCTGCAGCTGCTGCAGCGGCTCGGCAGCCTTTTCAGTCCGGGCGGGCGCTGGCTGGGCGCTGGCGCGGCCAAGCCCCAGGCCCCACACGGCGGCGGTGGTGCCGGCAATGGCCAGGAAGCGCCGGCGCAATTGAAGGGGTAGGATAGTGTTCATGGTGTAGCTCCTTGACAGTGCAGTGGATTCAGGGCGCGGTTTTATAGGCGGCATCGCGCACGGCAATCGCCTTGGGGATCAGCTTGAGTTCAAGAAAGGTGTCGGCCAGCTTTTGCTGCTCGGCAATCACGCTGTCGGGAACCGGCTTGACGTTGAACTCATAGCGCTGCAGGCTCAGCTCGACCACATCGACCGGCAGGCTTTGCAGCGGCGCGATCAGCTCGGCGGCCTTCTTCAGATTGGCCTTGAGCCAGGCGCCCTGCGCCACCGAGTCATCGAACCAGGCCTGGATCACCTTCGGGTTTTTGGCGACGAAGCCGCGCTCACCCAGGTAATACTGGTAGTTGTTGACCACGCCCCTGCCGTCGGCCAGCACCCGGGCACCGATGGCTTTTTCAGCGGCGGCGGCAAACGGGTCCCAGATTACCCAGGCATCGATATGGCCGCTTTCAAATGCCGCCCGCGCATCGGCCGGCGGCAGATAGACCGGCTGCACATCGCCGGGCTTGAGGCCGTTTTTCTCCAGCAGCCTGACCAGGAGGTAATGCACATTGCTGCCCTTGTTCAGCGCGATTTTTTTGCCTTTCAGCTCGGTTACCGACTTGATGGCAGAGTTTTTCGGCACCAGGATCGCCTCGGCCTGCGGCGCTGCCGGGTCATAGCCGATGTAGGCGAATTTGGCGCCCGCCGCCTGGGCAAAGATCGGCGGCGCCTCGCCAACGAAGCCGACATCGACCGCGCCGAGGTTCAAGCCTTCGAGCAACTGCGGACCGGCCGGAAACTCGACCCATTTCACCGTGGCGTTCAGCGGCGACAGGCGCTTTTCCAGCGTGCCCTGCGCTTTTTGCAGCAGGAACAGGCTGGCCCCTTTTTGGTAGCCGATGCGCAGCTCCACCTTGTCCTGGGCATGCGCCGCCGGCGGCATGAACAGGCTGACGGCCAGGGCCAGCCCTATGACCAGCACAATGCTGGCCAGCAGGTCACGCAGGACCAGCCAGGCTGGTGGTTTTGAAGTGCCGAAATGGGGCGTGTCGATGAAGGATGAAGTCATGGTCTTGGCCTTGTAGTGATGGGGCGGATGCTTGGCTTATGTGCTGCGGGCAGGCAAGGCGCTGCCGCCCGCGGGGAGCGCGGTAGTTCAAAAATTCGGAATTCAGCGGCTTGGCGGAAAAACCGCCTGTGCTGTCAGACGCTACATCGCACCTGCGAGAACAGCACCGGTTCGAACCGGGGCGGCGGCATTCGAAAGCTCTCGGCCAGCAAGGTGGCAACGGCCTCGTCAAGCCGGATCGAAATCTCGGCGGCGGGCGCATAGATGCCCTCCTCCGAGCGCGGAATCTGCGCGTCGGTGGCATAGACGCCGGGCAGGATGTGCCGCGCCGACAGCGCCTGCAGCACCGGCCGCAGGGCATAGTCGAGCGCCAGCATGTGGTGCGGACTGCCGCCGGTGGCCAGCGGCAGCACGGTCTTGTTTTTCAGCGCGGTTTGCGGCAGCAGGTCCAGGAACACCTTGAGCACGCCGCTGTAGGCCGCCTTGTACACCGGCGTGGCGATGACGATGGCGTCGGCCCGCTCCACCTGCGCCAGCGCCCCGGTGATGGCCGGATGGCCCCACTGGGCCAGCAGCAGCGCCTCGGCGGGCAGTTTCCGGATATTGAGACGCACCACCTTCAGCTCATCCCTGAGCGCCAGCCGCAGGTTGACGGCATCGAGCAGCGCGGCCGAGCGTGACGGGTCGGACGGGCTGCCTGCGATCAGCAGCACGGTGGGTTGCACGGACATTTGTAGTTCTTTCTGGGTGGCTGCGAATGACAGGCCGTACCAGCCGGCCGGCGGCTTGCTTTTTTACTTCTGCGTGTAGATCTGGTCGAACGAGCCGCCATCGGCGAAATGGTCCTTGTCCGCCTTGGTCCAGCCGCCGAAGCCCTGGTCAATCGTGAACAGCGTCAGCTTGGGGAACTGGCTGGCGTACCTGGCCTTGGCCTTCTCGCTGGTCGGGCGGTAGTAGTTGCGCCCGGCAATGTCCTGGCCTTCGTCCGAGTACAGGTAGTCGAGGTAGGCGGTCGCCACGGCGCGGGTGCCCTTCTTGTCAACATTCTTGTCCACGACTGTCACGGTCGGCTCGGCCAGGATGCTGATCGACGGCACGACCACCTGAAACTTGTCGGCGCCGAATTCCTTCAACGCCAGGAAGGCTTCGTTCTCCCAGGCCAGCAGCACGTCGCCCACGTTGCGCTGGACAAAGGTGATGGTCGAGCCGCGCGCGCCGGTGTCCAGCACCGGCACGTTCTTGTAGAGATTGGCGACGAATTCCTTGGCCTTGGCATCGCTGCCGCCGTTCTTGCGCTTGGCGAATTCCCAGGCGGCCAGGTAGTTCCAGCGGGCGCCGCCCGAGGTCTTGGGGTTGGGCGTGATGACGGCCACGCCTAGCTTGGCCAGGTCGTCCCAGTCCTTGATGGCTTTGGGATTGCCCTTTCGCACCAGGAACACGATGGTCGAGGTGTAAGGCGCCGAGTTGTGCTGCAGGCGCTTTTGCCAGTCCTTGGGGATCAGCCCGCCGTTTTTGACCAGCGCGTCCACGTCGCCGGCCAGCGCCAGGGTGACCACATCGGCGTCGATGCCGTCGATGACCGACCGCGCCTGCTTGCCCGAGCCGCCGTGCGACTGCTTGATCGTCACATCCTGGCCGGCCTTGGCCTTCCAGTATTTGGCAAAGGCGGCGTTGTAGTCCACGTACAGCTCGCGGGTCGGGTCGTAGGAGACGTTGAGCAGCGTGACCGGCGGCTGCTGGGCATGGACAGGCAAGGCTGACCCTGCCAGCGCTACGGCTGCTACTGCACGAGATGAAAGATTGATAAAGTTGCGGCGTGAAGTCATGGGTTTGCTTTTGATTCCAAAAATTGCGTATGTATGAATGCGAACGAAATGGATTCTGAAAGCAGAACCTAGAATCTGGAACGAATAAAACCTCAGTTCTTTATTCGTTAATCATCCTTAGAACCCCAATCCCAACAAACCGAAGGAATTTTTCCATGGCACGTACCGTCAACTGCATCAAACTCGGCCAAGAAGCCGAAGGCCTGGACTTTCCGCCCTACCCCGGCCCGCTGGGCAAGCGCATCTATGAAGAGGTCAGCAAGCAGGCCTGGGCCGACTGGATGAAGCAGCAAACCATGCTGGTCAATGAAAACCGGCTGAACCTGGCCGATGCGCGGGCCCGCCAGTACCTGGCGCGGCAGATGGAAAAGCATTTCTTCGGCGACGGCGCCGACGCGGTGCAAGGCTACGTTCCCCCGACCCCGCCCGGCGCCTGACCGCCGCCCATGCCCGAGCGCATCGAGTGGCTGGAAGACGGCAGCCCGGGCGGCAGTCCCTACAGCCCGCGCTTTGGCGACCGCTACCGCAGTGAAAACGGCGGGCTGGAGCAGGCCCAGGAGGTTTTTCTGAAGGGCTGTGGATTACCTGAAGCCTGGAGCCGCCAGCCGCAATGGTGCGTGCTCGAAACCGGCTTTGGCCTGGGGCTGAATTTCCTGGTCACCTGGGCCGCCTGGAAGGCCGACCCGCTGCGCCCGCGCCTGCTGCATTTCGTTTCGACCGAAGCCTATCCGGCCAGTGCCGACGACGTGCTGCGCAGTGCTTTGGCACATCCCGAATTGATTCCTTTTGCGCGGCAATTGAAGCATCAGCTCTGGGGCTTGCTGCCCGGCATGCACCGGCTGGTCTTCGAGGGCGGCCAGGTGGTGCTCACGCTGTGCATTGGCGACGCCAGCACGATGCTGCGCGAAGTGTCATTTGAGGCCGATTCGGTCTATCTGGACGGCTTCAGCCCCCGCCTCAACCCGGACATCTGGGATGCCCACACCTTCAAGGCGGTGGCGCGCTGCTGCCGGCGCGGCACCCGTGTCGCCACCTGGACCATTGCCCGCAGCGTGCGCGATGCCCTGGCGCAATGCGGCTTCGTGGTGAAGAAAGTCCCCGGCACACCACCCAAGCGCGACAACCTGCAGGGCCAATACGAGCCGGCATGGGAAATCAAAAAACACCGGCCAGCGCCGCCGCACCGGCTGGCCGCGCGCTGCATCGTCGTGGGCGGGGGGCTGGCGGGCGCAGCCGTGGCGGCCAGCCTGGCGCGTCGCGGCTGGCAGGTCACCGTGCTCGATGCCGCCGACGCGCCTGCCGCAGGCGCGTCGGGCCTGCCGGCCGGCCTGCTGGCGCCGCATGTGTCGCCCGACGACAGCTTGCTGTCGCGCCTGTCGCGCAGCGGCATCCGGGCGACGCTGCAGCAAGCCGACCTGCTGCTGCAGGCCGGCAGCGACTGGAACCCGGCCGGGGTGCTGGAGCATTGCCTGGAACACGCGCGCAAGCTGCCTGCCGCATGGCATGCCGGGCAGGCGCTGGCCGATGCCGCAGCCGACTGGACCGCGCCGGCCACCGCCGGGCAGCTCGCACAATGCGGCCTGCCGCCCGGCACCCCGGCCCTGTGGCATGCGCAGGCCGGCTGGATCAAGCCGGCCTGCCTGGTCCGGGCCTGGCTGGCAACGCCTGGTGTGGCCTGGCGCGCAAGGTCAGCCGTTCACCGGCTGGGCAGGCGCACCGATGCGTGGCAGGCCCTTGATGCAGCCGGACAGGTGCTGGCCGAAGCTGAACTGGTGGTAATTGCCGCCGGATACGACAGCCACGAACTGGCCGAGGCGCTGGAGCTGCCCTGCGCATTGGCATTGCAGCCCATCCGGGGCCAGGTGTCGTGGGGCCTGCACGCGCCAGGCACGGCCGGGGCGCTGCCGGTTTTTCCTGTCAATGGGCATGGCAGCCTGGTGCCTGCGGTTCCGCTTTCACAAGGAATGGCCTGGATTGCGGGAGCGACTTTCGAGCGCGACAACACCAGCACCGAACCTCGGCCAGAAGACGATGCGCACAACCGGCACAAACTGCGGGCCCTGCTGCCGGCGTCGGCCCGGCACCTGGCGCACCAGTTCGAAAGTGGACAGGTGAAAGCGTGGGCCGGGGTGCGGTGCGCCACGCCCAGCCGTTTGCCTTCGCTCGGCCCGTTGAATGCAGCAGCCGATGCGTGGGTCTGCACCGGCATGGGGTCGCGCGGCCTGACCTTTGCCGTCCTGTGCGCAGAACTGCTGGCCGCCCGGCTGCATGGCGAGCCGCTGCCGGTGGAGCGGCGCCAGGCCGATGCGCTGCTGCCCCAGTTCGACAAAGGCTGCGCAAGCGTCCCGGAATCGAAAATTTATAGACAAATATAGCGTTTTCGCATGCTACACCTGCGAAAGCTGCTATTTATTCAATAGCAAAAATCATTTCATGGCTTCGGCCGGGCGCCTGGCCTTGACGTAGGCATCATCCGGCAAATACGCCTTTCCGTCTGCATAGCGCCACTGCACCATCGTGCCCTTGTTGCCGACCATGTCGAGCTTGCCGACATAGGCGCCCATGGTGGACTGATGGTCGATGGCGCGGAATTCGGCCGGCCCAAACGGCGTGGAAAACTTCAGGCCGCGCAATGCGGTGACCAGTTTTTCGCTGTCGGTCGAGCTCGCCTTCTTGATGCCGGCAAAAATCGCCTGCAGGGTCGCATACCCCACGACCGAGCCCACCTTCGGATACTCCTTGAAGCGCCGGTAGTAGTTGGCGGCGAAGCTGGCATGCTCGCGCGAATCGATCTGGTCCCACGGGTAGCCGGTCACGATCCAGCCCTTGGGCGTCTCGTCCTTCAGCACATCCAGGTACTCCGGCTCGCCCGAGAGCATCGACACCACCGGCGTTTTCGGGAAGATGCCGCGCTGGTTGCCTTCGCGCACCAGCTTGGCCAGGTCGGCGCCGAACGTCACATTGAAAATCGCGTCCGGCCTGGTCTGCATCGTGGCCTGCAGCGTGGTGCCGGCTTCCAGCTTGCCCAGGGCAGGCCACTGGTCGCCGACAAACTCCACATCGGGCCGCTTGGCTTTGAGCAGCTCCTTGAAACTGGCCACCGCGCTTTGGCCGTATTCATAGTTGGGCGCAATCGTCGCCCATCGCTTGGCCGGCATCTTGGCCGCTTCATCAACGAGCATGGCAGCCTGCATGTAGGTGCTGGGGCGCAGGCGGAAGGTGTAGCGGTTGCCCTTGTCCCAGACGATCGCATCGGTCAGCGGCTCGCTGGCAACATAGACCTTCCTGTTTTTCTGGGCATGGTCGCTCAGGGCCAGCCCGACATTGGACAGGTACCCGCCCGCCAGCACATCGACTTTTTCACGCGACGTCAGCTCGATGGCATGGCGCAGGGCCTCCTCGGGTTTTCCGGCGTCGTCCCGGGCAACGACCTCGACCTTGCGGCCCAGCAGGCCGCCGGCCTGATTGACCTCTTCAAGCGCGAGTTGCCAGCCCTGCCGGTAGGGCTGGGTGAACTGGGGCATGGTCGAGTAGCTGTTGATTTCGCCGATCTTGATGGGCTGATTCGACGCGGCCTGCGTCGACAGGGCAGCGGCCAGCAGGACACCGCTGAGCAGGGCTGGTTTCGTGGATTTCAAGTGTTTCTCCAAAAGTAAACGATTCATGGATCGGCTCGCCCCGAAGGCGGGCGCTTCATGGACGAGACTGTAACGCGCCAAAGGCGCCTCTGTGCAGTGCCGCGCATCAGTCATTGGTCGCGCTTATGGCGCCTGGGCATGAAACGGCGCGAAAGCCCGCATGCCTGCTTGAGAATATGCTTATCCGCATATAGGAACAACAAAACTGTAGTTTGTTTTTATAAGGCACGCCGTTACATTTTCGCCCTTATGCATGATTTCGCTTTTGTTTTTGCCGGTTTTGCCGTGGGTCTGGTTGTCGGTCTGACGGGGGTTGGCGGCGGTTCGCTGATGACGCCGCTGCTGATCTTTGTGTTCGGCGTCAAGCCGCACCTGGCCATCGGCACCGATCTTCTCTTTGCCGCCTTCACCAAGATGGGCGGCACGCTGAGCCTGGCGCGGGCCCGTGTGATCGACTGGAAAATTGTCGGGCAAACCGCCCTGGGCAGCATCCCGGCCGCGCTGGCCACGCTGTACGTCCTGCAGCGCCTGGGGCCTGCCAATCCGGCGATCCAGTCGGTCATGACCACCACGCTGGGTCTGGCGCTGCTGCTGACCGCCGCCGCCACCCTTTACAAAGTACTGCGCGGCAAGGCGGCCCCGGCGCAGATCGCCCCCGAGCACCTTGCCCAGGCGACGCATGCCCGCCATTGGGCGTTGCCGATCGTGTTCGGCGCGGTCATCGGCGTGCTGGTCACGCTGACATCGGTGGGCGCTGGCGCCATTGGCGTGATCGTGCTCATGCTGCTGTACCCGGCGCTGCCCCTGCCGCGCATTGTGGCCGCCGACATTGCCCATGCGGTTCCCCTGACGCTTGTGGCGGGCTTGGGCCATGCCTCGATCGGCTCGGTCGACTGGCCGTTGCTGGTTAAACTGCTGGCCGGCTCCCTGCCGGGCATCTGGCTGGGCGCGCACCTGATGCGCAAGACGCCTGAGCGCGTCATTCGCTCGCTGCTGTCCGTGCTGCTGGCCTATGCCGGCGCGAAACTTATTTCCATCTGATTCCAAAGCCTTCATCCGACCTCGACCTCCATGTACCAATACACAGAATTTGATCGCCAGTTTGTGAAAGCCCGCGCCAGCCAGTTTCGGGACCAGCTCACCCGCTGGCAGAACGGCCAGTTGGCCGAGGATGAATTCAAACCCCTTCGGCTGCAAAACGGCTGGTATGTTCAGCGCTATGCGCCGATGCTGCGGGTCGCCGTGCCCTATGGCGAACTCTCCAGCGCCCAGTTGCGCGTGCTGGCCAAGATCGCCCGCGACTACGACCAGCCCGACGCCGCGCTGATGCAGCAGGCGCAGGCGACCCAGGACAAGCTGGGCCCTGTTCCGCTTAAAAACGGCCAGTCGGTGCACACCAAACTGACCAAGGGTTACGCCCACTTCACCACCCGGCAGAACGTGCAGTACAACTGGATTGCGCTCGACAAATCAGCCGATGTGATGGATCTGCTGGCCAGCGTGAACATGCACGGTATCCAGACCAGCGGCAACTGCATCCGCAACATCACCAGCGACGAGCGCGCCGGCATCGCGGTGGACGAGATTGCCGACCCGCGCCCGTTCGGCGAAATCATGCGCCAGTGGAGCACGCTGCACCCCGAATTCGCCTTCCTGCCGCGCAAGTTCAAGATCGCCATCAGCGGCGCCCGCGAAGACCGCGCTGCCATCGGCTGGCACGACGTGGGCCTGCAGCTGCTGCGCAACGAGGCCGGCGCGCTGGGCTTCAAGGTGCTGGTCGGCGGCGGCATGGGCCGCACGCCGGTCATCGGCACCGTGATCCGCGAGTTCCTGGCGTGGGACCAGATCATGAACTACCTGGAAGCCGTCGTGCGCGTCTACAACCGCTACGGGCGCCGCGACAACATCTACAAGGCCCGCATCAAGATCCTGGTCAAGGCCGAAGGGCAAAAGTACATCGACGATGTGGAAGCCGAATACCGGCAGATCGTCGAGCACGATGGCGGGCCGCACACCATTACCCAGGCCGAATACGACCGCGTGGCTGCCTGCTTCGTGCCGCCGGCGCTCAACCCTCCGGGCGCGGATGCCTCCGCCCTGCCAGACCCCATCACCCCCGAAGAATCAGCGCCCTACAGCCGCTGGCTGCAGCAAAATGTCGCCCCGCACCAAAATCCCGACCTGCGCGCCGTGACCCTGTCCTTCAAGCGCCTGGGCCAGGCGCCGGGCGACGCCACGGCCGACCAGCTCGACCTGGCCGCCAACATGGCCGACCGTTTCAGCGCCGGCGAGGCGCGCGTCACCCACGAGCAGAACCTGCTGCTGCCCTGGGTGCGCAGCGACGAGCTGCCCGCGCTCTGGCGGGCCGCGCGGCAGGCCGGCTTTGCCAAGGCCAACATCCACCTGCTCACCGACATGATCGCCTGCCCCGGCGGCGATTTCTGCTCGCTGGCCAACGCGCGCTCGATTCCCATCGCCGAAGCCATCACCGAGCGCTACCAGGATCTGGACGAGCTGCATGACCTGGGCGAGATCGACCTGCACATCAGCGGCTGCATCAACTCCTGCGGCCACCACCACAGCGGCCACATCGGCATTCTGGGCGTGGACAAGGACGGCAAGGAGTGGTATCAGGTGTCGCTCGGCGGCTCCGACGGCTCCACGCTTTCGGGCCCGGCGCTGGCCGGCAAGGCCGTCGGTCCCTCGTTCTCGGCGGCCGAAGTGCCTGAGGTCATCGAAGCCGTGCTGCAAACCTACCGCCAGCAGCGCCAGGGCCGCGAAACCTTTATCGCCACGCTGCGCCGGGTGGGCGCTGATCCGTTCAAGCAGGCGGCCAACGGCGCTCGCTTCAGCGCCACGCGCACCGAGCAGGCCGAGGCCAGCACCGCCTGAAAGGCCTTCACGTTGTACCTGAAAAGTAGAGAATTACTATGAAATTAATAGCTGCCAGCGCAGGCGCTGCATGCGCCACAGGCCAAAAAGTCATTGAACTGGCAAATACTGCCGATCCCCTGCAGCTTGACCTCGCCGGCGTGGACCGGATTGACCTGAACTTTCCGAAGTTCAGCGATGGCCGGGCGTTCAGCCAGGCTTTCCTGCTGCGCCGCCGCCTGGGGTTCCAGGGCGAAATCCGGGCCACCGGCGATGTGCTGGTGGACCAGCTGGCGCAAATGGAGCGCAGCGGCTTTGACGTGGCCGTGCTGCGCGCCGATCAGGATCTAGCGATTGCCCAGCGCGTGCTGGCGGCCTATCCCGGCTACGGCGTCGGCAAGTACCAGGGCGACGCCGTGGACATCCGCCCGCACTTCGTGTCCGCAGCACCGGCCAGCGCCTGAAAGGAGCCGCTATGAGCGCTATTTCTCTTTACGCCAAGCCTTCAGCCGATTTTGCGCAAAAACTCGCGCGCAGTCTGGCCTTGCTGAAATCGTCGGCCATCGCCTATTCGCCCCTGACGCAAGCCTCCAGCCTGGGCGCTGAAGACGTGGTCGTGACGCACCTGATGCGGGAAGCCGGCATCGACGCCAGCATTTTCGTGCTCGACACCGGCATGCTCCATGCGGAAACCGTCGCGCTGATCGGCCGCATCGAAGATCGCTACGGTATCAAGGTCGAGGTGTACCGCCCGGAGGCGGCGGCAGCGTCGGCGTTTGTCCAGACCCACGGCCTTGAGGCAATGTACAAAAGCCTGGACCTGCGCAAGCAGTGCTGCCACATCCGCAAGATGGAGCCGCTGGAGCGCGCCCTGGCCGGCAAGAAAGGCTGGCTGACCGGCCTGCGCCGCGAGCAATCTGCTGCCAGGGCCGAAGTCCATGACATCGAGCAGCAGCCGGAGCGCGTCAAGATCAATCCGCTGGTCGAGTGGACGCAGGGCGACATCTGGCACTGCATTTCGCAAAACGAGATTCCCTACAACCCGCTGCATGACCAGTTCTTCCCCAGCATCGGCTGCGCGCCCTGCACCCGTGCCGTGACGCTGGGCGAGGATTTCCGCTCCGGCCGCTGGTGGTGGGAAAACGAAAGCGCCAAGGAATGCGGCCTGCATGTGGCCGCCGACGGCAGCCATGAAGCGCAGGAACCCGCCGCGTTTGAACCGCTTTCCAGCATCATTCCCATCCGAGAGATCACCGCATGAACGCCAGAGCCGACACCCAGTTGCTTGCCAAGCTGAGCAACTCCCATCTTGATGCGCTGGAAGAAGAGACCATCTTCATCCTGCGCGAAGTCGCCGCCGCCTTCGAGCGCCCCACCCTGTTGTTTTCGGGCGGCAAGGACTCGCTGGTGATGCTCAAGTGCGCCGAAAAGGCGTTCGGCATCGGCCGCATTCCCTATCCGCTGCTGATGATCGACACCGGCCACAACTTTCATGAAGTGACCGATTTCCGTGACTCGCGCGCGAAAGAGCTGGGCGCCGAGCTGATCGTTCGCAATGTCGAGGATTCAATGAAACGCGGCACGGTGCGCCTGGCCCATCCCGGCGAATCGCGCAATGTGCATCAGTCGGTCACGCTGCTTGAAGCCATCGACGAATTCCGCTTCGATGCGCTGATCGGCGGCGCGCGGCGCGATGAAGAAAAGGCGCGCGCCAAGGAGCGCATATTTTCGCACAGCGACAGCATCGGCCAGTGGCAGCCCAAGGCCCAGCGCCCCGAACTCTGGACGCAGTTCAATACCCGGATGCAACCCGGCGAGCATTTCCGCGTGTTTCCCATCTCCAACTGGACCGAGCTGGACGTGTGGCAGTACATCGAGCGCGAGCAGATCGAATTGCCTTCGCTCTACTACGCGCATCAGCGCAAGGTGGTCGAGCGCAAGGGCCTCCTGGTGCCGGTCACCGATCTCACCCCCGCGCGGGGTGACGAGCAGATTGTTGAAAAAACCGTGCGCTTTCGCACCGTGGGCGACATCACCTGCACCTGCCCGGTCGACAGCACGGCTGCCACGGCCGCCGAAATCGTGATTGAAACGCTGGCGGCCGACGTGAGCGAACGCGGCGCCACGCGCATGGACGACAAAACCTCCGACGCTTCGATGGAAAAGCGCAAGAAAGACGGGTATTTCTGATGACTACTATGGAATTGATAGCTGGCAGCGCAGACACAGCAAGCGCTACAGGCCAAAAAGACTTGAAGTCGGCGCTGAAGTTCATCACCTGCGGCTCGGTTGATGACGGCAAAAGCACGCTCATCGGGCGTTTGCTGGTGGACAGCAAGGCTGTGCTGCAAGACCATCTCGCAGGCGTTCAGCGCGCCGGCGAAACCGACCTGGCGCTGCTGACCGATGGCCTGTCGGCCGAGCGCGAGCAAGGCATCACGATTGACGTGGCCTACCGCTATTTCGCCACCGAAGCCCGCAAGTTCATCATCGGCGATGCGCCCGGCCATGAGCAGTACACCCGCAACATGGTCACGGCCGCCTCCAGCGCCGACGCCGCCGTGGTGCTGGTCGATGCGACGAAACTCGACTGGAAAAACCCGGCGCTGGAACTGCTGCAGCAAACCCGCCGCCATTCGCTGCTGGCCAACCTGCTGCGTGTTCCCTCCATTGTCTTTGCAGTCAACAAGCTCGACGCCGTTGAAGACCCCAGCCTGGCCTACCAAAATATCAGCGCCGCGCTGGCGGCATTTGCAGAAGCCGCAAAAATCCCGGTCAAGGCCACCGTGCCTGTGTCGGCGCTGAAGGGCTTCAACGTGGTGGACGGCAAACCCGGCTGGTGCGGCTATGAAGGCCTGTCACTGCTGCAGTTGCTGGAAACCCTGCCGGCCACTCCCGCCGAAACAGCGGAAGCCTTTGCCTTTCCGGTGCAATGGGTCGAGAAGTTTTCTTCCTCATCCGATACGTCGCAGGGCCGGCGCGTTTTCTGGGGCCGCGTGGCGACCGGCACTGTGGCGCCGGGCCAGACCGTCGCCATCCTGCCCAGCGGAAAAACCGCCGTGGTGGCCCAGGTGCTGGGGCATACCCGCCAGGCGCAATCGGTACAGGCCGGACACAGCGCAGGGATCGTGCTCGACCGCGAAGTGGACGTGTCACGCGGTGACTGGCTGCTGACGCCGGATTCGTTCGCGCCCTCCCGTGAACTGGCGGTCACCATTGCCTGGATGGACGATGAGCCCCTGATCGCCGGCCGCATTTATTGGGCCTTGCAGGGCCATCGCTGGGTCAAGGCCAAGGTCAAGCGCATCGTTCACAAGCTCGACGTCAATACGCTTGCCGAGGAAGATGCCAGTGAACTGCCACCCAACGCCATTGGCCATATCGAACTGAGTCTTCAAGAGCCCCTGGCAACGCTGCCTTATCTGCGTTCGCGTGTTCTGGGCTCCCTGGTGCTGGTCGACACCGCGTCGCATAAGACCTCCGGCGCCGCGCTGGTTCTCTAGCCCCACTTCAAGTCTCACCCTGTTATAGCAACCTTAACTCTGGTGTTTTCGGTGCATCGCCTGGCCGTTCATTTTTCGATGTCATTTCTGTGTAAACCGTGGATTTGCACAGGTATGCATGTCGTCAGATCAACGCCCAGGGCATTGCCTTAAAATTCAGGGTTTTCACCGATTAGCCAACAACACCATGACACACGTCGTTTCCGATTCCTGCATCCGCTGCAAATACACCGATTGTGTGGACGTCTGCCCCGTGGACTGCTTCCGCGAAGGCCCGAACATGCTGGTGATCGATCCGGACGAATGCATCGATTGCGCCGTGTGCATTCCAGAGTGCCCGGTGAATGCCATTTACGCGGAAGAAGACCTGCCTGCCGATCAGTTGCATTTCATCAAGATCAATGCCGACCTGACCCATGCCCCTGGCTGGAAAAGCATCACCAAGCGCAAGGACGCGTTGCCGGATGCCGAGGAGTGGAAAGACAAGACGGGCAAGCTCGCTGAGCTGGTGCGCTGACCGGGCACATCAACCATGACGGTGCAGTGTTGGACTTGTCAGTAGGCCGCTAGAAATTCAAGTCAACAACCTATGGAGCCTCAACTGAATCAAGAAGTGATCAACACCGCGACTCAGTACGACGGTCCCATTGAAACCGATGCGGTCATTGTGGGCGCCGGGCCTGTCGGCCTGTTTCAGGTGTTCGAGCTGGGACTGCTTGAAATCAAGGCGCATGTGATTGATTCGCTTGGTTATCCCGGCGGGCAGCCCATTGAGCTGTACCCTGACAAGCCCATCTATGACATTCCAGCCATTCCGGTATGCACCGGCAAGGAGCTGACCGACAACCTGATGAAACAGATAAAGCCTTTCAGCCCGACCTTTCATCTGGGCCAGGAAGTCAATGCAGTGGAAAAGCAGCCAGATGGCCGTTTTTTTGTGGAAACCTCCAGCGGCACGAATTTTCTGACGAAGACGATTTTCCTCGCCGCCGGCGTGGGGGCTTTCCAGCCCAAGCTCCTGCGCGTGGAGGGTCTAGAGCAGTTTGACAACAGCCAGCTATTTTACCGAGTCAAGAACCCGGCCGATTTTGCAGGCAAAAACCTGGTGATTGTCGGTGGCGGTGATTCCGCAGTGGATTGGGCCTTGAACTTCGCAGCCGAAGGCCCCAACAAAGCCGAGAGCGTGATCTTGATTCATCGCCGCGACGTGTTCACGGCGGCACCGTCCAGCGTTGCCAAAATGAAGGAATTTTGCGACGCCTCTAAGATGCAGTTCGTGGTTGGCCAAGTCACTGGTTACGATGAGAAAGATGGCAGGCTGACGGCCGCCAAGGTAACGGGCGCCGACGGCATCACCCGCATCGTGCCACTGGATGTCATGCTGGTATTTTTTGGCCTGTCACCAAAGCTTGGGCCCATTGCGAATTGGGGCCTGGATATTGAACGCAAGCAGGTTAAAGTCGACACCGAAAAATTTTCCACCAGTGTTCCGGGCATCTTCGCAGTGGGCGATATCAATACCTACCCAGGCAAAAAGAAACTGATTTTGAGCGGCTTTCATGAGTGCGTCCTAGCCGCATTTGGTGCTGCGCCCTTCATTTTCCCGGACAAGAAAATTCAATTGCAATACACCACTACCAGCTCGAAGCTCCACAAGGTACTCGGTGTGGAATCGCCAGTATTCGATTGATGAGTGCCACGACCTTGCGCATATTTGGTTCTAGCCGGCTTTTGTATTTTGAACGCTCCAGCAGTGTGGCCGTCAAGATTCAAATTAACTCTTCCAATGGTTTAAGTCGCATGGCAACCGGTGAATGGCCATGATTCAGTGGCCCTTCACCTGCACCGGTGCGCACGCTGGCACCAGCCTCCAGTGCAGAACGCACATAAGCATGCGCCAAACGCACTGCTTCCAGCAAGCCGATACCCAATGCCAGATGAGCTGCAATAGCTGAGGAAAGCGTGCATCCAGTACCATGGGTATTGCGCGTGTGAATGCGTGGGGCACGCATCCATAAAGATTCACGCTCTTGGGTCATCAAAAGATCAGCGACTACATCACCCTGTAAATGACCGCCTTTAAGCAAAACTGCGTGGGCTCCCATGGAAAGCAGTTTCTCGGCCGCTAATTGCATTTCGCTTTCATTGCGCAATGTCATTCCCACCAATAATTCAGCCTCATCCAGATTGGGCGTGATCAAAGTCACCCGTGAAAACAACTCGCGAACCAGAATTGAAATCGCAGAGTTCTCAATTAACACGGCACCGCTCGTCGCGACCATGACAGGATCGAGTACAACGCTTCGCAAAGCATGGCGGTCAATTGCATCAGCCACGATTTGCACAATGTCAGGCGAATGAAGCATGCCAATTTTCACGGCACTGGCACCTATGTCCTCAAGTACCGCATCAATTTGATCAGAAACCATTTGAGGTGGAACACCGTGAATTGAGCGTACACCCTGCGTGTTCTGGGCAGTCAAGGCAGTGATGGCCGTCATTCCAAAACAACCAAGGGCTGCAAAAGTTTTGAGATCAGCTTGGATACCAGCCCCACCGCCACTGTCTGAACCTGCAATTGACAACACACGTGGATATTCGAAAGCAGGAGCGACTTCAAACAGCTTTTTTTCCATTTTTTCCTTTTGTTCAATGCGTTTTTATAACCCATTATTTGCTATTGCAGTAGAGTGGTGGGAACAATCATCAGTGCCGCGCAAGGCGGCATGCCCGCTGGACCGGGTCGACCGGCAGTTCCAGGCGGATGCACCGAATCAAAAATGGGTGGCTGGCTTCACCTAGATACTGTCGGCAATTGCAGCGGGACGGCTTTTTGGACAAGCTTGTATACAGCATTGAAGCTGTAACCCAGGAGGTACCCGATGAGTTTGCATCCCAGCCCGATCGGCCGGATCCCTGCCGAGACGATGCGCGTGGCCCAAGCCGCCTTTCCCTGCGGTATGGTGGTCACTCGACTGCGTGATGAGTTCGCCGAACTTTACCGCGACGAGGACTTCACCGCGCTGGACCCGTGCCGTGGTCAGCTAGCTGTTGAATTGCAATAGGTTGTTCCCGTAGATCCGGGAAGCTGGGAGCTGGTAGCCCAAGGCGCTGTGGGGTCTGCGTGAGCTAGCCCCCTGAATCACCGGACATGGTCTATTGAATGAAAGGGCCTTCCTCGTCCCAGACCGTCTGGTGCCAAGATGAGGGTCAAGATTTCATCAACTTGTGCGAAAGGGATGCCATGGCTATCGTGACTGTTGGTATTGATCTGGCGAAGAATGTGTTTGTCGTGCATGGCGTGGATGCATCTGGCAAAGCTGCTTTGATGCGCCCCAGTGTTGCGCGCGGCAAGCTCCTGGAACTCATTGCCTCGTTACCTCCGTGCCTGATTGGAATGGAGGCGTGTTCCGGAGCGCATCACTGGGCACGGCTGTTCGTCGGCATGGGACACACTGTGCGATTGATGGCGCCCAAGTTCGTTACACCCTATCGTATGTCGGGCAAACTGGGCAAGAATGATGCAGCCGATGCTGCAGCAATCTGCGAAGCCGTCTCCCGACCCACTATGCGGTTTGTGCCTCTCAAGAGCGTGCAACAGCAAAGCGAGCTGCTTGTGCATCGCGCCCGGCAGGGATTCGTGGCGCAACGCACGGCCACTATCAACCGCATCCGCGGCTTGCTGTCCGAGTTTGGAATCGTGCTGCCATTAAAGGCACAGACCGTTCGCCGCGAGGCAATGGCGCAGTTGGAGGATCTTCCCGGTTGGACAAACACCGTGATCGGCGACTTGGCTTTGCGAACTGAGCCATCTTGACGATCGGATTGCACAGTATGACCGGCACATCGAACAGATCGCCAAGCAATCCACGGCTGCACAGCAACTGATGCGCCTGCCGGGGGTGGGGCCCACCACGGCTACAGCATTGGTAGCGATGATCGGACGCGGCCAAGAGTTCAAATGCGGGCGTCAATTGTCGGCCTGGCTAGGTTTGGTGCCAGGTCAGTACAGTTCCGGTGGAAAGCAGCGCTTGGGGCGCATTACGAAGGCCGGTGACTCCTACCTACGCATGCTGCTGATACTGGGCGCGCAATCAGTGTTGCAGAGCGCCGGCGGCAGAAGTGATCCGGTCAGCCGCTGGGCAATTCAACTGGCCACTCGGGTAGGTTACTGGAAAGCGATCGTGGCAATTGCAGCAAAAAACGCCCGCATGTGTTGGGCCGTACTATCTCGAGGGGAAAGTTTCAAAATGCCGGCATGAGAGGGCTGTTCACTGCTTGATGTGCACTGATTGATGTTTGAAGGTTGGACCTGCGCTGGAAGTGACCGATAAAGATTAGGAGTAGGAGGCATTCTTGACCTCGGCTATCGATTGGGTCTCCAGCGCGCGTCTTACATCAGGGTCTGCGGTCAGAAACCGCATTAATGACCGTTTGCAGCTTCGCCGTCCGCACCTTCGGACTCATTGCACGCACTGTGAAGAAAACTGTCGAAACCTGTTGCGTAAACGAGGAAGCCCTTGCAGCTTATCTTTACGGATAGGAACAAGCCTATGAATACGACTAAGTACAGCGTTAGAAATTTAGTGGTATGTTGGGCGCATAAAGGCTGTCCTGCAAGGAGGTAGTCATGCGACCAATTCATCTCGACGGAGTTACTGCCGAGCAGTTGAGCGAACTCGATGAGCTG
>JAQGLT010000096.1 GCA_028292745.1 Polaromonas sp. | reverse complement strand
AACAGCTCTGTGGCATTGTTCATGGTGGGGCACCTTCACACGCATTTGGGAGATGCCATTTTTGACCCAAGGCCTATCTGCTGTCACCCTGATACCGCAGCGCTGCTTATCCAAAACTCAGGTTATTAATACCATAGCAAAACAGGCTGGCTGGCCCTTTTCTCGATCAACCGGTACGCGAAGGCGAAGGCCCGGCCAAAGCGGCTTCTCCCCGACGGGCAACCGCCAAGCACTTGGGGCGCCCATGGCCCCGCTTGGCTCCTTCCCGCGCTGGGGGAAGGAGAAATACCCGGAAAAGCCTGAAAAATGACGCAATTTATGATCAAAACAGGCTGTAGCGCAGACAGCGCCTGCGCAAGCAGCTATGAATTCAGAAGCAAAAGGCGGCCTGGCTTTGCCGTTGCCGTTGCCGTTGCCAGTCAGCGTGAAACTGCGCTAGCGGCGCATGTGCCAGTAGCTGGACAGCTGGGCCTGAAGCGCGTGCGGCTCGACCGGCTTGGTCAGGTGCGCGTCGAAGCCGGCTTGCGCCGTGCGGGCGCGGTCGCTTTGCGCACCCCAGCCGGTCAGCGCCACCAGGCGCACGTCCTTGAATTGCGCCTGTTCGCGCAATGCCTGCGCGACCTCGATGCCGTCCATGTCCGGCAGGCCCAGATCGAGCAGGACCACCTCGGGCGCGAAGCTGCGCGCCACTTCCAGGGCCTGCACGCCGGTCGAGGCGCCGGCCACGCGGTAGTCCAGCATCTGCAGCAGTTCCAGCAGGGTGTGCAGGCCGTCCTCGTTGTCCTCGACCACCAGCACCCGCATGCCCTGCCCGCTGGTGCCCTGCACCGGGTCCGGACTGGCGAGGCTGGCGCGCGCTTCCCCCTGCACGACAGGAAACTCGACCGTGAACGTGCTGCCCTGGTCGATGCCCTCGCTCGCCACCCTGACCGTGCCGTGGTGCAGGCCCACCAGCGTCTTGACCAGTGCCAGCCCGATGCCCAGCCCGCCCTGGGCGCGTTTGGCCGTGTGCTCCAGCTGGGTGAACATCTGGAAAAGCCGCAGCTGGTCGCTTTTCGCAATGCCCGCCCCGTTGTCGACCACCTGCACGCTGGCGCGGTCGCCCTCCCGGCGCATCCGCACCTGGATGTGCCCGCCGTTGGGGGTGTATTTGACGGCGTTGGTCAGCAGGTTGCCAATGATCTGCACGATGCGCGCGGGGTCGGCCTGGAGCCACAGCGCCTCGTCGTCCAGCGCCACTTCCAGGCGGTGGTGCGCCGCCTCTGCCGCCGGTTTCGCCGCCTCCGCTGCCTGCAGCACCAGGTCGTTGAGGCGGACCCGCTCATGCTTGAGCTCGATCAGCCCCCGGTTGATGCGCGACAGCTCCAGCAGGTCGTCGATCAGGCGGGACATCAGGCTGACCTGCCGGTCGATCACATCGTGCGCCTTCTCGGCCATCGACGGCTCCCTGACCTTGCGCAGCATGGCCACCGCGTACTTCATGGGCGCCAGCGGGTTGCGCAGCTCGTGCGCCAGGGTGGCGATGAACTCGTCCTTGCGGCGGTCCTGCTCGCGCAGCACGGCGCTGTCGCGCACCCGCTCGATGTGCGCCCAGCAGCGCTCGACCACCTCCTGCACCAGGTCGATGTCGTTTTGCGTCCAGTCGCGCGGCGCGGCCTGGTGCACCGCCATCATCGCGACGAGGCGGCTGTCCTTGTTCAAGCCGGCGCAGATGATGGCCTTCACGCCGATCGCGTTGAACATCCGCCCGCCGCCTGCCTCGCCCAGTTCGCGGTCCACGTCGCGCACGATCAGCGTCTGCCCACGGCGCAGGTTGGCCGTCGCCTGCGGGCCGAACAGCTCCAGCGCGTAGACACCCGCGCTGCTGGGAACGCCGGGCAGGGACCAGTCGCTGCGGATGGTGAAGCGGTTGCTGTCGGCCTCGACGTCGGCATAGGCGCAGCGCGTCGCGCCCAGGTGCTCGCCCAGCATGCGCGCGGTGATGGCCATGAGGTCGGACGCATCGGTCAAGGTGCGCGTGGCCTGGCCGAGCCGGTCCAGGAAGCGAAAGCGCTCCTCGCTGACTTTCAGGGCGGCCTCGGCCTGCTTGTTTTGCGTGTGGTCAATGCAAAGGCCCACCCACTCGACCACCTGGCCGGCCTGAAACACCGGCGCCGCCTGCGTGGCCATGTCCCGGTACCGGCCGTCATGGCGGCGCAGCCGGTAGTGCATTTCCAGCGGCGACTGCGACGCCACCCCGTCGCGCCAGCGCTGGCGCACCTCCGGCAGGTCGTCGGGGTGAACCGCGTCCAGCCAGCCCCACTGGCTGTACTGCTCCCGGGTCTGGCCGGTGAAGGCCTCCCAGGCGTCGTTTTTTTCGGTGGCGGCGCCGTTCGCCGAGGTGTACCACAGCACGCACGAGGTCATGCGGGCAAGGGTGCGCAGCCGGAGGTCACTCAATCGCGAGTCGTCATCGGGCAGTGGGGAGGTGTTCATTTCCATGGAAGGATGGAGTGGGTGTCAGCGGTCAGGCAACACATAGCTTGAGAAAATCCTGGGGTTCAGCGGCAGTATGCACCATGCAACACGCGCTGTCCCCAGCAGGCCGGCGCATGAATCCATGCGTGCCGGGGGCGTTTTCACCGGCGGCCCGCGCGGTGACCGCCCCGGCAGGCCGCAGCCGAAAGGGGTCAGGCCAGTGCCATTCCCCGCCCGTGCCCCTGGCTGAAGGCTTCCTCGAACACCGAATAGCCCGCCAGGTCGCTGTGCGCGAAATGCAGGCGCTGCCACGGCGCGGGCTGCGGCTGCTGCAGCGCCCGCAGCGCCGCATTGCCGCGCAGGCCGGGCACCGGCACGCTCATGGCGTGGCCGTAGCGCATCACCTCCAGGCGGGTGGCCTTGTCAGGCAGGTCGGGATGCGGCACGGCCAGCTCGGCGAGCACGGCGTCGCGCCAGTGCGCCCAGGGGCGGGCGTACAGGTCCTGGCGCTGGGCCGGCGCCAGGCCGAAGGCGCGGTAGTAGGTCAGCACGGTTTCGCCCGGCACGCTTTGCAGGCTCTGGTGCATCGCATCGACATAGCCCAGGCCGGGAAAGCGCGGGTCGCCGCCGGGGTTGTACAGCACGCTGTCCCAGCTCGGCGCGGCGCCGGGGCGGTCGTGCAGGGCCGCCCCGAGGTGCAGGTTGGCGACCAGCCACGGCGCGTAGCGCAAGGCTGCTGCGGCCTGGCGCAGGGCGGGCGGCGGGTTCTCGGTGACGCGGGCGGCGATGAACAGCGGCAGCGCCAGCACGCACTGCGCCGCCTGCCAGCGCTCGACCGTGCCGGTGGCGGCGTTCAGCGCATCGACCTCGACGCTGTGCTTGCCAGCGGCCACGCGCAGCACGACGCGGCCGGTTTTCAGGCGATGGCCGAGCGGCGCGGCGAGTTGCCGGGTCAGCCAGCCGTTGCCCTCGGGCCAGGTCAGCACGCCGCCGTCGCGCTCGGCCGGCGCCGGCTCGCCGGGCGCCTGAAAGCCGTGGCGGCTGGCAAAGTAATGCAGGCCGGCCCAGGCCGACACGCTGGCCAGACCGGCGCCGTAGTCGTCGCGGCAGCAGTAGTCCAGGTACCAGCGCAGCGCCGGGCTGGCGAGCCGCTGCCGATCCAGCCAGGCTTCAAAAGTAATCGCATCGAGTGCAAGCTGCGATTGCGCCAAGGGGCTTTTGGATGCGGGAATGGTGAACCGGGCCTGGCTGGAAGCCTGCTGCACCAGCCCGGCAAAGCGCCGGTAGTCGGCCAGCGTGGCGGTGTCCATGTCCTGCAGCGGCAGCAGGCCTTCCTGCCACTGGCCGTCGATGAACAGACGCTCCTGCGGGCTGTGGCAGAGGTGGCGCTCGTCGTACGCCCAGCGGCCGGCCACCCGCTGGCGGACGCCCAATTCCTCCAGCAAGTCCTGCACCGCCGCCGCATCGTCGCCGGGCACCGGCAAATAGTGGGCGCCCAGCGGACAGGCGATGCCGCCGACCTGCCCGCCCCGGCTGTTGCCGCCGGCGCTGTCCTCCAGCTCCAGCAGCGCGAAGTCGTCGATGCCGCGCAGCCGCAGCGCGCGCGCCGCCGCCAGCCCGGCCACGCCGCCGCCGAGGATCACCATGCGGGTGCGCTGGGTGCTGGACGGCTGGGGAATGCCGCGTTTTTCGCCGCGCAGCAGGTGGCCGCGTTCGTGGCTGGCGCCGACAAAGCCGCCGGCGATGTCACCAGGCGCCGGGCTGCAGCCGATCAGCGGCAGCGCCGAGGCGGCGGCAAGAAAGTTGCGGCGCTTCATCCGCGCTCCAGGCCCGCGCCGAAAGCATCTGAAAATGCTCTCATTTTAAGAGCGCCCTGCGCAGGCGGCACCTGCGTAAAACGGCAATTTGGCTTAAAAATGTTAGGGCTGAGCCTTCGCTTCTCCTCCTTCCCGGCCGGGAAAGGCAAGGATGGGGGCCGCCCCGAATTCGAATCCGAAAATATGTGCAGCCGGCGTTCAACCACCCTCGGCCCCCATCCCAGCCTTCCCCCAGCGGGGAAGGAGCAAGGCGGATTCGAGCGCTGCGGCGACCCTCCCTTCCAGCCGGGGAAGGAGCAAAGCGGAGAAGAGCGCCGTGGCGACCCTCCCACCCAGCCAGGGCCGCGGGGCTGGCTTCGCCAGACCGCAGGCGCAGCGGCCCCCTCGGGGGGCAGGAAGCCACACGCAGTGGGCGACCGTGGGGGCTCATCTTCCCCATTCCTGCTCATAGCTGTGCACCAGCGCCTGGTTCGACAGGCGGTTGACCGGCGCCGGCAACCGCGCCATGTCGAGCGGAAAGTCAAACAGCAGCGGCAGCGTCTGCGGATTCAGGTAGCGCAGGCCGGGCGGCAGCTGGCCGCTTTGCGTGGCCGGGCTGAACGGGCGGCGGCTGGCGACCACGAAGCCCCATTCGCCGAAGCTCGGCACGTTGGCATGGTAGGGCGCGGTGCGCAGGCCGACCGATTCCATGGTGGTCACCACCGTCCAGTAGCTGCGCCGCGCCACCAGCGGCGAGGTGGTCTGCACCACGGCGTAGCCGCTGGCGGCCAGGCGGCGGTCGAGCAGCGCGTAGAACGAGTTGGTGTAGAGCTTGCCAATGGAGAAATTGGTCGGGTCGGGGAAATCGACGATCACCACGTCGAACACGTCGCTGCTGTCCTCCAGCCAGCGGAAGGCGTCGGCGTTGACGACCTTCACCTTGGGCGACAGCAGCGCCTCGCCGTTGAGCCGCATCAAGGCCGGCTGCTCGCTGAAGAGCTTGGTCATCGCCGGGTCCAGCTCGACCAGGGTGACGCTTTCCACGCCGGCGTACTTCAGCACTTCGCGCACCGCCATGCCGTCGCCGCCGCCGAGCACCGCGACTTTTTTCGCCGCGCCGTGGGCGCTCATGACGGGATGCACCAGCGCCTCGTGGTAGCGGTATTCGTCTTTTTCGGCGAACTGCAGGTTGCCGTTTAAAAACAGCCGGTGCCCGCCGCGCCCGCTGGTCACCACGATGCGCTGGTAGGGCGTGGTGGTGGTGAAGATGATGCGGTCCTGGTAGAAATGGTCCTCGGCCAGCGTGGTGATGGCGCCGGCGCCGGCAAAGCCCGCCGCCAGCACCGCCAGCGTCAGCCCGCAGGCCAGCGCATGCGCCTTGAAATGCCGCAGCTCATGGCGAAACAGCCACAGCGCCCACACCCCCACCGCCGCGTTCATCAGGCCGAACAGCAGGCCGGTGCGGATCAGGCCGAGCTGCGGCACCAGCACCAGCGGAAACGCCAGCGACACCGCCAGCGCGCCCAGGTAGTCGAAGGTCAGCACCTGCGACACCAGATCCTTCAAGGCCACGTTGCGCCGCAAAATCCGCATGACCAGCGGAATCTCCAGCCCGACCAGCGTGCCGACCAGCAGCACCAGGCTGTACAGCAGAAAGCGAAACGCCCCCGGCGTGTAGGCGTTTGCTATGAAAAGAATAGCTGGCAGCGCCCCACCCACCAGCGCCACCATCAGTTCGATGCGCAGAAAGTGGGCCGGCAGCTGGCGCTCGAAAAAGCGCGACAGCCACGAACCAATGCCCATGGCGAACAGGTAGGTGCCGATGATGGTCGAGAACTGCAGCACCGAGTCGCCCAGCAGGTAGGACGCCAGCGCGCCCGCCGCCAGTTCATAGACCAGCCCGCAGGCGGCGACCACGAACACGCTGGCCAGCAGCGCGACTTCGAGCGGCTGCGGCGCGGCTGCCCTGGCGCCGCTGTTTGCGGCGTTGTCAGCCACCCGCGCTAGCCGTGGATGGCGGCGGCCACGATGATCGAGATGCCCAGGCTCATCGCGGCCACCACCATGCCCAGCGCCATGTTCTGCTTTTCAACCAGCTCCTGCCACAGGTTGTAGGGCGTGATCTTGTCGATGATGACAAAGCTCAGCCAGAAGATGACCACGCCGATCAGCGCGAACAGGATGGAGCCGAAAAAGGCCGCCGGTCTGAACCATTCAAGTTCCATGAGGTGCTCCAATCAATGTAGATAAAAAGGTGGGCTGACAAGCGGTTGTTCATTGGGCCACTCATTTGTGGCCCCCGCCGCCCGAAAAACCGCCGAATGCGCCGCCCGAGCTGCGCGCGCTGCTTGAAGAGCTGCAATTTTCCCGCGCCGGGTCGCAGCGCGAGCAGCGGCCGATCAGAAACAGCACCAGCAGGATCAGCACGATGCCAACGACGATGGTGGCCATGCTCATGCCGGCGGCGCTGCTCACCGGGCTGGCGTCGGCGCGCTTGAACAGCGCCTTGTCGCCCGCCAGCTTGAAGGCGCTGGCCACCACGCCGCCATCGAGCCTGCTGCCGCTGGACCAGGTGATCTCGTGGTTCGACTGCTCCTGCGACAGCAGCGACTTGCCGCTGGCGAAGTCGCGGTTGAAGGTTTTTTGGCCCCGCTCGACTTTCCAGTAGAACTCGCCTGCCACATAGCTGGTCTCGGCCTGGTAACTGCTCAGGAGCTGGTAGGTGATGGACAAATAGGTGGCGCTGCTGGCGCCGGGCTGGTAGCGGGGCGCGCCGGTGACCGGCTTGACCAGGCTCCAGCCGTCGGTCGAATCGACCAGGAAGCTGAATCCGAGCTTGCGGTTGTAGAGCAGGTACTCGTCCCAGCCGAAACTCTCGTCCTCATCCCCCTGCTCATGCCCCATGCGGTGCTGGAAACCCACCACCTGCCAGCTCGCGCCCTGCAGCTGGCCGACGCGGCCCAGCGGAATCAGCGGGCTGACCGGCTCGTCCTGCAGCGCCGAGGTGAGCGCGGCGCCCAGGCCCTGCGACAGGTCGATCAGGCTGCGGCAGGCGCCGCAGGCGATGCTCTGGCTGGTGGCCAGCGTCACCTTGATGGGCGCGCCGCAGTGCGGGCAGCTGAACTGCCGCCCGCCCTTGTCGTCCCGGACCGACTCGTCCTTCAGGCCGGTCAGCTGCAGCGCGTCCAGCCGCACCGCCCGGCCCCGCGACAGCGCCGGCGGGCCGCCCTGCAGGGTGGGGCCGTAGTCGATGCCGAGCACCTCGCCGTCGGCGCTGCGCAGCTCGACCATGGCAAAGGGCTGGCCGAGCGCCGGCAGGTGCGGCAGCTCGCCCTGCGCCGACAGCAGCGACACGGTTTCGCTGGAGGCGACGGCGTAGGTTTTGCCGTTGATGGCGGTGCTGGCGCCGATGCGAAATTCGCTCGCCGGCGGAATATCGCGGCTGCTGGCGACGGGCAGCGTGAACACATAGGCGCCGTTGTCCTCGCTCAGGAAAGCGCTGCCGCCGTCCGCCAGCAGCGCATGCCACTCGGTCCAGGTGCCTTGCGGGTACTGGTACTGCAGCCGGCCCAGCACGGTGAAGCGCCGGCCCTCGAAGCTGCCGGCCGCCTGCAGCTGCAGCGGGCTGAAGTCGTTGAACAGCTCGGCCATCTTGCCGATGCGCGCCAGCGTGTCGCCGCTGCGCACCACCGTGCTCTGGCAATAAGGGCAGACCGCGTGGGTGGACTGGGCGCTCAGGAACTCCATCGGTGCGCCGCAACCGGGGCAGGCGGCGCGGTAGGCGCGTTGCGAGCCGGCTTCGGTCACAGGGCTGGGCAGAGGTCAGTCATCGCCATAGCGGCAGCGGACTCTGCCTTGGCCCACGCATGTTCCGGCCGCGGAACCGGCTCAGCCGGGCCGCAGGCGGGGCGGCCCCCTCGGGGGGCAGCGCACCACACGAAGTGGGAAGCGTGGGGGCCATTCCTTAGCTCAGCTTCTTGAGCAGCTCGGCCTTCTTGGCGTCGAATTCTTCCTGCGTCAAGATGCCCTTGGCCTTGAGTTCGCCGAGCTTTTCCAGCGTGGCGATCACCTCGTCGGCGCTCACGCTGGCCACTGCCGCCGGCGCGGTGGCGGGTGCCGCAGCGGGTTGCTGCAGGCCCTGCTGCAGGTTTTGCGCCAGCACCTGGCCCAGCGCCACGCCGGCGCCCAGGCCCATGGCATCGCCGGCAATGCCGCTGCCGCCACCGGCGCCGCCTTCGGCGAACTTCGGGATCGCCTGCGCCGTCTGGTACTGCATGAACTTGCCCATGTCGTTGCCGACCATGCCCATGCCGATCTTCTGGTCCAGGATTTTTTGCAGCTCCTCGGGCAGCGAGACGCTTTGCACCGTCATGCCCTCCAGCTTGAGGCCGATCTTGGCGAACTCGGGCGCCAGCTGGGCCGTCAGCGCCTGCGCGAACATCAGCTGGTTTGCCGCCAGGTCCAGAAAGGCGATGCCGCTGGACGCAATCGCGTTCGAGATGTTCTGCAGCACCAGGCCGCGCAGCTGGCCGTCGATGTCCTGCGCCGTGTAGCGCTCGCGGGTGCCCGAGATCTCGGTGTGGAACAGCCGGGGGTCGGCAATGCGAAAGCTGTAGTTGCCGAAGGCCCGCAGCCGCACCGCGCCGAAGTCGTTGTCGCGGATGGTGATGGGCTGGGGCGTGCCCCATTTCTGGTCCACCTGCTGGCGGGTGCTGAAAAAGTACACATCGCTCTTGAACGGCGACTCGAACAGCTTGTCCCAGTTTCTGAGGTAGGTCAGCACCGGAATGGTCTGGGTCGTGAGCCTGTACATGCCGGGGCCGAACACGTCGGCCACCTGGCCCTCGTTGACGAACACCGCCATCTGCGACTCGCGCACCGTCAGCGAGGCGCCGTACTGGATCTCCATGTCGGCCATCGGAAAGCGCCAGGCCAGCGTGCCTTCGTCGCTTTCGGTCCACTGGATGATGTCTATGAACTGTTTGCGGATGAAGTCCATCAAGGCCATGGCGTGCTCGCTTGCAAGTAAATAATGCATCGGATGATAACTGTGCCGCGCCAGCTTAGAACACTTTGAAACGCGTGTGTTGATTGCTATGCAATCAATAGCTAGGTGCGCGCACTGGGACTGCGCAAAAGGCCTTTTTGATGCATGATGTTGAGGTTGTTGACCGCCTCTGGCGGTGGCACGGCCATGGCAGCCGATTTTCGGCAGGAAAAGGCAAAAGCGTTCTGCCCCGGCCTGCGGTTTTCCACACGCCGCAGCCGATTCGCGCGGCCTACAATCTCAGGCCGTACAAAAAAAGTTGACGGCCGCACTGACCGTTCTAGCTGGAGACCTTCTCATGCTCACCCCATCCGCTGCGACGCCCCCTGATGCCGACACCGAGCGCGACGAAAAACGCGCCGAACTGCGCCGCGCCGCCCTTGAATACCATGAGTTTCCCAAGCCCGGCAAGATCGCCATTGCCGCGACCAAGCAGCTGACGAACCAGCGCGACCTGGCGCTGGCCTATTCGCCCGGCGTGGCCGCGCCCTGCGAGGAAATCGTCAAGGACCCGAACGCGGCCTTCAAGTACACCAGCCGGGGCAACCTGGTGGCCGTCATCACCAACGGCACGGCGGTGCTGGGCCTGGGCGACATCGGCCCGCTGGCCTCCAAGCCGGTGATGGAGGGCAAGGGCGTGCTGTTCAAGAAGTTCGCCGGCATCGATGTGTTCGACATCGAGATCGACGAGAAAGACCCGGCCAAGCTGGTCGATATCATCGCCTCGCTGGAGCCGACCTTCGGCGCCATCAACCTGGAGGACATCAAGGCGCCGGACTGCTTTTATGTCGAGCGCGAATTGCGCAGGCGCATGAAGATTCCGGTGTTCCACGACGACCAGCACGGCACGGCCATCACCGTCGGCGCGGCCATGATCAATGCGCTCAAGGTGGCCGGCAAGGACCCGAAACAGGTCAAGCTGGTGGCCTCGGGCGCGGGCGCCGCCGCCCTGGCCTGCCTGGGCCTGCTGCTCAAACTGGGCATTCCGCGCGAAAACATTTTCGTGACCGACCTGGCCGGCGTGGTCTATGAAGGCCGCACCGAACTGATGGACGATGACAAGCTGCAATTTGCCCAGCCGACCTCGGCCCGCACGCTGAACGAGGTCATCGAAGGCGCGGACATCTTCCTGGGCCTGTCGGCCGGCGGCGTGCTGAAAAAACACATGGTGGCCAAGATGGCGGCGCGGCCGATCATTTTTGCGCTGGCCAATCCGAACCCGGAGATATCGCCCGAAGACGTCAAATCGGTGCGCGATGACGCCATCATGGCGACAGGCCGCACCGACTACCCGAATCAGGTCAACAACGTGCTGTGCTTTCCGTACATTTTCCGGGGCGCGCTCGATGCGGGCGCCTCCACCATCACCATCGAGATGGAAATTGCCGCGGTGCATGCGATTGCCGAGCTGGCGCAGGCCGAGCAGAGCGAAGTCGTGGCCGCGGCCTATGTCGGCGAAAAGCTGTCGTTCGGCCCCGAGTACCTGATTCCCAAGCCGTTCGATCCGCGCCTGATGATGAAGATCGCGCCGGCGGTGGCCCAGGCGGCGGCCGACAGCGGCGTGGCGCTGCGGCCGATTCAGGACATGGCCCAGTACCGCGAGCGGCTGCAGAGCTTCGTCTATGCCTCCGGCACCATCATGAAGCCGATCTTCACCGCCGCCAAGGCCGCCAGCCGCAAGCGCATCGCCTATGCCGAAGGCGAGGAAGAACGCGTGCTGCGCGCCTGCCAGATCGTGGTCGACGAAGGCCTGGCCCGGCCGACGCTGATCGGCCGCCCAGCCATCATTGCCCAGCGGATCGAGAAGTTCGGCCTGCGGCTGAAGGAGGAGCTGGACTATGACGTGGTCAATGTCGAGCAGGACCACCGCTACCGCGATTTCTGGCAGACCTACCACCGCATCACCGAGCGCAAGGGCGTGACGGTGCAGATGGCCAAGATCGAGATGCGCCGCCGCCTGACCCTGATCGCCGGCATGCTGCTGCACAAGGGCGATGTCGATGGCCTGATCTGCGGCACCTGGGGCACCACCGCCCACCACTTGACCTACCTGGACCAGGTGATCGGCAGGCGCGAAGGCGTCAACACCTATGCCTGCATGAACGGGCTGATGCTGCCGGGCCGGCAGGTGTTTTTGCTCGACACCCATGTGAACTACGACCCGACGGCCGAGCAGCTGGCCGAGATCACCACCATGGCGGCCGAGGAAATGATGCGCTTCGGCATCAAGCCCAAGGCGGCGCTGCTGTCGCATTCCAATTTCGGCTCGTCCAGCCATCCGAGCGCGCTGAAGATGCGCCGCACGCTCGACCTGCTGCGCGAGCAGACGCCGTGGCTGGAAGTCGATGGCGAAATGCACGGCGACGTGGCGCTGGACCCGTCGGCCCGGGGGCTGATCATGCCTAACAGCACCTTGAGCGGCGAGGCCAATCTCCTGGTGCTGCCCAACATCGACGCCGCCAACATTTCCTACAACCTGCTCAAGACCGCAGCAGGCGGCAATATTGCGATCGGTCCGGTGCTCCTGGGCGCCAACAAGCCGATGCACATCCTGACACCCACTGCCACCGTGAGGCGCATTGTCAACATGACCGCGCTCACGGTAGCGGACGCCAACGCCAGCCGTTAAAGCAGCCGGGGCGCGGGCAGGCGGGGCGGCTTCTCACGAAAGGCCGCGCATGCCTTGGGTTTAATGCCTAAATTTTCAGCAATCGCTTGCGTTTTTGATGCACATGCGGCAAACTACCCCTCTTGAAATTTAAGGGTTAACCCGGCAATTCGACCGGTTATCGCTGGGTTCAAGAAAGGTAGTTTTCATGTTGTGCAACCGGTGGAGTCACTGGCGCCGAATTGGCGCAACGGTGCTGCTGGCGTTTTCGGCTGTCCTGATTGGTGCGGCAGGTCTTCATGCTGGCAACGTGCAGGCAAAAAGCTGGTTCGCGCCAGCTGCTGCTCCGGACGCTGTGGCCATAGATCAGTTGCCGCCCCAGGCACGCAGCGTGTTGACGCTGATTCACCAGGGCGGCCCTTTCAGGCACGACAAGGATGGCGTGGTATTTGGCAACCGGGAACGGCTGCTTCCCGCCCACCCTCGCGCCTACTACCGTGAATACACCGTCAGGACCCCCGGGGAGCGTAGCCGCGGAGCCCGGCGCATCGTGTGTGGCGGGCTGCAGCCGTCCGCACCCGATGCCTGCTTTTACACGGACGATCACTATGCGAGTTTTCGCCGGATCGTTCACTAACTAAAACGGTGGTTTTATTTTGATGTTTGACTTAAGAGAAAGAGAAGCGGAGATGGAAACACCACTTCGTAAGGACGACGAAACACCTTTGAAGGGCATTCGGCCCAACATTGTGCAGTCCATACGTGCCTTTCGTGTGCCGGAGTTGCAAAACGCGGCCACGAAACTGAACCAGCATTTTCTGTATGCCAACCTGGGCAATGCCCAGAGCAAACAGGACATTCTGGACATGATCGCGGCCCAGTACACCTTCCCGGCGCACTTTGGCAAGAACTTTGATGCCTTGTACGACTGCATGACGGACATGGTTCACAAGTCGGGACCTCAGCCCGGCTTTATCGTGGTGCTGGAACAGATTCCCGCCCATGCCAAGTTTGACAAGGAAGCGCGCGAGCAGCTGCTCGACATCTTCAGGGATGCAGCCGACTACTGGGCGGATCGCAAGATACCGTTCAGGTGCTTCTATTCTTTTCTGTAGCCCGCTCCCCAGACATTGGCCAAGGGGATCGGGCGAATGAGGCCCAGCAAGTCGTTGCAGAAGGTGATGAACCGATGCCGACAGACAAACTACTCGACGTGTCGCCACTGGCGCTGCGCATGAGCAGTCCATTCAACGCCAGCTACTGGCTCGCAGCCGCCTGAAATCCCTCATTTCAGGTGCGCTCAAAAAAGCCCGCGATTGCGGGCTTTTTTACGATCAAATCAGGCTTCAGCGCTTATGTGGCGGGTGCCTTTAGCTCCTATAGTTATAGCGCAATAGGCTTTTCAAGCCGCGCCGCCTGGACCTGCTGCGCCAGCGCCAGGTACTCGGCCACGGGCACCTCCTCGGCGCGCCGCCTGACATCGAACAGCCCCGAAAATTCATGCCGCTCCAGCCACTGCCCCAGCGTGTGGCGCAGCAGCTTGCGGCGCTGGCTGAACGCCACCCGCACCAGCTCGCTCAGCAGCTTGACATCGAGCTGCACTGGCTCGGCATGCGGCACCATGCGCACGATGGCGCTGTCCACGCGCGGCGGCGGATCAAAGCTCTGCGGCGGCACATGCAGCACGTTTTCCATCGCATAGCGCCACTGCAGCATCACGCTGAGCCGGCCGTAGTCGCTGGTCGAGGGGGCGGCGACCATGCGGTCGATGACTTCTTTTTGCAGCATGAAATGCTGGTCTTCGATCACCTCGACCGCATCGAGCAGATGAAACAGGATGGGTGTGGAAATGTTGTACGGGAGGTTGCCGACCACGCGCAGCTTGGGAGCCCCCACGCTCCCCGCTTCGCGTGCTTCGCTGCCCCCCGTGGGGGCTGCTGCGCCTGCGGTCCGGTAAAGCCGGTCCCGCGGCCCTGGCTGGGCGGAAGGGGCTGAGCCCATCGCCTCGTGGCTTTTCGCTTTCGGCACCTCTGGCCTCATCTGCTCCGCCAGCTGCCTGAAATCAACCCGCAGCACATCGGATTCGATCACGGTCAGTTGCGGATGCGAGCGCAGCTGGTGCGCCAGGTCGCGGTCCAGCTCGATCACCGTCAGGTGCCCGAGCCGCGCCACCAGCGGCCGCGTCATGGCCGCCAGGCCGGGCCCGATCTCGACCATCGGCTGGCCCGGCTGCGGCGCAATCGCGTCGACAATGTTTTCGATGACCAGCCGGTCGGTCAAAAAATGCTGACCGAAGCGTTTGCGTGGAATGTGCTTCATGCGACGCTAGCCATAGAGGCGCCCCGTCTCGGCCAGTCAGGGCCGCGGAACCGGCTTTGCCGGGCCGCAGGCGCAGCAGCCCCCTCGGGGAGCAGCGCAGCACACGAAGTGACAAGCGTGGGGATCACTGCGGCGGTTCGCGAAACTCGACATAGGCCCGGCCCCGAACATCCTCGGCCCAGCGGGCATACGCCTCATTCTGCTTTTTCTCGCGCAGCACGCCGCGCACCATCTCGCGCTGCTCGCGCGGCGAAACCGGTGCTTCGCGGCGTTCGAGCACCTGCACCAGATGAACGCCGAAACGCGACACCAGCGGGTCCGAAATCTGCTTGGGTGCCAGCGCATTCATGGCCTTTTCAAATTCAGGCACAAAAGCGCCCTGGCTGACCCAGCCCAGATCGCCGCCCTCTTTGGCGGAAGCGTCCTGGCTGTTTTCGCGCGCCAGCGCGGCAAAGTCGGCCTGCCCCGCCACGATGCGTTTTTTGAACCCGGCCAGCTTTTCAACCGCCGCAGCCTCGCTGAGCTGGGGCGTCAGCCGAAGCAGGATGTGGCGCGCATGGGTCTGGGTGATGACGGCATCGGGCAGGCCGCCGCCCTGGCGCTTTTCAATCACCTTGAGGATGTGAAAACCGGCGCCGCTGCGCACCGGGCCGGCCAGGCCGCCCGCTTTGATGTTTTGCGTCGCCTCGACAAACAGGGGCGGATAGCGGTCGGCGCCGCGCAGCCCCATCTGGCCGCCGTTGCTGCGCGATGCCGACGCGGAGACTTCACTCGCCAGCGCCGCGAAATCGGCCCCGGCGCGGGCGCGTTCGAGCACCTGCTGGGCCTTGACCTCCAGGCTCGCCACCTGCTCGGGCGTGGCATTTTCAGGCACCGCCACCAGAATCTCCCCCAGATTCAACGCTGCCGGCGCCGCAGCGGCCGTGCCGGCCTGGCCTTGCTGCTCGCGCAGATAGGCATCGATCTCCTGCTCGCTGACCGTCACGCGGGCGTCCACTTCGCGCTGGCGCAGGCGGGTGACGAGCAGCTCGTTGCGGATTTCCGCGCGGAACTGCGCATAGTCAATGCCGTCGGCCTGCAGGCGGCGGCGCAGTTCATCGACCGACACCTGGTTCTGCCGGGCCACTGCCTGCACGGCGCCTTCCACCGCGTTGTCGTCGACCTTCAAGCCTGACTCCTGCGCGGCCTGGAGTTGTGCCTTGTCACTGATCATCCGCTCGATCAGCTGCGGCAGCAGCTCGCTGCGGGGCGGCAGCGCGATGCCCTGCTGCTGCAGCTGCTGTTCGGTGCGCAAAAGCCTGGCGCGCACCTCGCTGTTGGTGATGGGCTCGGAATTGACCACGGCCACGATGAAGTCGGCCTGCTGCTGGACGGGAGCGCCTGGGCGCGGCCCTGGGGCCGTGCCGGAAGCGGCCGGCAGCGCCAGGCGCGGCGCGGCCGAAGGCCGGACCAGCTGGGCCTGCGCGGTCGCCAGGGGCAGGACAACGACGAGCACCAGCGCAGCGGCCAGCGGCCGGGCCGTGGAACAGGCGGTGAAAAAGCAGTGTTTAGTCATAAGTGGTGAAACGGCTGGGGGGGCTGATGGTGTCGCGAAGGAACTGGTAACGCGGCACATTGGTTTTGAGCGTTTCGGTCGGGCTGGCGCCAATGCGGGAAAAACCGACCATTTCGAGCTGGAACAAAATCCGGGTGTTGGAGGCTGCCGTGCTGTTTTGCGAACGCTGCAGCACAACGCGCCCGATCCAGCAGCAGCCATCGTACTCAATGCCGACCACCGCATCCACCAGTTTTTTCTCCAGCGTGCTGTAGTTCAGGCGGCCGACGGAGTAGTAGCGGCCGCCGCCCTGGCCCCGGCCCGCCCCGAGGTCCTGGCCCCGGTCGCCCCACAGGTCATTGATCGGCCACTGCCAGCCGACGTCGATCTGTTCGCTGATGTTGCGCTGGCGGCGCAAGGCGGCGCTGATGGTGCGGTAGCTGCTCGGGTTGTAGCGCACGCCGATGGACGCCAGCTCGGACTGCTTGATCTTGGGGTTGTACTGCACCGTGCCGTCAAACGACCACTGCGGCACCCAGTTGACCGAGGCGCCCACCAGCAGATCGCTGACGCGGTCGGTCACCGGCAAGGCGCCGGGCACGGGCGTGGTGCCCAGCGGCGGCAGGCTGACCTGCTGGTCGCCAAACCGCAAGCGCTGCGCAATGCCCAGCCGCACGGCCTCGGCGCCTGTGGCCGGATCGATCAGGCGCGATGTCAGGCCCAATGTGAGCAGGTTGGCGTCCGCTATGCGGTCATTGCCGACAAATGCGTTTTCGGTGAAGACCGTGGCAAAGTTGAAGCTGTTGGCGCCGCTGTCGTAGTTGGGCAGGTAGCTTTGGTCGCGAAACGGCGTGCGCACGTAGAACGCCCGCGGCTCCAGCGTCTGGGTGAAGCTGCGGCCCAGCACCTTGGCGTCGCGTTCAAACTGCAGGCCGCTGTCCAGGCTGAAGGTGGGAACCACACGCGAGGCCGAGGTCGCGCCGTTGGCCAGGGGGGATTCGAACTGGTAGCTGGTGGCATGCAGCTGCGCCTTGGGCGTGACATAGCCCCACGGCGCGATCCAGGGCCGGCTGACTTGAAGCCGGGCCAGGGCCCGGTTGCCGTTGGGCTGGCGCGTCAGGTTCTGGTCGGCTGAAAACCGGGTGATGTCCGCCTCGGCGGACCAGTCGAACCCGCTGCCCCGGCCCAGCAGCGGGGCGTCGACGCGGGTGTAGGCGGCGCTGATCTGCGGCAACCGGTCATAGGGCGGAATGATAGGGGCGTTGATATCCTGCAGGGTTTGCCACTTGATGGCCCGCACCGACGAGGAAAAGTACCCGCGGCTCCAGGAAAGCGTGGCGTCCTGGTTCAGCAGCCGCTGCGTCACCAGGCCGGTGGTCACCGGAAAATCGCGCCAGTAGTCGTTGTCGCTGACCCGGTTCAGGTTCAGGTTGAGCCCGAGCGCGCCGATGGACGGCAGCCCGGTGTCGATCGCGCCGAGGTGCTGCAGCGAATACGACCAGCGGTCGCGGTTGCGCAGCTTGTCGCCGGGCAGAATGTTGGCCTGCACCTGGCCCCGGTAGCTGGGCTCCAGATAGCGGTATTCGCCGGCCAGGTCCACGCCGCGCTTGCTCATGATGCCCGGCGAAAAGGTGGCGTCCCGGTTGGGCGCGATATCAAAGTAATAAGGCTGGCGGTATTCAAAGCCGTTCAGGGAGCCCAGGCCCAGGGTTGGCGGCAAAAAGCCCGATTTGCGCTTGTCGCTCAAGGGGAAGCTGACCCGGGGAAAGGCAAAAATCGGCACTTCCTTGAAGCGCACGACCGCATTGGTCGCCACGCCCATCTCTTTGTCCAGATCAAAGTCAACCCGTGTCGCCGTCAGCTCCCAGGCCGGCCGCCAGCTGGCCTCGTCCTGCCGCTCGCAGGTGGTGTAGCTGGCGCGGTGGGCGCTCAGATGCCTGTCGTCGATGAAATCGACCCGCTCGGCCTGGCCGTTGCCGCCGTTCATCAAGAAATGGTAGCGCGGGGTGGTGAAGAACCCTTCGAAGCGGTCCAGCTTGAGTTCGAGCGCCGGACCCTCGAACCGGTTGCCGGCGCTGTTGATGCGCACATTGCCGGTGCTTTTGAGCTGGTCGTCGGGCTGGTAGTACTCGATGCGGTCGGCGCGCATGGAGGTGGCGCCCCGGCGCAGTTCGGCATTGCCCTCGATCACCGTTTCCAGGTCCGGCCGGCCTGAGACGCGGTCGCCCGAGACGAATGTCGGCCCCTCGTCTCCAGGCGCTTTGGACACCTCCTCGGCAAGCATGGGCGAGCTCTGGAGCACCAGCGGCGGGGCTGCCCCTTCCGGGCCGGCCTGCACCTGCGCCCGGCCCGGCGCGGCCACGGCCAAGCCCAGCGCGCTGAACATCACCAGCCGGGAGACGGCATGCGCCACCGGGCAAAGAATAAAAGTGGAGGGGGATGCGCGTCGCATCGTTTGTATGAGATAAACCCGTTTGTAAAATCAGGCCCGATTATCCATGACCCTCCTGCCCGCCTCCGCCGGGCTGCCGCACTGACCAAGGGCTCCGAAAAACATGACCGCTTCCTCTCCCGACTGGCTCGACCCCCTGCGTGCCAGCGCCTTTGCCCAGTGGCTGGCCGCCGTGGCGCCCGCGCACGGCCTGCAAACCGGGACCGTCCGGCTGGCATCGGCCGATGCCAGCTTTCGCCGCTACTTCCGGGTGGATGCGGCGGGCGGCGCGGCAAGCTGCATCATCATGGATGCGCCCCCGGCCCAGGAAGATTGCGGGCCTTTCGTGAAAGTCGCCGGCCTGATGGCCGATGCCGGCCTAAACGCGCCGCGCGTGCTGGCCTGGGATGCGCCGCTGGGCTTCATGCTGCTGAGCGACCTGGGCGCGCGCACGATGCTCGACGTGATCGCGCCGCCCGCCGCCGTGCTGGCCACGGCCGAACCGACGCCGGCGCATTTCGACCTCTACATGCAGGCCATCGACCTGCTGGTGCGCTGGCAGCTGGCCTCCCGGCCCGGCGTGCTGCCGCCTTACGACGACGCGCTGCTGTCGCGCGAGCTGGCGCTGTTTCCCGACTGGTACGTGGGCCGGCACCGCGACTTCGCCATCGACGCCGGCCTGATGGGCCGGCTGGACCCGATCTTCGAGCAGATCAAGGCGAACAATCTGCAGTCGCTGGGCGCGGCGCGGGTTTATGTGCACCGCGACTTCATGCCGCGCAACCTGATGGTGGACCGCAACGGCGACATGGGCGTGCTGGACTTCCAGGATGCGGTCTATGGCCCGGTCACCTACGACATTGCCAGCCTGATGCGCGACGCCTTCCTCAGCTGGGAGGAGGAGTTCGTGCTCGACATCACGGTGCGCTACTGGCAAAAGGCCCGCAAGGCCGGGCTGCCGGTGGGCGACGACTTCGGCGAGTTCTACCGCGCCGTCGAATGGATGGGCCTGCAGCGCCACCTGAAGGTGCTGGGCATCTTTGCGCGGCTGACGCTACGCGACGGCAAGCCCAGATACCTGGCCGACACGCCGCGCTTCATCAAATACGCCCGCAGCACTGCCGCCAGATACCGCCAGCTCGGGCCGCTGATGGTGCTGCTCGACGAGATCGAGGGCAACGAAACCCGCGTCGGGTACACGTTTTGAAGCCAAATCGGCCTCTAGCGCATGCTGCGCCTGTGTATTATGCTATTTTTTTAATAGTGAAATTGAGGCTTCACCCACCGGCTGAAACGCCGTGAGCGCCCGTTTCCACGCCGATGTGGCGCTGGCCAGCGGCACGACCCTGGGCCTGCCCGAGCAGGCCGCCCGCCATGTGCAGGTGCTGCGCCTGCAGCCGGGCGAACGCATCCTGCTCTTCAACGGACGCGGCGACGGCCGGCCGGGCAGCGAAGGCGAGTTCGAGGCCACGGTCACGCGCATGGGACGCAGCGAGGTGGACGTGACCATCGGCGCGTACAAGGCCACCGCCCGCGAGGCAGCCCGCGCCCTGCACCTGGTGGTCGCCATGCCGGCCAACGACCGCATGGACTGGCTGGTCGAGAAGGCCACCGAGCTGGGCGCGGCCAGCATCCGGCCGGTGATGAGCGAGCGCAGCGTGCTGCGCCTGAAAGCCGATCGCGCCGACAAGAAGGTGGCGCACTGGCGCGGCATCGCGGTGGCCGCCTGCGAGCAGTGCGGGCGCAACCGGGTGCCGCTGGTGCATGAGGTGGCGACGCTGGCCGACTGGCTGAAAAAAGGCGCGGCGGCCAGCGCCACAGCCGACGACCCTGGCGCCGGCACGTGCCTGCTGCTGTCGCTGCGGGACGGCAGCCGGCCGCTGGGCCAGGCGGTCGCCGGCACCGCGCCAGGCGGCGCCCTGACTTTCCTGAACGGCCCGGAGGGCGGCCTGAGCCCGGCCGAGGAAGCCGCCGCCATCGCCTGCGGTTTCAGCCCGGTCACGCTGGGGCCGCGCGTGCTGCGGGCGGAAACCGCGCCGCTGGCGGTGCTGGCCGCCTTGCTCTGTTCTTAATGGCTGTTCACACGCTGGCGGCCTGCGCTTCGGCTACTTTTACCTGATCAGGCAGGTGCGTCAGCCGTTGATCCCCGTGTCATTCCCGCGAAGCGGGAATCCAGCCGGCGCTGGGCAGCGGGCTGCAGGGGTCGAAAAGACACGGCCATGGCGCCGCAGCCGGGGCGAGGCGCCATTTTGGTTGAGTAAACTACCCGCTCCGCGCCCATGGCAATCTGTCGGTCGGAGAAGTTTTTACAAGTTATTAATTGATTGATGGAGACACTATGAATGAATCAACCCTCAAGCGCCGCGACCTGATCAAGGTCGGCGCCGCTGCCGGCATGGGCCTGTGGCTGCCCCAGGGCCATGCCCAGGCGGCGTGGCCGAGCAAGCCGCTGCGGCTGGTCGTGCCCTTCGCCCCGGGCGGCAGCTCCGAGATCGTCGCCCGCGCCATCGCCAGCGAGATGGCCAAGACCATTGGCCAGAACGTGTTCGTCGAGAACAAGCCCGGCGCCGCCGGCAACATCGCGATGCAGGAAGTCGCCAACAGCACCGACGACCACACCCTGATCCTGGGGCACATCGGCACCCTGGCCGTCAACCCCTACATTTTCCCCAAGCTGCCCTACGACGCCGCCAAGGAGTTCGTGCCGATCACGCTGGTCTCCAAGGTGCCCAGCCTGTATGTGGTGCATCCCGACCTGCCGGTGAAAAACCTCAAGGAATTCATCGCCTACGCCAAGACCAAGCCGGGCCAGCTGAACTACGGCTCGGCCGGCAACGGCAGCGCCGGCCACCTGGCCTTCGAGTATCTGAAGATGGTGAGCGAGACCTTCATGGTGCATGTGCCCTACCGCGGCACCGGCCCGATGCTGACCGACCTGATGGGCGGACGCCTGCAGGCCGCCTCGGTGGGCGCGCCGGCCCTGCTGGCCTTCATCAAGTCCGGCAAGCTGCGCTGCATTGCCACCGGCACGGCGCAGCGCCTGCCGCAGCTGCCCGACGTTCCGACGGTCGCCGAGCAAGGCTACAAGGGCTTCGAGATGACGCAGTGGTACGGGCTGATGGCGCCGAGCAAGTGGCCCAAGGCGAACATCGCCAAGCTGGAGGCCGAAGCGATCAAGGCCGCGCGCAGCGACCAGGTCAGGGAAAAACTGAGCCAGGAAACCGCGCTGGCCGTGGGCAACACGGGCGCGGAGTTCGACGCCTTCATCAAGACCGAGCAGGCGCGCTGGAAGGCCGTGATCGCCCGCGCCCAGATCAAGCCCGACGGCGCGTAACCCCCGCCGCCTCACGCACCCGGACCCCGCCGCCCCACCCTTGCTTTTTCTGGGGCGGCCATCACCAAGTCCGGGGCGATGGCCTGGCGCCAGCGCAGCGCCAAGCCTGAACGCACAGCATTTGCTATGCTTTTCATAGCTACCCGCGCATGCGCCGCCTGCGCCAGAGGCTTATTTCATTCATAAACTGCCTGTCGTCCGCGGGTTTCAGCCCGGCACGCTGGCGATCACCTGCGCCACCGCCGCCGTCAGCTTCTTGGCATACGGCACATGCAGGAACTCATTCGGCCCGTGGGCATTGCTCTTGGGGCCGAGCACGCCGCAGACCATCATCTGCGCCTTCGGAAACCCTTTGCTGAGCATGCCCATCAGCGGTATCGTGCCGCCCTGGCCAATCGTGCCGCAGGGCGCGCCGAAGAAGCGCTGCGACGCCGCGTCCAGCGCGTTTTCAAACCACGGCACCGTGCCGGGCGCGTTCCAGCCGGTCGCGCCGCCGTTGCTTTCAAAGGTCACCTTGGCCTGGTACGGCGCGTTGTCTTCGAGCAGGCTTTTCAACTCCTGCACCGCGACCGAGGCGTCGATCAGCGGCGGAAAGCGCAGCGACAGCTTGAAGGCGGTGTAGGGCCGCAGCACGTTGCCGGCGTCGCGGAACGACGGAAAGCCCTCGGCGCCGGTCACGCTCAGCGTAGGCCGCCAGGTGCGGTTGAGCAGCGCCTCGACCGGGTCGGTGGTGGTCGGCAGCGCGAAGGTGGTGGCGCCCTCGCAGTCGTAATGCGCCCACGGGAAGCGCTTGTAGATTTCGTCGCCCAGGATGGCCGCCGTGGCCCGCGCCTGCGCCAGCCGGTCGGGCGGCACCTCGCAATGAAAGCTCTGCGGCAGCAGGCGGCCGGTCTTGCTGTCTTCGAGCCGGTCGAGCACCTGGCGCATGATGCGAAAGCTCGACGGCACCAGGCCGCTGGCGTCGCCCGAATGCACGCCCTCGGTCAAAATTTCGACCTTGAGCACGCCGGCCGCGTTGCCGCGCAGGCTGGTGGTCAGCCACAGCTGGTCGTAGTTGCCCGCGCCCGAGTCCAGGCACACCACCAGCGCCACTTCGCCCAGCCGGTCCTTGAGCGCATTGACATAAGGCAAAAGGTCGTAGGAGCCGCTTTCCTCGCAGGTCTCGATCAGGCCGACAATGCGCGGATGCGGGACGTTCTGGGCTTTCAAGGCCTGTACAGCGGCGATGCTGGCATACACCGCATAGCCATCGTCGGCGCCGCCCCGGCCGTAGAGCTTGCCGTCCTCGTAGGTGGCGGCCCAGGGACTGAGGTCATTGCGCCAGCCGGTGAACTCGGGCTGCTTGTCGAGGTGGCCGTACATCAGGACCGTTTGGGTCGAATCGGCGCGGGTGGCCGGAATTTCAAAGAACAGCACCGGCGTGCGTCCTTCGAGCCGCACCACTTCCAGCGTCAAGCCCTCGACCTTCTGCGCCTCGACCCAGCTGGCGGCATGGCGCATCACGGTGTCGATGTGGCCGTGCTTTGCCCAGTCGGGGTCGAAGGTCGGCGATTTAGCGGGAATGGCGATGTAATCGCTGAGCTGCTGCACGATGTCGCCATCCCACTGGGCGGTGACCTGGGACAACGCCTGGGCGGCGTCGAGGATGCTGGCGGGAATTTCGCGGTGCAGGGGGGCGTTCATGGCGGGCTCCGAAATGAGTTGGGTGCAAGGAACGACTTTACGCCTGTGCGAATGACCCTGTGACGGGGCGGAATGGTGCCCAGGGCGGCGAAACCATCAACGCCCGCAGCGTCTGGCCCCGTGGCCCGCAGGCCGGGCACCGCGACCACCTGCTCAAGCCCTGATGCCCAGCTTTTGCTCAGCTTTTCTCGGCATTCCTCTTGCGGGTGGCCGCGCCTTTTTTGGCCGAGGCCGAGCGTTCCTCGGGCGTGCGCGCGGCGGCGGCGGCGCCACCGGCACGTCCGCCTTTTTTCGAGGGGCTGGTGTCCATGGCCTTGCCCCGGCCAGAACCGCTTTTCTTTCCGCCGCCGGTTTCCTTGTTCACCGTGGCCCAGGCCCGGGCTTCGGCTTCTTCCTTGGCGACGCCGCGTTTCTCGTAGCCCTCTTCAATGTGCTCGGCCTGGCGCTTTTGCTTGTCGGTATAGGCGGATTTGTCTCCACGTGGCATGACGGCTCCTTTGGGTGGCGGGACTTTAAATTACGCCGGGGCCGGTGAACGCCAGGTCGGCGCAAGGCGCAAACGGCTGTGGGAATCGGGGCAGTGGGGTATGCGGCCAGCGGGATCTTCGCGGGCTGTCACGCCTGCGCAGGCACCGCGTAGGCCGCCATGGCCTCGCCCAGCCGCACGGCCCGGCCCGGCACCCAGTCGGCATTGAAGCGCAGCGGCGCTTCGGGAAACAGCATGACCACGGTCGAGCCCAGCAGGAAGCGGCCCATTTCCTCGCCCTGCTTCAGGAAAATCGCGTCCTCGGGCTTGTCCGGCGACGCCGGGTAGTCCCACTGGCGCACCCCCTTGCCGCGCTGTGGGTTGACGACGCCGTGCCAGACGGTCGCCATGCTGCCGACGATGGTGGCGCCGACCAGCGCCAGCACGAACGGCCCGCGCGCCGACTCGAACACGCAGACCACCCGCTCGTTGCGTGCGAACAGGCCCGGCACGCCGCGCGCGGTGACCGGATTGACCGAGAACAGGTCGCCGGGCACGTAGACCATCCGCGCCAGGCGCCCGTCGCACGGCATGTGGATGCGGTGGTAGTCCCTGGGGCTCAGGTAGAGCGTGGCAAAGCTGCCGTTCAGGTACTGCGCGGCCAATGCCTGGTCGCCGCCGACCATGGCCGTGGTGGAGTAGGTGTGGCCCTTGGCCTGGATCAGCTGGTCATGCTCGATGCGGCCGAACTGGCTGATGGCGCCATCGACCGGGCAGACCAGGTCGGCGCTCGCCAGCGGCCGGGCGCCGGGCTTGAGGGCGCGGGTGAAAAAGTCGTTGAACGTGAGGTAGCTGGCGATATCGGAATTCGCCGCCTCGTCCATGTTGACCCGGTACTTGGCAACAAAGCGGCGGATGATTTCGGTGGTCACCCAGCCGCGCTCGCGCGACGCGACAAAGCCGGCGAAATGGGTCAGCGCCTGCTTGGGCAGCAGGTATTGGGGCAGAACGGCAAAACGGTCGGACACAGGCGCTCGCAGAAAGTCAAGGAAGAATCATTCTATAGAGGGCGCCCAAATGCCTTGCAGTTCCATTCCGATGCAAGCGAAACAAGCCGCAACGCCGTCCTGCGGCATGGCAAGACAGACGCCGTACCCATCGATGTGGCGTCGGCAGGCAACGCAAACGGAATGACCGGCTGCCCGCATCCTTGATCAGTGGGTCGGGTAGCCTGCCTCGGTCAATGCCTCGGCGACGGTTTGCCGCTCCTGCGCTGTTTCAACCGTGACTTTCTTGGTCGGCAGGTCAATGCTGATCATGGCGTCGGCATCGAGTTGCTGGACCGCCTGGGTGATGACGCCGGCGCAGTGGCCGCAGCTCATGTTGGGGACATTGAATTCCATGAAAGCTCCTTGAAGGGTAGTGGTAGAAAAGACCCCCTGCAGTCTGAACCTTGCCATGGGGGCAGGGTCAACCGGCGTTGGGCAATTCCGCGAGCGTTTCAGGGTTATTGCCGCACCTGGCTTGACCCTACCCTCATGGCAAGGTTCAGACTTGCCTCATTGCCCTGCCGCACCGCTTCATCAGGAGAAAACCCATATGTCCCTCGCCGCCCCATTGCCCGCTCGCCTGGCCCCGGCAGATGCCCTGAAAGAATGGCGTTTTCCGGTCACGGGCATGACCTGCGCCTCGTGCGTGGCCCGCGTTGAAAAAGCGCTGGCCGGCACGCCGGGCGTTGAGGAGGCCAGCGTCAACTTCGCCACCGAAGAAGCCAGCGTCAAGGCCGGCGCCGGCGTCACCCTGCCCACCCTGAAGGCGGCCGTCGAAAAAGCCGGCTATGCCGTGGCGGAGCAAACGCTGAGGCTCCAAATCGGCGACATGACGTGCGCCTCGTGCGTGTCGCGGGTCGAAAAAGCCCTGCGGCAGGTGCCGGGCGTGCTGTCGGCCGAGGTCAACCTGGCCACCGAAACCGCCGAGGTCACCGTGGCCGGCAACGCGGCCGGTTTTCCGCAGCTCATGGCCGCTGCTGCCAAGGCCGGCTACCCGGCAGCGGCGATTCGGCCCGAAGGCGCTGGCGGCGGCCAGCCGGCGGCACCGGCCAGCGCCAGCGGATGGCCGATTGCCGTGGCGGCCGCCCTGTCGGCGCCGCTGGCGCTGCCGATGGTCGGCATGCTGTTCGGCCAGTCCTGGATGCTGGACGGCTGGCTGCAGTGGCTGCTCGCCACGCCGGTGCAGTTCTGGCTCGGGGCGCGGTTTTACCGGGCCGGCTGGAAGGCGCTGCGGGCCGGCGCGGGCAACATGGACCTGCTGGTGGCGGTGGGCACGTCGGCGGCCTACGGGCTGAGCGTGTACCTGCTGCTGCGCCATGGCGCGCACGGCATGCCGCACCTTTACTTTGAGGCGTCGGCCGTCGTCATCACGCTGGTGCTGCTGGGCAAATGGATGGAGGCACGCGCCAAGCACCAGACCACCGAGGCCATCCGGGCGCTCAATGCGCTGCGGCCTGAAACGGCGCGTGTCCGCCGGGGCGGCCAGGACGTCGACACGCCGATTGCCAGCGTGCAAGTTGACGACCTGGTCGTGGTGCGGCCCGGCGAGCGCATTGCGGTCGATGGCGACATCGTCGAAGGCGCGAGCGAAGTCGACGAGTCGCTGATCACCGGCGAAAGCCTGCCGGTGAACAAGCATGCCGGCGACCGGGTGACCGGCGGCGCGGTGAACGGCGAAGGCTTGATCGTGGTGCGCACCAGCGCGGTCGGCGCCGAATCGACGCTGGCGCGCATCGTGCGGATGGTCGAGTCGGCGCAGGCCAAAAAAGCGCCCATCCAGCGGCTGGTCGACCAGGTGAGCGCGGTGTTCGTGCCGGTGGTCATCGGCATTGCCTTCGTCACGCTGCTGGGCTGGGGCTTGACCACCGGCAACTGGGAAACCGCCATCCTGAACGCCGTGGCGGTGCTGGTGATTGCCTGCCCCTGCGCGCTCGGGCTGGCCACGCCGACCGCCATCATGGCCGGCACCGGCGTGGCGGCGAAGCACGGCATCCTGATCAAGGACGCCGAGGCGCTGGAAGTGGCGCACCAGGTGCGGGTGGTCGCCTTCGACAAGACCGGCACGCTGACCGAAGGCCGGCCCGAGCTGGTCGCGCTGCAGCCATGCGGCGACATGCCCCGCGATGCCGTTCTGGCCTGGGCCGCCGCCATCCAGGCCGGCAGCGAACACCCGCTGGCCAAGGCGGTCACGCAACTGGCCCTGCAAGAGCAGCGCAGCGTGCCGCCAGCAGCGCAAGTCCGTGCGGTGGCTGGACGCGGCATGTCCGCCGTCGTCGAAGGGCGCGAGCTGCGACTGGGCAGCCCGCGCTTCATGCGGGAGCTGGGCGTGGACCTCGGTGCCTTCTCCGCGAATGCCCGGGCGCTGGAGGGCGCGGGCCGCACCGTGTCCTGGCTGGCCGATGTGACAGGCGCGCCGCAGCTGCTGGCGCTGCTGGCCTTTGGCGACACGCTCAAGGCGGCGGCCGGCCCGGCGGTGGCGCGGCTGCAGGCGCTGGGCATCCAGACGGCGCTCATCACCGGCGACAACCAGGGCAGCGCCAGCGCGGTGGCCGGGCAGCTCGGCATCGACATCGTGCATGCGCAAGTCCTGCCCGAGGACAAGGCCGCCCTCATCGCCCAGCTCAAGGCGCAGGTCGGCAAGAACGGCGGCCGGGTGGCGATGGTCGGCGACGGCATCAACGACGCGCCGGCGCTGGCCGCCGCCGACGTGGGCATTGCCATGTCCACCGGCACCGACGTGGCGATGCACGCCGCCGGCATCACCTTGATGCGCGGCAACCCGGCGCTGGTGGCCGACGCCATCGACATCTCGCGCCGCACCTACGCCAAGATCCGGCAAAACCTGTTCTGGGCGTTTTTCTACAACGTGGTCGGCATTCCGCTGGCCGCCTTCGGCCTGCTCAGCCCGGTGGTCGCCGGCGCGGCGATGGCGCTGAGCAGCGTCAGCGTGGTGATGAACGCCCTGCTGCTGCGCCGCTGGAAAGGGAGTTCGCCATGACAGCCCGCAGGCCAGGCGCCGGTCCGTTCAACATCGGCCAGGCCGCCGTCCGCTCGGGCGTGTCGGCCAAGATGATCCGCCACTACGAGTCGCTGGGGCTGCTGCCCACGGTGCACCGCACCGATGCCGGCTACCGGCAGTACGGCGACAACGAAATCCACACCCTGCGCTTCATCCGCCGGGCCCGAACGCTCGGCTTCAGCATGGCCGAGATCGGCGAATTGCTCAAGCTGTGGCAGAACAAGCAGCGCGCCAGCGCCGACGTGAAGCGCATCGCCGAGGCGCATGTGGCCGACCTGGGCCGGCGCATTGCCGAGATGGAGGCGATGCGGCAGACGCTGGCGCAACTGGCGCACTGCTGCGCCGGAGACAGCCGGCCGGAGTGCCCGATCCTGTCCGGGCTGGCAGACTGAAACGCATTTATTGGTATTTTTTCCATAGCACAAGACACAGGCGGCGATTGCGCATGCGCGCTTTTTCATGAAATTTCAAGCGGTACACGCCGCGGCACGGTGCAGCGCGCGCACAGGGAAAGGGTTTGCGCAAAGATACACAGCCATTGCGTTACAAGGCGTCACCAGCCCCGCTTAATTGCTACATATTTAATAGCTGTCTGAGCAGGCGGGTATTGCGCTGGAGGCACTTTTTCCATAAATTTTAAGGCGGCGACACGGGCGGCGCTTTGCGCTAAGCTGGCCGGTCTTTCCCGCCAGCCCCGCCAAGCTTCCAGGAGACCGCGCCATCGCCACCTTCATGTTCTGCACCGGCATCGAAAACAGCGTGCCCACCATCGACGGCGGGCGCACCCGTGTCGACGAGATGCAAAGCTGCTTTCACTACCAGCGCTGGCGGGAAGATTTCGCGCTGGTCCAGGAGCTGGGCATTGAATACCTGCGCTACGGCCCGCCGCTGCATACGACGCTGCTCGGGCCCGGACGCTACGACTGGGAATTCGCCGACCTGACCTTTGCCGAGCTCAAACGCCGCAACATCGTGCCGATCGTGGACCTGTGCCACTTCGGCGTGCCCGACTGGCTGGGCAACTTTCAGAACCCTGATTTTCCGGCGCAGTTCTGCGCCTATGCGCGCGCCTTTGCGGTGCGCTTTCCCTGGGTGCAGCTGTACACGCCGGTCAACGAGATGTACATCTGCGCCGTGTTTTCGGCCCGCTACGGCTGGTGGAACGAGCAGCTGTCGAGCGACGCCGCTTTCGTGACCGCCCTCAAGCACATCGTCAAGGCCAACGTGCTGGCGATGCGGGCCATCCTGCAGGTGCGGCCCGACGCCATCTTCGTGCAGAGCGAGTCGTCGGAATACTTCCACGCGGAGAATCCGGCGGCCATCAAGCCGGCCGAGCTGATGAATTCGATGCGCTTTCTCTCGCTCGACCTGAACTACGGCCGCCGGGTGGATTCGGAGATGTACGAATACCTGCTCGACAACGGCATGACGCGCCAGGAATACCATTTCTTTCTGGGCAACCGGATCAAGCAGCACTGCATTCTGGGCAACGACTACTACGCGACCAACGAACACCGGGTGGCCGCCGACGGCTCGACCCGCGCCTCGGGCGAAGTGTTCGGCTACGACGAGATCACCCGCCAGTACCACGACCGCTACCAACTGCCGGTGATGCACACCGAAACCAACATGGCCGAGGGGCCGCTGGGCACCGAGGCGGTGAACTGGCTCTGGAAGGAATGGGCCAATGTGCTGCGGGTGCGCAACAGCGGCGTGCCCATCGTCGGCTTCACCTGGTATTCGCTGACCGACCAGACCGACTGGGACAGCGCGCTGCGGGTGCGCAACAACCACGTCAACGCCGTCGGCCTGTTCGACCTGGACCGCAGGATCCGTCCGGTGGGCACGGCCTACAAGCAGCTGATTGCCGACTGGCGCGACGTGCTGCCGACCCAGAGCATGTGCCTGGTGGTGCCGGTCGTGATGCCCCATCAGGCCGAGGGCGAGCATGCGCGCGACCAGCAGGCGCACGCGCGCAGGCTGCTCAACCAGCCCGACACCGCGCCGGCCAACCAGGGGAATGAAGCATGAGCCTGAGATTTGCCGGCAGGGTCGCCATCGTGACCGGCGCCGCCAGCGGCATTGGCGCGGCCATTGCCGAGCGGCTCGCCGCCGATGGCGCGGATGTGGTGGTTGCCGACCTGCAGGCCGGCCCTGCGTCGGCGGTGGCCACGGCCCTGGCCGGCCGGCATGGCGTGCGCACGCTGGGCATCGGCTGCGATGTCGGCGACGAGGCGCAGGTCAGCGCCTGCGTTGCCGCCACCATGACGACCTTCGGCCGGCTGGACATCATCGTCAACAACGCGGGCCTGATGACCTTCAAGACGCTGGCCCAGTGGACGGCGGACGACTGGCTGGCGGTGCTGCGGGTGGACCTGCTGGGCGCGGATTTCTTCACCCAGCAGGCGTTCCTGCACATGGGCGAGGCCGGCGGCGTCATCATCAACATCGCCAGCGTGCATGCGGTCGAGACCAGCGCCAACATGGCGCCGTACGCGGCTGCCAAGGCGGCGATGGTGTCGCTGACACGGAGCACCGCCATCGAAGGGCGCGACCGCAACATACGGGCCAACGCGGTGCTGCCGGGCGCCATCGACACGCCGATGCTCTGGCGGAATCCCAACCTGCGCTCGGGCGTTGAAACCCTGGACAGGCGCGATGTGGGGCAACCCGAGGACGTTGCCGCCGCCGTCGCGTTCCTGGCCAGCGACGATGCCAAATTCATCACCGGAACCACCCTTGCCGTTGACGGCGGAAGGCTCGCAAAACTATGACCCCACAACGTTTCACGCTGCGCGCCGGCGCGCTGGCGCTTGACGTGCTGCCCGCCGTCGGCGGGAGCATTGCGCGTTTCGACATCCTGGGCCCGGCCGGCCGCCAGCCCTTGCTGCGCGGAACCGACGAAAACTATGTCGACGTGCTGGCATCGGCCTGCTTCCCGCTGGTGCCGTACGCCAACCGGATTCGCGGCGGCCGCTTTCAGTGCGACGGCCGGGCCATTCACCTGGCCTGCAACCTGCCGGGCGACGCCAGCCCGCTGCACGGCCAGGGCTGGCGCGCCGCCTGGTCCGTCGAGCACGCGCAGGAAGACGGGATCGATCTGCTGTACCGGCATGCCGCCGACGAATGGCCCTGGACCTACGCGTCGCGCCAGCGCATTTCGCTGTCGCCCGAGGCCTGCACCGTCACGCTGGACTGCCGCAACCTGTCGGACCGGCCCATGCCCTGTGGCCTGGGTCTGCACCCCTATTACCCCTGCACCCCACAAACCCTCCTGGACACCGATGTGTCGCATGTCTGGAGCGTCGATGCCGATGTGCTGCCAGTGGACCGATTGTCAGCAACTGCCGCCTACAGCCTGCAAAATCGACTGATCTGTGGGCAAAATCTGGACAACGGCTTTGACGGCTGGAGCGGAAAAACGCGCATCGCCTGGCCCGAGCGCGGCGTTTCGCTCGAACTTTCCTCCCCCGACACGCCGTATTTCCAGGTGTATTCGCCTGATTCGCCAGAGAACCGTGGCTTTTTCGCGGCCGAGCCGGTGCAGCATGCCAACGCCGCGCTGAACGCACCGCAGGCGCAGTGGCGGCAGCTGGGCATTCAGATGCTGGCCCCGGGAGAAAGCCGGCAACTGGTGAGCCGTTTCACGGTCCTTGGGCAGGCGCCATCAGAATGAGGCGCTGATGGCATTTGGAATAAAAGACAAGCCCGGAGCGGCGAAAAAAGCCGCAGGCCCGGCAGGAGGCGCTGCTTGACGCCCCGCAGCCTGTTTGACGATGCGGCTGGCCTCCCGGCACCACCCGATGCCGCGCCCGAGTCGCTTGCAGACGGCGCCCTGCTGCTGCGCGGGTTTGCCTGCGCCGAAGCAGACGCGCTGCTGGCAGCGGCTGCGCAGGTGATCGCGGCCGCGCCCTTGCGCCACTTCATCACGCCCGGCGGGCGGGCCATGTCGGCCGGCATGACGAACTGCGGCGCGCTGGGCTGGGTGTCGGACCGGAGCGGTTACCGCTATGCCAGCGCCGACCCCCTGACCGGCCGGCCGTGGCCGGCCATGCCGGGCTGCTTTGCCGATGTGGCGGCGCGCGCCGCCAGGCAGGCCGGGTTCGCGGATTTTCTGCCCGACGCCTGCCTGGTCAACCGCTATGCGCCGGGCGCCCGGCTGTCGCTGCACCAGGACCGGGACGAAGCCGACCTGGCCGCGCCGATCGTGTCGGTGTCGCTGGGCCTGCCGGCCGTGTTCCTGTTCGGCACGCCCCGGCGCACCGACCGCCCGGCCCGCCTGCGGCTGGCGCATGGCGACGTGGCGGTGTGGGGCGGGCCGTCCCGGCTGGCCTACCACGGCATTGCGCCGCTGGCCGATGGCGCGCATCCGCGCCTGGGCCGGTGGCGCATCAACCTGACGTTTCGCCGCGCCGGCGGGCCGGGCTGAGCGAGCCGCAGGCGTTGATGGCCTGCCCCGGCAGCGATGCGCCTTCAAACCCGAGGCTGGTTGGCCGGATCGTCGGCCCCGGGCGCGGTGGCGCATTCCCAGAAAATGCGGGCGCTGCAGCGCCGGCAGATTTCCGGGTCCAGCGCGCCGAAAATGGTTGAAATGGCGCTGAACTTGTCGGAAAACTGGTGCGCCGGCCCCAGCACGTCGGTAAAGCCGGTCTTGCGCCACATCCGGATCACTTCGGGCCGCGGCCGGTGAAAGTACAGGTTGCCGCCCATGGCCCGGCGCGCCGCCAGCTCGGCGGCCCACAGCTCGGCGCCGGCCAGGTCGATGAAATTCATGCTCTTGGCCATCACCAGCAGGTGTTTTTGCGGATTCGGCTGGCTGCGCAGCGCATGCAGGATGTCGGCCACATGCTGGGTCGCGCCGAAATACACCTCGCCCTCCATGCGCAGCAGTTTCAATTGCGGGCATTCCGGAAGGATGGCCCCCACGCTCCCCGCTTCGTGTGGTTCGCTGCCCCCCGAGGGGGCCGCCCCGCCTGCGGCCTGGCGAAGCCAGTTCCGCGACGGGAACTTGGAGGGAGATAGCGCCTCCACGTTCTCCGCTTCGCCTGCCGGCCCCGGGCCTACTTCGTCCGCCGAATGCGGCGCATCGTCGATCACGACGAACTGGCGGGCCAGCCCGCGGCTGTCAAAGCCCATGGTACGCATCGCCGGCCGCGAGGTGCGGTACAAAAACGACATCAGCGACAGCAGCGTGCCCAGCAGGATGGCGATTTCGAGCCGGATGGTGACCGTGGCGACCATCGTGGCCAGCGCCACGCCGAAATCGGTGCGGCTCAAGGCCAACAGTTGCCGCCACCGCGCCATGTCCAGCAGCGTCAGCGCCACCAGCACCAGGAGCGCCGCCAGCGCGGCCATCGGAATCTCGGCCAGCAGCGGCGCGCTGACCGCCACCAGCCCCAAGAGCAGCAGCGCCGAGAACACCGACGCCAGCGGTGTGCGGGCGCCGGCCTGCAGGTTGGGCATGGAGCGGTTCATCGAGCCGCAGGACACGTAGCAGGAGAAGAAGCCGCCGACGATGTTCGACAGCCCCTGGCCGCGGAACTCACGGTTGGCGTCGATGCGTTGGCCCGAGCGCAGCGCCACCGTCTTGGCGATCGAGATGTCCTGCCCCAGCGCCACGATGGTCAGCGCAAACGCCAGGCCCACCAGGTCAGAGGCTTGCGCCCAGCTGATGCGCGGCAACTCGAAGCGCGGCCACGGCGTGGCGATGGCGCCCACGGTGTCCAGCGCTGAAAACGCCGCCGCGCCGGCGCCGGGCAGCAGCTGCTCGCCCAGCCAGGCCAGCAGCGTGGCCAGCGCCAGCCCGATCAGCATGTAGGGCCAGCCGGGCCGCCAGCGGCGCACCCCCAGCGCCACCGCCAGCGCCAGGCCGGCCACGGCCAGCGCCGCCGGCTGCACGGCGGAAAACTGCGTCAGCACATGCGCCACCACGGCGCCGGCGCCCTGCTGCGGCGCGTCGGGCAGGCCCAGGAAATCCGGCAGCGCATGCACCCCGATCAGCAGCGCCGCGCCCGAGGTGAAGCCGAACAGCACCGCCGGCGAGATGAAATTGGCCAGCAGGCCCAGCCGCAGCGCGCCGATCAGCCACTGCAGCACGCCGACCATCAGCGTCACCGCCAGCGCCAGCTGGATGTACGCCGGGCTGAAGGCGGCGGCCAGCGGCGACAGCATGGCGAACAGCGCCAGCGAGTTGGCGTTCGTCGGCCCCGACATGACATGCCAGCTGGAGCCGAACAGCGCGGCGACGATGCACGGAACAATCGCGGTGTAGAGGCCGTACTCGGGCGGCAGGCCGGCCAGCGTGGCGAAGGCGATGCCCTGCGGCAGCACCAGCACCGCCCCCAGCAGGCCGGCCATGGCGTCAAGCCGCAGCGTGGCCGGCGTGACCCGATGCACCCAGTCGCCGAACAGGCGCTCGGCCAGGCGCAGCGCCGGGCTTGCCGCCTGCGCGGCGCCGGGGTGGTCGGCATGGCTGTCTTGCATGGTCAGGAGGATAACGCGGCGACTGGCGCGAAATAGCCTTGGCGTTCAACCGCGGCATCCGGGGCAACCGGTGTTTTTGCTACGGGAGCGGTTGCAACTGGCGGGCAACAGCCAGGCCGGGCAGCCTTGACGCTCCTGAATCCATAGCTGCTTGCGCAGGCGCTGTATGCGCTAGAGCCCGTTTTGCTCATAAATTTCCTGATTTTCCTGGCTTTCCCCGATGTTTCTCCTTCCCTCGCTGGCAACACTGGGATGGGGCCAGCGGGGTCGAACGCCAGTCGCCGGCTTTTCCCTGCTGGCCCGAGGCCTGCCTGGCGGCTGGCGGCCGCGCACCCGGGCCGGCCCTGCGGGAGCAAACTGCCGAATCAGGCCCAGCCCAGCAGTCGCAACCCGAGGCCGGCGGCGGCTGCGGCGGCGATCACCGGAATCACGCCCCACTTCAGGCGCCACAAGGCCAGCGCCGCCAGCAGCACCAGCGCCAACGCCACCCAGTCGGGTTGTGCATCAAACAGCCGCCCTGCGCTTGCTGGATATGCGACAGCAGCTATGAAAAAAAGAGCAAGATTGGCAATCACCCCGACCACCGCCGCCGTCACCGCCGCCAGCGGCGCGGTCAGCTTCAGGTTGCCGCGCGTCGACTCGACCCAGGGGCCGCCGGCCAAAATGAAGATGAACGACGGCAGGAAGGTGAACCAGGTCGCCACACAGGCCGCCAGCGCGGCACCCAGGAACAGCGCTTCCGGGCCCATCACCTGCCTGGCCCAGCCGGCGACGAAACCGACGAAGGCCACCACGATGATCAGCGGGCCGGGCGTGGTTTCGCCCAGCGCCAGGCCGTCCATCATCTGCGCGGTGGTCAGCCACTGGTAATGCTCGACCGCCGCCTGGTTCATGTACGGCAGCACCGCATAGGCCCCGCCAAACGTCAGCAGCGCCGCCTTGGTGAAAAACCAGCCGACCTGCGTCAGCGTGCCCGACCAGCCATGGGCGGCCAGCAGCGCGGCCATGGGCAGCAGCCAGAGCAGCGCACCCGCCCCCAGCACCTTGGCGAGCCGGAGCATGCTGAACAGCGCATGGCCTGGCGTCGGCGTGTCGTCGTCGATCAGGGCGGCCTGATGCAGGCCCTTGGCGGCGGACGCATGCCCGCCGCCCCGCGCCAGCGCACCGGGCGCCAGCCGCGCCAGCACTGCGCCGATCAAGAGGGCGCTCAGCACCACCACCGGAAACGGCAGCCTCAAGACCGCCACCGCGATGAAACTCATCGCCGCCAGCACCCAGGGCACTGGCACCCGCAGCGGATTTCCCAGGGATTTACCGGCAATGCGGTGCAGGGCATGCAGCACGATGGCGGCCACCGCCGGCTTGATGCCGTAGAAAATCCCGGCCACCAGCGGCAGCTGCCCGAAGGCCATGTAGATCCAGCTGAGCGCTATCAGCAGCACCAGCGACGGCAGCACGAACAGCGCGCCCGCCACCACGCCGCCGCGTGTTTTGTGCATCAGCCAGCCCAGGTAGGTTGCCAGCTGCTGGGCCTCGGGGCCGGGCAGCAGCATGCAGAAGTTCAGCGCATGCAAAAAGCGCTTTTCGGAAATCCAGCGCCTTTTCTCGACCAGCTCGCGGTGCATGATGGCAATCTGCCCGGCCGGCCCGCCGAAGCTGATGAAGCCCAGCTGCAGCCAGAATTTGAAAGCGTCTCGGAAAGAAACAGCCGCCGGCTGTTCCTCCACGGTAGGCAAACTCATGTGGCGTCTCCGGTCAGGCGTTAAAGGCGGCTACAAGCCTGGGGAAAGCGGGCGGCGTCCGCTTCAGGCGCGCTGCAGCTTGAACACGGCGCGGCTGGCGCGGGCATTGGGCCAGAAACGCACCTCCCGGCCGTCCTGCAAGCCAAACGAATCGAGGATTTGCAAGCTGTTCTGCCGGGCCAGCGCGGCGAAATCCCGCAGCGTGCCGACGCGGATGTTCGGCGTGTCGTACCACTGGTAAGGCAGCACCTTGGTCACCGGCATGCGGCCGCGCAGCACGGCCAGCCGGTTGGGCCAGTGGCCGAAATTGGGAAACGCCACCACGCCGAGGCGGCCCACGCGGGCAGTCTCGCGCAGCATGACCTCGGCATTGCGCAGATGCTGCAGCGTGTCGATCTGCAGCACCACATCGAACGAAGCGTCACCGAACAAAGCCAGGCCTTCTTCCAGGTTGAACTGGATCACATTCACGCCCCGCGCCACGCAGGCCTGCACATTGGCGTCGTCGATCTCGACACCGTAGCCCGAGCAGCCGCGCTCGCGGATCAAGTAGTCGAGCAGCGCGCCGTTGCCGCAGCCCAGGTCCAGCACGCGGGAGCCTTTAGGCACCAGCCGGGCAATCGACAGCTGGTCTGGCGAGGGCCTCACACGGGTTTGCGTGGTTCCGGTCATGCGGCCACCTTGCTATTGAAATAAGAGCGCACTACGCCCAGGTAGCGTGCGTCATCGAGCAAAAAGGCATCGTGGCCATGCGGCGCGTCGATCTCGGCGTAGCTCACATCAATCTGGTTGTCGAGCAGCGCCTTGACGATCTCGCGGCTGCGCGCCGGCGAAAACCGCCAGTCGGTGGTGAAGCTCACCAGCAGGAACTTGGCGCGGGCGCTGGCCAAGGCGCGGCTCAGGTCGCCGCCGAATTCGCTGGCAGGGTCGAAGTAGTCAAGGGCGCGGGTGATCAGCAGGTAAGTGTTGGCATCGAAGTATTCGGCGAACTTGTCGCCCTGGTAGCGCAGGTAGCTTTCGATCTCGAACTCGACCTCCTGGGTGGAAAACTTGATGCCGGTAGCGTCACGCAGCTGTCGTCCAAACTTTTCGTTCATCACATCGTCGCTCAGGTAGGTGATGTGGCCGATCATGCGGGCGATGCGCAGGCCGCGCTTGGGCAGCACGCCGTGCTTGTAGAAGTGGCCGCCGTGAAAGTCGGGGTCGGTCACGATGGCGCGGCGGGCCACTTCATTGAAGGCGATGTTTTCGGCCGTCAGGTTGGGCGCGCTGGCCACCACCACCGCATGCCGGACGCGTTCAGGGTACTCCAGCGTCCAGCTAAGGGCCTGCATGCCGCCCAGGCTGCCGCCCATGACGGCTGCCAAGGTCTGGATGCCCAGCGCATCGAGCAGCCGGGCCTGCGCGTTGACCCAGTCCTGCACCGTGATCACCGGAAAATCGGCGCCGTACACCTCGCCCGTGTCCGGGTGGGCCTGCATCGGCCCGGTGGAGCCGAAGCACGAGCCCAGGTTGTTGACGCCGATGACAAAAAACCGGTTGGTGTCGACCGGCTTGCCGGGGCCGATCATCGTGTCCCACCAGCCTTCGGATTTGCTCTGCACCCGGCCGGCGGCATCCAGGTAAACGCCGGCGACATGGTGCGATGCGTTCAGCGCATGGCAGATCAGCACCGCGTTGGACTTGTCGGCATTGAGCTGGCCGTAGGTCTCATAGCTCAGGTCATACGCGCGAATCGATGCGCCGCTGCGCAACGGCAGCGTGTCGGCAAAGTGCATCGATGCGGGCTTGGCGACCAGGACGGGAGGGGACGGCACGGTTGATGGATCCACGATAAAGCGATGAGATCAGGACAATAAGTAGGGCCGCACAGCGGCGCGGAAAAAAGAAAACCCGGCATCGCTAAGCGAGTCCGGGTTCATGGAGCGTCGTCTTTAGCGGTACTTGTTAAGCGCCCGCAAGCTGAGCAAATCGGCGCTTCATCAGTATAGCAATCTAGGGGCGCACCAGCAGCGCCAGCCCGCCCAGTGCCGCAAAGACAAGGGCTGACACGATATGCACCGCCCGAAGCGGGATCAGGTGCATGAAACGGCTGCCGAGCCAGACCACCGGCGCGTTGGCCAGCATCATGCCCAGCGTGGTGCCCGCGACCACCCAGAGGTAGGCATCAAACCGGGCCGCCAGCATCACGGTCGCGATCTGCGTCTTATCGCCCATTTCGGCCAGGAAAAACACCAGCAGCGTGGTGCCGAAGACACCAAAACGCGGCGGCTTCTTGTCGAGGTCATCGTCGTCGAGCTTGTCCGGAATCAGCATCCACCCGGCCATCGCAATAAAGGAAACCCCCAGTATCCAGCGCAGGGTCTGCGGACTGAGGAAGGTCGTGACCCAGGCCCCGAGCGCGCCGGCCATGGCATGGTTGACAAGGGTGGCGACCAGAATGCCAAGGGCGATCGACCAGGGTTTGCGAAACCGCGCCGCCAGCACCAGTGCGAGCAGCTGGGTCTTGTCGCCCATTTCAGCGAGTGCGACGATCCCTGTGGAGACGAGGAAGGCTTCCATGAAACAAATAAGCTCCGGCCGGAATGAAAACCGATGACCGCACGGCCCCCTCCGGCCTGAAGCTGTTAAAAGTTGGGGAGGCTGTGCAGTCAAAGGTCTCGCCAGGCTTGAAAACTGTTTGCGCCATGTCGGCCCGTTGCAGGCCACACAAGTCTGTTGACGCAAACCCCTCTCACTAAAGAAGGGCGGCTACTCCCCAATGACAGCCGGCATTATATCGGCGGCATCAGCGATGCGCGTTTTGAAATGCCTGAGCCCGCTCCTGTTGCAGCAGCGCTCCTCAAGGCGCATTTCTTGCTTTATTTTGGTGCGATTGTCAGCATTTGCCAGAAAACGCACCAATAAAATACATTTCATCCAGGGAAAACATATGGAAGCACTAAAACAAGGCGCAGACGCCTTGTTCATTCTGTTGGGCGGCATCATGGTGCTGGCAATGCATGCCGGATTTGCTTTTCTAGAACTTGGAACGGTCCGAAAAAAGAACCAGGTCAATGCGCTGGTGAAAATCCTGGTGGATTTCTCGGTTTCGACCGTGGTTTATTTTGCGGTGGGCTACAGCCTGGCCTATGGCACCCATTTCTTTGTCGGCGCCGAAGAGCTGGCAGCCAAGAACGGATATGAACTTGTCAGGTTTTTCTTTTTGCTGACCTTCGCAGCGGCCATTCCGGCCATCATCTCAGGGGGCATCGCCGAGCGCGCGCGCTTTTATCCGCAACTGATTGCGACTGCCATCATTGTTGGATTTGTTTATCCACTTTTCGAAGGCATGGCCTGGAATCACCGTTTCGGTGTCCAAGCCTGGATTCAATCACTGACGGGCGCTGAATTCCATGACTTTGCCGGCTCCATCGTGGTGCATGCGCTGGGCGGGTGGATGGCGCTTCCAGCAGTCGTTCTGCTTGGCGCCCGCAGCAACCGCTACCGCAAGGACGGCGCGATGTCCGCGCACCCGCCATCGAACATTCCCTTTTTGGCGCTGGGCGCATGGATTCTGGTGGTCGGCTGGTTTGGATTCAACGTGATGAGCGCGCAGACCTTGGACAAAATCTCCGGCTTGGTCGCCGTGAATTCGCTGATGGCCATGGTAGGCGGCACGCTCGCCGCCCTGGCTTTTGGCAAAAACGACCCAGGCTTTGTGCACAACGGACCGCTGGCCGGACTGATTGCGGTCTGTGCGGGTTCCGACGTGATGCATCCGTTGGGTGCATTGGTCGTGGGCGGTGTTGCAGGCGCGGTTTTTGTGGTCATGTTCACTCTGACCCAGAACAGATGGAAAATTGACGACGTGCTGGGAGTCTGGCCACTTCATGGCCTGTGCGGAACCTGGGGCGGCCTGGCTGCCGGTATCTTCGGCAGCAAAGCACTGGGTGGCCTGGGTGGCGTCAGTTTTACCGCGCAACTGATTGGAACCTGCATAGGCGTGGGCTGGGCTCTACTGATGGGCTTTGTGGTGTACGGCGCTCTCAAGCAGCTGCTTGGGCTGCGCCTGAGCCAAGAAGAAGAGTTTGAAGGGGCCGACAGATCAATTCACCGCATTGGCGCAACGCCTGAGAATGAAGTGAAGTGGTAAGTAAAGTGCGACTTCATTCAAGGCAAACATTATCTGGATATTGATTTATAACGCGTCAAAAATGTAACATTAATGTAATAAATCTTGTCTTTGGATTTAAAACTACCCTGTTTGTTTGAGACCGTTGGTAATACTAGGCACTACGCTACCGGGCATAGCTGCGATTTTTCGATCTGGAGCATAATATGCCCGTGCGAATAAAGTTATTCGCATTTGTTAGGTGATCGGTCAGTTTCGCGCGCTACAGCGGTACGTTGAAGATTTGTTGTGCTTTCGGGACCCCATCGCTTTTATTTTTGTGTTTTAGAGGAGTCCCTTCATGGGCAACAAACTATACGTCGGCAACCTGCCTTACTCGGTGCGTGACGAAGACCTGCAACAATCTTTT
>JAQGLT010000080.1 GCA_028292745.1 Polaromonas sp. | reverse complement strand
GTCAGTACATACAGACGATTGCGTTCTGGCAAAGCGTCTGCAGCAACGAGACGCGGAGCGCTTTATCGCGGTTGACTGGTCAGATGAAGCAACTCGCACTTTTGAAACCAATCTATTGGTGACGGTTTCTAATGGCAAAGGCGTACTGGCAAAGGTCGCTTCGGCCCTTGCCAATGCCGAAGTTGATATAACTCATGTAGATATGGGGAATGAACCTGCCAATGGTGTAATTGACTTGAGATTTAGCGTTGCCGTGCGAGACCGCGTTCATCTGGCTGCGGCGATGCGCAACGTCAAACGCACGGTTTCAGTGTTGCGAGTGCATCGCATCAAAGCACCCAATTGACGCCTTAACCTCTTGTCCTACTTTTTTCGGTAGACAGATAATTTACTTTGACTACCTCAAGCAACTGACTTCCTTGAGGGGTGACAAGGGTAACCTCATCACCTATCCTTGATTTCAGCAGGGCTTTGGCCACTGGAGAAATCCAACTGATTTGTCCAAGACCACTGATGGCTTCATCTATTCCTAAAATAGTAACGGTCCGCTCGCTTCCTGTGTCATCAGCATAAGTCACGGTAGCGCCAAAAAAAACTTGATCGCTTCCCACATGGATGCAAGGGTTGCTTATCTCAGCGATTTTTAATCTTTGGGTTAAAAAGCGGATGTGCTTGTCAATTTCCCGTAGCCGTTTCTTGCCATACAGATAGTCGCCATTTTCCGAGCGATCACCATTGCTAGCGGCCCAATGAACAATCTCGACTACTTTGGGCCGCTCGTTATCAATCAGATCCAGCAGTTCGGAGCGCAGGCGTGCATAGCCTTGTGGCGTAATGTAGTTTTTACCGCTTACTGAACCGGGGACGAGATTTTTCTCTTCCTCGTCATCAGAATCGGGGGGTTTAGTAAACACTTTGCTCAACCAATGTTAAATAACAAGCAGTTAGGCTACTGGTTTTCACGAAGAACAGACGATAGAAAACGAAAAAGCCTGCAACTCTCGTTGCAGGCTTTCGATTTTGGTGCGGCTGGCAGGAATTGAACCCACTACCCCTTGGTTCGTAGTCAATAAAGATGATCTATTTACTATAGCTAGCAGGATCATGATATTTATATAAATTAATATTTATCAATGGCTTACGTGGTTTTTAATCTAGAAGCGTCCATCAACATCCAGGTTAAGCAAGCGTGCAACGGTGACGGAACGGTGACCAGAGTATAAAATGATGGCTATCACATCTGAACCGAACGCCGCCAATGACAACCATCACCGACAAAGCAATGCAAGCCACGACCACGGAAACGGATCAATGGCTAACACAACCTTTCAAACGTGGCACCGGCGTCTTCTTGGGTCGAATCACGCCAACTGGCGAGCGACTTTTCTACTTCCGCTACACAGACTCGAAGGGCCGCCGTCCATTTTTACCCATTGGTAAGTACCATCCAAAAGGAAATGCTGGCGGGCTGACGCTGGCACTCGCGTACAAAAAAGCAGCTGACCTATCAACGCTGTACCAAACTGGCGTGCGTGACCTGCGAGAACACTTCATCGAAAACGAGGCGCAGAAATCAAGCGCCATTGAAACCAAAAAGGAAGAGGTTGCGGCTGCGAAAGCGGCCGAAGAACTTGCGATTCAACAAAGAATTACGGTCAAAGCACTTTTCGACCGGTGGGCAGCGGTTGAATTGCAGCCTCACTTTAGAGCAGATGGCAAACGTCTTGGCCGTAAAGATGGAGGCCAGTACACCAAAGAGCAATTTGAGCGTCGTGTCTTCGAGCCATTGGGCGGCAAAGAGGCCAAGTTGGTCACAAAGGCGGATATTTTCCTGATCCTTGATGAAACCAAAAAGGCTGGAAAGCTTCGCACCGGCAACATGCTGTTGGCGGATTTGAAGCAGATGTTCAGGTTTGCACTAGCCCGCGAAATAGTTGACAGAAATCCGTTGGATACCATAACCAAACGCCAAGTCGGAGGAGCCGATGTAGAGCGGTCAAGAGTGCTCGACGAAATTGAAATACGGGCGCTTGGGGTCGCACTAAAAAATGCCGCAATGACCCGCCGCAGTGAAATTGCAGTGAAGCTGATTCTGGCCACAGGTTGTCGTATCAGCGAATTGATGAATGCTGCCTGGGAACAAGTTGACTTTAAAGCGTTGACGTGGCACTTGCCTGAGACGAAAAACCAGAGAACACACACGATCCATTTGTCACCCTATGCAGAAAAGTTATTCCAGCAACTTGCCGATATGCGAGCGAGTGAAACAAAGCCTGGAGAAAAACCACTGCCTTGGGTATTCCCAAACAAAAGCAAAAATGGCCCCGTCTGTATTAAGAGTTTTGGAAAGCAACTAAGCGACCGCCAGCGTCCGCTTGATAAAAAGCTTGTCAACCGAACCACCAGTACAGAATCTTTATTGCTGCCCAAAGGCCACTGGACTGCGCACGATCTCAGGCGTACCACTGCGACCACCATGGCGGAGTTGGGCGTCAGCACTGATGTGATAGACGAGTGCTTGAATCATGTTATTGCAAGCAAAGTAGCAAGGGTGTACATCCACAATCGCAGGCTAGGGCAGCAAGCAGAAGCTTTTGATCTTCTTGGCAAAAACCTCTCGGAGTGGATTCCAGCTTAACTAGTCGGGCTGATTCATGCATTCAATTTTGGCAAAGGCTCTTGTCAAACCAAAGTGCACAAAAGCCTAAATTGGCCAGTCTGCGCAGAAAAGGTCGCGCCGTGTCGCTAATTACAAGCATCGTAACAATGCTTGAATACGCCATGTCCAACAGCCGTAACGGCTCGCCGCAGCTGAAACAGATAAAACCTAAGCCTGCACAAACTTACCGCCGCAGTCCATATCGAGAGCCGACCCACGTTATTCGCGTGCCCGAATCACTGCTTCCCCAAGTGCGCAAGCTGCTCGCGGAATGCCGTCAGGACGTCGAAGACAGCATTTGGTTAGGGTAATGAAGACCGTTTACTGCAAAATTAACCTGCGAGCGGTGCCATCAGTGAAGACTGACAACTATATAGATGACCCTCATTAAGCAATTATTTCCGTTTGCCAAGGGTCTGAGTTAAAGCAGAGCCAGCTGCTGACCGGGCAGCTTTACTTGAGCCTGCGCTATTGAGGGCCTTCGACGCAGCAGACGCTGCGCTAGTTGAAGTTATTTTAGACGTGCTGCGTTGAGAAAGCGCCGATCCTGCAGCAGATTTTGCTGATTTACTTGAACCGCTATCGCTTAAAACCTTTGAAGCTGACGAAGCTGCTCGTTTACTTGTTACTTCCATTTTGGCCACTATGAATCTCCGTTTGTTGTTTCAACCCCGCCGCGAAGTCATTCGTCGACGGCCCTTTCAGAATAAAAAATGCTAGCAGAATCAGGATTGCAGAGAACACAATAGATGACACAACCCCGCCTGCCACATTCATTCCAAACTGCGGCAACCACCTGCCTAACTTTTGAATCTCAGCAACAACAATACCCTGAGCAATTTCTTTTCGATATGAGTCGTCAAAAGCCTCAGCCGCCTGAGCGCCGTAATTTTTAAGGACACTTTCCGCCTCTGCCCTTGCTTTTACCAGCATGCTCTGAGGCTGCGACTCATACCACGACTGAATATCTTTTGCGTTCGGTATAAGGCCTGAAATTTTGGTATGGTGTTTAGCCCATTCAATGCGTTGCTCCTCCACAACAGCAAACGCCAATAACCCCAACAACCAATTCTCCTCGGACTCCTCGACCAACACCTGATAAATATCATCAGGCCCAGAATATTTGTCCATTAGTTACCTTCAGATCGTCTTATTAAATGAGTGTGCTACCCAGTGGCACTGGCACCGTAACTAGTAGCGTATCTTTCAGCAACGCACTTTCTTCTGAATGCATATCAAAGCTCGTACTTATGACGCCAGTGGCCCATTCATGCAATGCATTGCGAGACAATGAAATGAACTTGAGGAAGCTCCTGAACGACCAAAAAGTGACATTCGTCTAGTTGCTACCAATGATAGGCCATGGAAGTAAGCGGCCGTAGAAATTTGTGCCATTTAAAATTCGCAACCGACCCGTACCCAAGTTCGCCTCTCGCTGAACTGGACTTTTCAGCGCCACCGTCACGCAGGAGATTAGCTAAAAGCAACTGTCTACCAAACGCCATCGATTGAGGGTGCACGCATCTCCAGATTCTTGGGTGCCCCGTGACTGTCGCCCATTGCCATAGCCTTTAGCGGTTTTGGCGGCCGGCAAAACCAAGCTAGGCATACATTCATGAGATCTACGAACTGCACGCCTTGGCCGTCAATGAGCGATTCTGTAAGTGCATAGTCATGCTCAATGAAGAATTCGCCCACGTGCTTGATATCTCCAATAGTTGCCATCCTGTGCTCCAACCGCTTTTGCAGCATGTACCTTGGAACGTCCCAGTCGCTGCCGTCTTCCCGCAGCGCATTGCCCATGATCGGAGCCATAAAGTCGATAAGCCAACCGTCGCACTCGACCCAAGCGTGAAACGCCTTCTTGTCGTTCACGAAGGTGCCGTCCTCTTCACGTCCATAAACCATGATGTTTGTATTTTTCTCGTTCACCAAGAGTGCCAGGCAGCCCGCACTTATGGTTGCCGGAAAACGGTAGTGCTTGCGTAATATCATCATTCCCGCTGCGGCAAAGAAGATACAAGCTCTATGTGTGATCGCAATTTCTGATGCTTGAAGGACGCTATAAATAACCTGATAGATGCGCTGGTAGTCGGGAAGGGGTAGCAAAGGTCGTTGGAGCATAGCCAGATCGTACTGGAACAGTGATGGAGCTTTCTAGGCATCCTCCCTGAATGCGCTCTGGCCGGGAAACTATCGGCAGACGTCCGATAGGTTCGCTCTCGCAGCATTGAGCAATTGGCGGCTGATTAACGAATAACTTGAAGGAAGCCCAGCCAACGCGTTACAGCAAACTTGGAATTTTTCTGCGCGCAACTTGACGGATGTACTTGGCTAAGGTCACATCGGATTTGTGCCCGGTTTGCTCGCGGATCTGCCATGGCTGCAACCCGGTCATGGCTGCCTGTGTGCAGTAGCCAGCGCGCAGGCTGTGTCCGCTGACCTTTTCTGCATCACCACCCACGCGTGCTACCGATGACTTCACAACTAGCGCCACCGACTGCGCAGATAAACCATGCCGTGCAATGCGGTCATGACGGGTGACAGCTCTAAAAACATACCCCTCTTTAATTTCAGCAATAGTGAGCCACTGCGTTAAGGCACGTACCGGACAGCGGTCACCATTTGCATAGGGCACGAAGACTGTGCGGCCCTGCCGTTCTTGATCAGTTTTGCTATGGGGTAAAAAAATTTCTATGCCGCTGGGAAGGTACGTCACGTGTTCCACCATGACCGCCACCAGTTCAGAACGGCGCATAGCGGATGCGAATCCCACCAGCAGTAGCGCACGGTCACGAGCCGCTTTGACGGGCTTCTGCCGGTCGATCATGACCATTGCCTCCAGCAAGTCATCCTTAACCATTGGCCGTGCCTGCTTTTGCTTCGTGCCAAATGTACGCCGGATGCCCTGCATGGTGCGTTTGACCGTGATGTGGATAGTTGGACATTCAAAAGAATTTTGAAGATGGGCTTTATGCAAGGAAATAAGCCGACGCTCAAGGGTGGCAACAGTAAGTTTTCCGGCAAACTGCGCCAAATAATTGATAACCTGTACAACGGTGGCTGGGACCACGATTCCATTGGCAGCAAACTGACGCATGTCACTGGCATAAGCTTTTTTGCTGGCTGCAGACTGTGCAGCATCCATAAAATTTTCAGCGGTGGGTGACAAGCCATCTGAAAGAACCACTGACGGTCTTGCCAGCTGGCTTCCAGCAGTGCCACGCTTGGTATTGCGGTTGGCTGAAACTTCAGGCTTATTGGTCGAAATAATTTTCATTTTCTGTAGCTTTCTGATTATCGATAACTGAGAGTTATCGCTACCTGAGGTTGAAGAATAAATTCCCCAAATGCCATAGACATACAGACGTGTTTAATCCACACGCATAAAGGGCATGACAAGAAAAAATCAAGTGGGGAAATGGGGCTGAAAAACCAAACCAACGCAGGGTGCGTCAGTCAATACACCTCGCCATTGCAGCGAAATATTTCTTTATTCTCTCAGGCTATTGGCATCCAGGCAAATAGAATATTTACTCAGCGAAGCGTTGGAAATACTTGTAAATAAGCATAGGCAGTGCCTATTCCGGGCTTACTAGAAACCGCATTTAGCTCATTCGCGGTTTTTTATCAACCGAAGCGAAAACCAAATAGACCACCATCCTCACCTACATCAGATAACCGGGTGTCAAGAACAACTTTCTTCGGGTCTATGGTATTTGGCAAAGGGAGCCGAGCAAAAATGTCAGAGTTCATAGTGACGATGTACTGCATCTTTTTTCCCTGAGTAGCTTCGAGTCCAAGTTGCAGCGCACCTGCTATTTGTCGCTCGTCAACACCATCGAAAAGGTGACTGTCGTGCAACAAAAATCCTGGGCCTCCGTATCGAGCAGTTACCACTTTTAGGAGAGCCAAATCAAAACAAAAAATTTCTATATTAGATATTCCACCACCACGATCCCCTTCAATAGAAATTCTAAATTCTGGACCATTGTCAGTCGCTTCAACTACCAGTCGGCCAGCACGGTCGTCATAGAGACTTCCAATAGCTTCCGCAATGATGAGGATTGCTTGAGTAAGTGCCTCAGAGCGGATGTGATGATCCTCTTGCAACCTGCGTTGCAAGTTCGCGCGGTCAATATCTAACTTCGTAGACTCGCCTTCCAGCATTTCTGCCGCTTTAAATCGCTCACGCAACGTTGCAGCTTGCGCTTCTGAGTCGGCAAGCTCGCGTTGCAATGTAAGGAAGTCATCCAATGCCCCTCGTCCGTCGAGTCCTTGCAAAATGCCGCTACGTTCCGCGTCTAACCGGACGACCTCAGCCTCTTCGGCCGAAATTTTTTCTCTCAAGATCGCAGTTTCGTTCTTTAAATGGACCCGGCGATTGGCAACCACTGACTCATAGAACTCACCCACTTCATCAAACCTACGTAAAGCAATGCCTGGAAGTTCGATTCCGGCGGCGGCGTAGAGTTGGTGAATGTCCGACCGCTGAGGAACTCTTTCCGAATTCAAAGCTCCCTCTAAGTATTCGAGATTCTCATTTAAGGATACAACTCGCCGAACAATTGTCTGCATCTCAGATTTAGCATGTGCGGCACGACGTGAGAACTCCTTGTAACTTTCATGTACCTCAAAACTACTCAAGGCACGGCGCAATTTATTTGCTCTCGCGTCAGCAATCGTTACCTGCGGGCGCAACTCCGCTACTGAGCCAACCACTTGCCCCAGCGCGCCTGCTCTAACCGCTTTGCGAAGTTCATCCAATGTCTTTTCGCGCAACCGAACTTTAGTAAACTCATATGGAATTTGCCAATCAAGCCCTAAAAGATAGGAAAGGTTGACCTGCCAATCCGAGCGGTGCTGTTTCTCAGCTTGCCGCTCCGGCCCTATAAATCCTCCAGAATCACGCCGCCGCGCAAAATACGAAAACATGGCACGAAAACTTGGAGTGTAAGACTCTGCAAAAACAGTACCACGCTCATCCAAAGGCAGTGCAAACATACTGTGCCCGAGGAATGCTTTCCAATTGGTATTGGAGACAAAGAAAAGCTCGGTTGCCTTGTCTAGCCTCTTGGGTATATCCTTCCGATCTTCTCCGCCCGAGAGGAGAAAAACCTTGGCTGGCTCTGCACCACCCCTCTGAATCGTGAACTCCTCTCCGCTGATACGAAAGCGTCCCCTGAACGTATGTTCAACCAGTTGCGGGACTCTAAAGAGAGAGTCCTTGTCGCAGTCTGAGCCCATCAGAAAGTGGATTATTTCTACTAAACTAGTTTTACCTGCGCTGTTGCGAGTCTGCTTCTCAGTAGAGGAATCACTTTTGTCAGATAGCAGTACGTTCAACCCTTGATGAAACGTGACCGGTTTGAAAGTTTTCAACGAACTCTCGATGGTCAGTATCATTCCGAAACCTCTCGATAAATGATGCCTTTGCTGTAGTCAATCGCTGATACAGCATAAAGAAGATTCAATGCCAGCACAAACCAGTCAAAGGAAAGCGGGGCCGCCGTTGGTCGCATTTCGCGGTCGTCGCGCACACAGTCCCACAGTTCAGATACTGATCGTGGTTCCTTCAACTGAACCAGTATTTCCGCCCCAACACTGAGCAAGGCGCGGTCGTGCGACAGGTACTTTGTCGGCAAAATCATAATGCAGACAACTCTGGTTCGCGCTCGAAGATGTCACAGTTCTCAAAAAGATACGCTAGCAATGCCTGAGTTGCCACTTGTTGTTGAGGCAAGACGTTACCGATACCAGTCACAAGTTCAAACAACGCCGCCATGATCTCGGCCGGAGCAAGGTTTTGTGCCTTGTAGTATTCGTATTTTTTCCTGAATACCGAAGCGACCTTATCGCCAGTTAATGGATCGGGATGACGCTCGAAGTATGTCGCAACGAGGTGCGCATTCATCCACCCACCGGATATCAACATCTTCCAGTGGTTGGGAAGCTGGTTGTAGGCAAGCTTATTCACTGGCACCGGTCGCAAATCAACAGTATTTTGTTGAGTTTTATCCGCCGCTACCGCAAGTTCATGCACAAGCTTGCGGAGGGTCGCGACATCAAGGTTTTTGGTGTCAGCCTGAGATGCTACGGGGCCAAGTAATGAGGCGATTCGTTCTGAACTTAGCTCAAAGAGCCTTTCTGCAAACCCCTCGAAACCAACAAAGCGAAATTGTATTTTTGGACTCGCTTGCTCAAGTCCCTTTAAGGTTGTAACGGCTTCAATGGGTAGTCCCTCAATAAGGTTATGCACAAAATGCCATTCCTGCATGATGGCAGCAAGGCACGCAGCCGCCTTGGCGAAATCTTCTTTCATCTTCTTTATCAGCGTCGCAACTTGCTTGGTTTCACCATTTAATGCCCCATAGCACTGAAAAAGTTGCCCCGTCGATATGAGGTATCCATCACACCCGCTGTCGCCAAGTTTTCCAAAAGGACGAACACGAACGAAATCGTCGCCATGCAAGTGCCCCATGACTGCTGAGAAAAAATCTTGAAATGCATCGCTGTTGCATTGGCGCAATCGCAACTCAAGAGCGATGCGCCACCAGTAACGCTGTTCAACTGAAATCTCAGGGCTGAGCTTCATTGCGATTGTTGTCCTTCCCTTGCTTTCCGTTTGCGGGTCATAGGTTGACCACATTTTTGGAAATTGTGTCACACGGCTGTTTAAACGTTGCCGTAATATGGCGGCTTAGTTTGCAGAAATATCACTTTACGGTGCGTATCAGTTGCGCCGAGGTTGGGTCGTAAACCATGTCGGTAATCGAACCATCCCGAATGCGTTCAACCGCCTCGTCAATCACATGGAGCGGCACCAAGAACCATTCCCTCGGCTTGATCGGGTTGCCGAATCTGTCTTTGATCGTCACGTCAATCTGCGCGGCTCCAAACAGTCGATGGAAGATATTCTCCATACGAGTGCGGTTCAGGTTGTGAAGTTTGTAGGTGGCAACAATTTCCACATTAGCCAATAGATAAGTGGCATCTGTTGCTGCCACTGCAATGCGTGTTTCCACTTTGCCGCCCGTCACGCCGATTTTGTGAATCAGTTCACGATGCTCAGTCACAAATGGGTGGGTGGACTGGCTCCGCAAAACATATATGGTTCCAGACTCGATATCGTTAGGCTCTGGCAAATCGCCAAACAGCGGTCCCGTATCCGTGTCGGTTATGCGGCGGCCAGTGTCGTCCTTATATAGCGCCCGTTGCAGCGAGCGGCGTAGCAAATTGCTCTCTGTGCCGTTAGCATAAATAACGCGCAGGCGTGCATCGCTCTCACCGTTTGGTGCTTTGATGGATTCACCCACTTCGGCCACATAGGAAAGCTGGCCACTGAGGATGAAGAAATTACCAAAGGCAATGCTGGTGTCACGCCCAAAACGCAAGGTCTTACGAACGTTCGATTTCAATTCCCGTTCAACCTGCTCAAACAAGGGTTGAAACTTTTCAAAGTCTGCGCACCGCGTGCGGTCGGCTATTTCTTCCGCAGCACGTTTTTCGGTGTTGGAGCGTACATGCCTTAAGACAGTAATGTCGTTCTGTTCAGTAGGGCCATCACCAATGCCAAGCTCCGCTAACAAGGAATCTTCGTCGAGGTCGTCCACATTGGTCGTAGATACGGCTACTCCAGACAACAGGACAGCACTATCGAGTTCGGCCAGCAAAGACTGCGCTTCCGGCAATTTGCGCAATTGATCTAGTCGCACGGCGTATAGGCGCTCAAATATGTCACAGTCCTCGCCATGCAACGGTGCTCGGCCATGGGTTTGGTGGAAGCGCAAGATGTCTTCAAAACCCGCAATGATGCGTTCCTCGCGTGGGGTACGGCTGGAAACTTTGAGCGGGGCGAATTCAACGCCCAGCGCGTCCAGCAGTTCGTCGTCATCCAGATCAGCCATTGCTAGTTACTCCCTGCACCTGCGCGGCCTTAGCTTGCGCACGGTAACGCGCAAAGGCAGCAACGCCTTCGGCCATACGCTTCTCCCAAGCATCGGTTGAATTGATGTCTGGCAAACGCCCACGTTCGTTCTTGAACTGCAAGGCCCGCTTAGACAGATCGCGCGCTTCATCCTCTGGAATGCTCACTTTTTTTGCCGCAATTGCTGCTTGCACCTGACGCAGCGATTTTTCATCCATCGCCTTTGCCAACACCGCATAAGCGGCATCGAAAGGGTTAATGCGGTCTATCAGGTCAATGTCTAGGTCACGCACGTTGACGAATTTGCGCACGCCATCAATCAAAGCTGTGCTGCCTTGAACCATGTCACCACCCTTGGCATCGGCCATGGCCAACGCCAATTTGGCCTGCTGGGTGATGTTCATGGCTGTAATGGCGTGTTGCCGGATAGCTTCTTGATCCGTATTGCTTAGATTGGGATAACGCTCACGAACGATCTTGCCCATGCGTAGCTGAGTCAGCTCTTCCGGCAGGGTGTTTTCTTTGTCAAACAGGCCGCGTTCCAGCGTAGTCTTGTCCTGCAAAAAGCTGGTGACAACTTCATTCAAGTCTTCCTTGCAGATGCGAGTCGCCTCCGGGGTCTGCGGCGTAGTCAGCCCGTTGATCTCCACGTGAATTTGGCCCGTGTCTTTATTCACTCCAACGTTATGACCATCATCTTTGTAGCCGTCGTCGCCGTAATCGAAGCCCTCTTTAGGCCCCATGTTCTTAGGCGTGAACTCATAGCGCGGGGCCAATACTTGTTCCATCAGCAGGCTGGCAGAAATGGCTTTGAGCATATCGTTCACCGCCTCGGCCACTGCGGACTGCTCTGCTGTGGGTTCGGCAATCAGGTTGGTAAAGCGGGATCGTTCCTTACCTTCGGCATCACGGGTGGCGCGACCAATGATTTGCACGATTTCAGTCAGACTACTGCGGTAGCCAATGGTCAGCGCGTGTTCACACCAAATCCAGTCAAAGCCTTCCTTCGCCATGCCTAGCGCGATGATGACATCGACGTGGTCGCGGTTGTTCTTCTGCGCTGGGTCTTTCAGTGCAGTCAGCACGCGCGAACGTTTAGCCTGGTCGCTGTCATCCACCAAGTCCGCCACTTTCAAGGTTCGGCCATCACGGGCCAACACCAAATGAAAGCCAGTGGCGGGGTCAATGCCTTTCCATTCGCCCATGCCATGCATGATTTCATCCACCTCGCGCTGCTTGTCTTTCAAACTTTCGCGGGCGTTCACGTTGGGGATATGGACAATGGTTTTCAGTGCAGGGTCCAACACCTTACTAACCGCATCAACATAAGGGCCGGTGTAGAAGAAGTAGCCAATGTCCAACGACTTGAGCCATTGGTAGCCATTTAGCTGCTCGTAATAGGTGTAGGTGACCGTCTCGAACCGGGATTCGTCTGCAGAAGATAGCACCGCCTCGCTGTCGCCACGGAAGTAGGAGCCAGTCATGGCCACCATGTGTACCTTGTCGCGGGTAATGAACGCTCCTAACTGACTGCCCAGCTTATTGTCCGGGTTGCTGGAAACGTGGTGAAACTCGTCAACGGCGATCAGGCGGTTATCAAACGCCTGAATACCTAGCTCTTCCACTGCAAAGCGAAAAGTGGCGTGGGTACAGACTAAAACTTTGTCGTTGCTGGCAAGGAACTCACCCACAGCTTTGATCTTCGACTTGTCCACTTTGACATCATCTATTCCAGGGGCATTGCACAAGTTCCATTGCGGGGCTACTTGCCAATCCCAATAGAAGCCATATTGGCTCAAGGGTTCATCGGCAAAACTGCTGCCAATCGAACGCTCAGGCACCACCACAATAGCTTGTTTCAGGCCTTGATTGTTCAGCTTGTCCAATGCGATAAACATCAACGCGCGGGACTTGCCTGAAGCAGGTGGTGACTTGATCAACAGATATTGTTCGCCACGCTTTGCATAGGCGCGCTCCTGCATTGCACGCATGCCTAATGCATTAGCCTTGCTGGAAACGCCAGTGCGCGCCGTGGTGATGGACACCGATGGCAAAGTGTAAGCATTGGTTGGATTGGCGATTTGATCGCTCATAATGCTTTTTTCATCCTTGTAACATTTGCTGCTAGCTTGGCCTTGGCAGCCGCCCCAGTCATCTTTGTATATAGCTCAAACAGTTTTTCCAGCCGCTCAGTGTCGTTTTTGAAGCGGCGCCCGATGTAAATGCGCTCTAGCACCTCATCGTTGCACTCGTGGGCGTAACGCAGGTTTTCAGGCATAGTTTCCGCGTCGTACAGGCCAGCAATGGTGGCGGGAAAATGCGCTTCACGTGCCAACAAGATGTTTTCGGCGCAGGCAGTAAGGTCGAGTTTGTTTTTCTCAGTGAGCAGGGGGACTGGGAAAGTATTCCAGCCAAGAGTATTGGAATACGAAAAATCGGTACGCATCCGCACGCAAACCGTGCCAATCCAGACCCAATGTAGACGAGAAGCAATCAGTGCCATATTCCAAAGTGGGGCATCATAGAGAGCGAATACTTTATTTGTAACCGTTTGAGATGAGGATAGTAAGCCGCATGGAAGAAATGGTCGATTTTCAGATGAAATTCCTGCCACGCCAATTGTGTGATGCTTTCCAAAATTCATTTCACGCATTTGATGTGCGCGAACTGCTAAAGAGCTTGCACCTTTGTCTGTACTCGCAAGTCGCATATTGCGGACCTTTTTAATGCGGTGAGCAATAGTCTCAATTTCCATTGCTTCTTTCAAATATGCGTTGTCAATCCACAAACAGTAGCGTTCTAATCCGCGAATAAATTCAGCGGAACCGTAGATGCGCCGAATGAAGCGCTCTTGCTGTTCTGAATTTAATCCCAGCATGGCTACTTCATCACGTAACAAGAGCAAATGGCCACCGTCGTACGGCATATTTCCTCGGACCATCTCTGCATGCTCACCCATTGGGCGAACCAGTTTGTCCACAATCACATTGGTGCCCGCAACCAAATAGGCGTTGATATTAGAAACGTCCTTGACGACGGTCTCAGATTTATCGGCGATGGTGAAAAGCCGTCGCACTTTTGGAGCAGGGTTGGCGATACCCACAATGGCCACTGTCACACCTGCGTTATGGCTAGCCAAATTTGCCCATTTAAATGAGGTGTGAGCAAATGCTATCTCGTGGCCGGTAGCAAAAATTAACGGCCAAAGTAGCGAAACTTGTTGTCCTTGGCAGATAGAGTTTGTAGACACAAATGCGGCTGCGCATGGGGTTCGACCGCCATAATCGGCAGCTTTCATAAACCATCCAGCAACATAGTCCAAAGATTTCCAGTTTTTGCAACGGAAATCAAAAATAGCTCTAAGGTCGTCTTTTTGTGTCGCTGATTGCCATGTACTACCAAGGTACGGTGGATTACCGCAAATGTACGTTTCCCCACCCTCGTTTTCAAAGTCTATTTCCGATTGATTCTGCGTTGTACCAAACAAATCGTCCTCGACCAGCCTTACACCGGTACCGGTCGGCGGGCACACATTTAGCCAGTCTAGTCGCAAGGCATTACCGCAAACAATCCAATTCTGCGCATTTAAAGGAAGGAACTCGGCCAAAGCGTCTTTCTGACCTCGGTATAGAACATCACACTGAAACTCGGCAATGATGAGCGCCAACCGTGCGATTTCAGCTGGGAAATTGCGTAACTCGATTCCCCTAAAATTTGTCAGCGGAATCTCGCTGCCAAGGTGCTCTTCACTTCTGCGGCGGTTGATCTCCGCTTCAATCTCGCGCATTTGCTTGTAGGCAATTACTAAGAAGTTGCCTGAACCGCAGGCCGGATCAAAGACGCGGATGCGCGCCATGCGCTTGCGCAAGTTTAGAAGTTTTGCTTTGTTGTCTCCTGCCGCTTCGAGTTGCATGCGCAAGCCGTCCAAAAACAATGGGTTCAACACTTTCAGGATATTGGGCACACTGGTGTAGTGCATGCCCAGTGCGCCGCGCTCGTCATCGTCAGCAACGGCCTGGATCATGCTGCCGAAAATGTCAGGGTTTATTTCGCGCCATTTCAGGCTGCCAGCATGAAATAAATAAGTGCGAGCAATACGCGTGAAGCGTGGTACCTCGGTGCTGCCAGAGAAAAGCCCACCGTTGACATAAGGGAAGGCATTAGCCCAGTTTGGTAAACGAGGCTGAGCAACAGCACGGTTGGCAACCTTGATATTCATAGCGCGAAAGATCGTTTCCAGCACCTTATGGGCATTTGAGCCGTCGCGCTCACTCATCTGCTCCAAGGTTTTGGTAAACAGTCCCTCGCCATTAAAAATGTCGGTGTCTTCCGCAAAAAAGCAGAACACCAGCCGGGACATGAAGTGATTCATGTCAGCACGGCGTTCCTCTTTAGCCCAATCCGGGTTTTCGTTCAACAACTCAACGTACAGCTTGTTCAGCCGCCCGGTGGCACGCACGTCAATAGGGTTATCTTTGATCTCCTTTATGGTGGAGATACCAGCCAGCGGTAAGAAGAATCCGAAATAATTTGGGAAATTCGTGTAAGCACAGTTGATTGTTTCGCCACCAATCAGCTCTTCGGCTTCAAGGGTTTGCCCGTCAGTGGCCAGGATGAATTTGGCCTTTGCTTTCGTGGTGGCTGGGCTGGCGCGTAACGACTTGAGAGTTTCATCCACATAGCCGCTTTTGCAAACTGCCATGTGGATGTTGTTTCGCAGCAGCACACCTCCTGCCACATCCGACGCATTGTTGTTGCCGGTACGCAGGCGCTTGAGAGTAGTGTCTTTATTACCGAATGCGGCTAGAAAGGCGAAAGAAAACTCCGCCGCGTCGAAAGGCTGAAGGGCAAGTTCCGATATGGCTTGTTCTATTTCTACAGCATTCATGAGCTAACTAACTGATGTGATTTTTCCAAGCTTCCGAATTTGCTTGTACCGCCGCTTCCCTCATTGGCTTGAAACGTGTAATGTTTGCCCAGTAAGCGAAACAGTGCTTCATGATTGTGATTGAACATTTTTTCCCCCACTCAATTAAATGTTGGAATTTTTCTACTGTTATTTGAGTAAAAATTCAAAAAAACTGCCAATTAAATGGCGGGTATTGGCTTCACTGAAGGCGAACGGGTTTTGCGCGGTGATCCCTGTCATTTATTGCCTTTTTTCGGTGTAATTCACGTGGCGAATGCACAACATCTTGTAACTTCAAGTGTATGTCATGCACTTCACAGCCGTGAGGCGTTGCGCTTACACATATAGCCAAATCAGCTTGACTGGAATGGAGCCCACAACCGCTCGAAATCAAAAGACAACTGCTTGTGGTTCTTGATCGAAGCTAAATAGATGACTGAGGGCTTGTCGGCAGCCGCCTCTAGAATGGCGTAAAGCACCAGATAGTCCGTCGTCACACACTCGCGCACGTCGGCTGGCTGGTCATGCGCTGCCATCTTCGCCTGGAGCTTTTCATGCAGCTTTTGCGCTTCAATGGACTCTGGTTTGCGGCTCATAAACGACCGGCCCATGCGCGGATGCCGCTCCAGATTCGTCACCACGGTGCCCAACAGTTCATCAAGCAAACGGTCGTAGCCTTGCACAAAATCGTTTTCGGTCCAGAACGCTTCGATGCTCTGGAGGTTGGCTTCAAAGTTCGCGGTGTAACGGACTTCCACCGAAAAAGTAGCCGGTTCGTCAGCAGGCGGTATGCCATCGCCGGGTGTTTCAGCCATTGCTACCCGCCAGCGGTTGCTTTCGCTTCGCTTTCAACGCCGCTAAGCCTTCACGCGCATTGGTTGTCCGGCCCGCTTCAATGTCGGCCCAGCCCCTTTCCGCTTCGCCCAGCAGCAGCAAATGGATGTGGGCGCGCTCCAGCCTGTGATAGTGCTCCAGCCGCTCGGCGCTGATCAAGGCAACTGCCGGTTCACCATTTTTGGTGATGATCTTTTCCGCACCCTTCTCAACAGCCTCAACCAAGCTTGACAAGCTAGTCCGTGCTTTTGAGAAGGCCACGATATCGCGGATTGAAATCGCCATAAAATCTCCAATGCTCAAAATACTGCACACAATTTTAGTGTTTTTAATGTGAAAAGTGTGGTAAAATTACATAAATTAAGTTTTTGTCCACTTAATTTCAAGCTTGAACCAGCAAAAAACAGCTGTTTTTATGTGGTTTTAGCAATTTCAAGCTGCAAGCGGTTCACCTCAACTGCTCACCTGCTACAGCCTTTGAAGTAAAGCAGTCCCTCCCCTCTCTGGCCGACATCGGGCTTGCGCGTCCTGTTGCTCATCCTGGCTGACCTGCGGCCGCCTTTCGTTTCCAGGCTTTTGAGTTCCATCCGACATGGAGCTTCAACGTCTTGCTTTGCTGTAAGCCTGCTCCCCAAAGCACCTCATCTGGCGGTTCGTCGAACGACTGCTTGAAATGCAGTTCCTGTTGACCGCTTAAACACACTTCCGACGTGTAGCCCAGAAAGCTAACGGCATCGCAGCGTTCGCTGCACAAATTGAAAAGTGATCACGCCCAGCTATCCGTCATTCATTGCGGAGGGCGTTGCACGTCCCGTCATCACCAACCACAAAGGCCTTCACCATGAACCACGAACCGAATACGCCGCACAGCATGCGTCCACCCACGCCTGTCCTGATCATCACCAACACCGCACGCTTTGCGCTGGGCCAGATTGTGGCGACGCCCGGTGCACTGGCACTCCTGCAGACCACCGGCTTCAGCGCCGCCGCGCTCATCGGCCGACATGTTCACGGTGATTTTGGCGACATCTGCGGCGACGACAGGGCAACAAATGAATTCGCGGTGACTCGGCGACTGCGGCTGATGAGCGTCTACCGGCTGGTTGATCCCGTCAAGTTGGCGAACACGCCCATAGCACAGCGAAGCGATTTGCCAACCCTGTGGATCATCAGTGAGGCCGACAGAAGTTCCACAACCCTGCTGCTGCCGGCCGAATATTGAAGCCCCGAAATTTCTGAACTACGACTGAAAACCATCATGCACAACTTGCTCAAACCCACGGTGAAACTCATCGCCTGCAAACTGCTGCCGGTCCCGAGCAGCGCCACGCCCCTGTTTGCGCTTGGTCGGATCGCCATGACCCAATCGGCAACTGCTTTGCTGGAGCGGCACCACGTCAATGTCTCGGTGCTGCTGGCGCGTTTTCAGGCCGGTGACTTTGGAAGTATTGGCATCGAAGACCGTTCGGCCAATGCTCAGGCTATGGCAAAAATCGGACGGATTCTGGGCTTGTACCGGCTGCTTGACAAAAAAGCATTGGACGCCATGACACCAGAAGAACAGCGCCATGCGCCCGCCGTTTTGGTCTCGACCAATGGCTATCGGACCACCACTACTATTTTGACTCAGCGGGATATATAGAAATGAACAGCTTGATTGAACCCCGTGCGCCATACCGAACCGTGCGCTACCACGCGGCGCTCAACGCTGGCCATACGCTGAGCGTAAGCGGCGCGCGCCAAGAAACGGTTGAAGTCTTGCTGCGTCAGTCAGACATAGATAGCTCGTGCTCAGCCCATGCCTTTGCTACAGCACTCTTGATATTGGGCGTGGTCAAGCGCAACGCGGTGTTGCAACAGGCCAAGCGCAAGCATGGTGTAGCCGCCGTGCTCTACCGAACGCTGGCCGATAGCTGGTTTGAAGGTTTGCATGCCAAGCCGTTTTTCGATGCGATACAAAGCATGACGCTGCCGATTTTGCCGCGTCTGTGCGATATCTCTAAAAAAGTTGATGCGTTTGCAGTCAATGCGCTGCTCAAGGGAAAGCTTGTTTTAATAGCCTACACAAGCGAGCGCGACGGCCACAGCCACTGGGTTCTTGCCGTCGGCGTCAGCGGTTTTCAGATCGGCAAAACCTGGGAAGTAGACACGTTATTTGTCCTCTGCTCATCCTCAGAACCGGTGCCGCTTGCAAGTCACAACGCTCGGTTGAACTGCGCTCAGCCCACGGATTTTGGCAAGAAAACTGCATCAACCGTGTGGCAGTTTGAGTCCATGCCGTACTCAAGCGAGCCCGTGCGTTTAACTTCAGCTATTGCTTTAGAGCCCTCCGAACTGCATGACAATTTCGACCTCCACGAATGAAAGATTTAGTCAGACCATCGGTAGTGCTGGCAACTTTTCCAGCAGCTTTTGCACGGAAAGGCGCACTGGTTCATCGGCATGGCAATACCGAAACAGCAAGTTGGCAATCTCGTCTTCAGGCGCATAGAGAAAAGCGGCGGATATGCCTAGCACGCGTGCTAGGTTCTGTGCGGTCAAAAAGTCCGGCTTGTGAACGCCAAGCTCATACCGATTGATCCGGGTGCTGGCAACAAACTGATCAATGCCGGCCTGGATCCCCAACTGCTTTTGTGACAGCTGCGCAGCCAGACGCGCTTGCTTTAACCGACCGCCCCATTGCTTATCCGCTTCAGACATTTGTCGCTCATATAAAAACTACGAGCTTCGTAACTTTTGTATGATTCAGATACTACGCATGTCGTAGCTATCGATAGGTCTGACTTCTACCTATTTTTTCCAGATGTAACCGACCAAACACCAAAACACAAGAACTTGACGTCTGCACAGGTTCGCTGGCGAAAGCCAGGCAAGCGGCAATTTGCAGCAAATCCAACCACCCAAGAAAAACTATGACAAACATCAAACATAAGTCACGAATTCAAGTCCTGGCCATCAGCCTGCCCCTGCTGATGCTCGTCGGTTGCGGCGGCGGTAGCAGCGATGGCGCCAGCTCCCCTGCTACTGGAACAAGCGCAGACACGACAGCGCCGACGATGGCGGCATCAGCAGCTATTGCCCCGGCCAACGGCAGCATCGACATTGGCTATAGCGCGGTCGCGAAATTCACAGCCAGCGAAGCGCTGTTCACGGCAAGCATCAAGATGGCCTGCGACGGTGTGGACGTGCCGGGCACCACTGCCGTGTCCGGTGCCGTGGCGACCTATACGCCGCTGGCCCCCGGTTACGCAGCCAATGCGAAATGCACAGCCACGGTGAATGCCGCCTTGACCAAGGATCTGGCCGGAAACGCTTTTGCCAGCAATGTGGCGATCACCAACTTCACCGTGAAATCCCTGGGGTGCACGTCCACGGCAACGAACACGCCGCCGGTCGTCAACGGCGCTGCACTGGTGGCGGTGTGCGGCAATGTCTTCGTTGACCCGACCGTGGCCAAGAACCAATACCCGGCAATTGTCGAGAGCATCAGCACGGCCATTGCAGCCGACAAAGCGGTGTATGGTGCGCTGCAGTCAAGCCAGCCCGACGTGGTGGTGTGCAGCACAGCGGCATGCGGTACCTACTTTGCCGGTGCCAGCCTGCGCAACGTGATGCTGCCGACTGGCAGCTTTGCTGGCCAATACCTGGCGCCGCGCACGACGGTGGTGCTGACGTCAGCGACGTATGGGCGCAATGCGTTGGTGCTGGCCCATGAGTTCTCCCATGTCGAAGTCGCTGCCCGGCTCAACGGCAGCCAAGTACCGGCATGGTTTGATGAAGGCTTGGCGACCTTGATCGGCAATGAGCCGGAATGCACCGGTGTGACCGGCAAGGGCGTGACGGATCTGAACACGCTGGCGCTGGGAGCGAACTGGACCAGCTACACCGCCAGCAGTGCGAACTTCAGCAAGACGTACTGCCAGGCACGTGCCGAAGTGGCGGCATGGACCAGCCAGCATGGCATCACCGGCGTGACGCAGCTGCTCCAGGCGGTGAGCCAGGGCCAGAGCTTTGCCAGCCAGTACGGCGCGCTGCTCACGCAGTAATAGAAAGCGCCTGCAGAACTACAAAATGTATTTTTGCGGGCTTGTTTTATCGGCTGCAGCTCTTTCGCGCACCAAGAACAACTGGGGCTTTCGAGCGCCGCCTAGTTCTGCAGCAATTTCCCTTTCCTTGTTCGAGTTCCTTAACGATCGCCTTTATGAAAAAATGTTTACTTGCGCTGCTTCTTGCCTCCAGCTTTGCCAGCGCGGCGCCCCTGGACGATCTGGCGGGTGGCCAAGTCGGCCGGATCGAATATGCCTCCATCACGCCGCCCAGCCGCTGGGAATACGTGCGCGAGTTCAAGAAGAACACCACCGCTGCCGTCGTGACAGGTGATCTGGTGATGCCCAAGACCATCAATGGCAAAGTCGGCGCGGTGGTCTTGATGCATGGCTCCATCGGTGTCACGCCAGCCCAGTACTCGGTCTGGGTCAAGGAACTCAATGAAGCCGGCTACGCGGCGTTCGTGGTGGACAGTTTCAAGCCGCGCGGCATCGACCAGACCGACACCAACCAGGGTCAGCTCGATGTGGCGGCCAGCGTGGCCGATGGGTTCTATGCGCTCAAGCTGCTGGCGACCCATCCGCAGATTGACAGCAAGCGCATCGCGATCATGGGCTTTTCTCGTGGCGGGGCGGTCACATATGAAAGCTATTGGGACTCAGCGCGCCGGCCGATCATCAAAGACGATCTCAAGTTTGCCGCGCAAATTGCGGTCTATCCCGGCGGCTGCACCGTGCGCACGCGGCTGGACCGGGGCAACACCAACAATGTGCCGATGCTCGCGCTGCTCGGCGGCAAGGACGTCGGCCATGGCGGCGTGCAAAACTGCACGGATCTTTACAAGAACGTCAACGAAAAATCCGGCGCCAATGTGAAATGGAAGATTTATCCGAATGCGTACCATGCGTTCGACGGCTTTGCCAAGTGGCACATCAATCCGAACGCCGAAAGCGCCAAGAACTGCTCGCTCGAAGTGTTCATTGATCCGAAACGCGCTGGACTTGGCGAAGCGCGCAATTACAAGACGGGTGTGGTGATCAACGGATGGGACGAGTGGAAAGCCGCGCGCAAGGAATGCATCGGCAAGGGTCGCGCCGATGGCGGCGATGAATCGGTGCGGCGCGAAGCAGTCAAGGACGTGCTGGAGTTCTTGAAAGAAATGAAGTGAACTAACGCTGCTAGTCTGTCCAGATATGGAAGCGGTATGCAGGCCACTCTCTGGACTTGCGGCGCTATGATGGCCGGCGTTTGGCATCATTCGCTTAAATGTAGCCCAGGTAGAAACTCAGTGCCAGTACGCTTGACCCGTTCGCCATAGCTGATCGCTTTTAAAGATCGCATGCTGTTGTCATTTAGATGCTAGTGCGCCCAATGGCAGTTTTCAACTAATTCTGTTGAAAAACTCCCAAAAAAGTGTGTTAGAACTTTTTTGGGAGTGCTTTGATCCTTGCTCACAAGGTGATCGGTGATTCTGGGGCGGATTGATGCTAACCGCTAAAATTTACTTGAATATGCTTTTTTGTAGAACTAAATATCACTCGGCTGGCAGCTGTTTTATCTCCGCAATTAACTGCAATTGCTGCAAATATTCTCGATGAAACTTTGCCAGCCATTTCACAATGCTTGCGTTTTCTAGCAAAGCTTTGATATGTGTTTTTATGATCATCAATTGAAGGTTTGCAGGCCCATAACTTTCTTCAAGAAGTTTGGTTTCCGCCTGGACAGCGGCCAACTCACGTTCTACACGCTGTAGTGTCTCTGAAAGACCATCCTGCTTGATTTTAGATGCAGCTTTTTCTATCAGCTGTTCAGGAGATGTTGCATGCAGCATTGCTAAAGCAAGCCTTATTGAATAGCTGTTTAGATTAATCATCGCTTGCGCAACGTCGATCTGTCGGAACGCTTTCATCTGCCGAAGTATTCTGAACATTCCAAGTGTTGCAGGCTTATCAGCCAGTAAGGCGATAGCTTCATTACAGATGCCGTCCAGCAACTTGAAGCGGTCACGAATCGCGTTTTCCGAAATGTGCAGTGCATTTGCCAGCTTTGCAATAGGAGTGCCGTCTTCCACAGCTTTAATGATCATTCTGTGCTGTTGGATTGCAGAGAGTCTGTTGACCTGCTTGTTATAGGTATAACCTTCATCGTCGGTAGATAGCAGACAACTCACGCTTGAATGCCCTAAATCCCGCAGTGCTTCCACACGCATATGACCGTCTAGCACAATAAAGGCCCCAGGCTTATCAGTGCTAGGCGCAACTACTACCGACTCCACTAAGCCGACTGCTTTTACAGAAGCATGTATCTGTAAATATTTCGTTGTTTGCTTGATCCCTTCTCCCAGAGATTTGGATGCACATAAAAGATCGAGCGGTATATCAATGCAGTCGCGTTGAAAACCCAACCGTACAGACTGAAATTTTTTCATGACAAGTTTCCACCTCTACGAGCAAGTTCTGCCAAGGGTAACGGTACTGATATCAGCTTTTCAGACTTGAGAACGGAACAAAAATCTTCACTGGCAAACAACTCCTTGAATATTTGTTGCGCAAGCAGTAGTGCACTTTGCGTGTGTTCTGCTTTTTTTTGATTCAGTTTGTGTTTCTGAGTTTCACTCAGATAAATTTTGCGAAGGTCTTCTGTGGTCATGTGACGCCTGGCACTGTTGCGAGTAGTAAAAGAGTTATTTAAGCTTTTACCAATCCTTGAGCGCTGATCCAAAATTAGCCTCACCGCAGTCACATTTTTCCCTTTAAGATCGCCTTTTTCATATGCCTCCAGAAGTAGTCTCTGCGCATCCTCATCGTTTGCTCTTGAAATGCTTGCTGCTAAATGGAGTGAAATATGTCCAGCCCCCGCAGCTGCAAGTAGACGCTTTTCTCCATGCGCCAAAAGATACGTGACGTTGTTAACCCAAGAAGGCGTACATCCAATTTTTGCTGCTATCTCGACATCGTTATAGCCTCGACGTTTTAAGCTTCCGACCTGCTCAAGCATTTCATTCGCCCTTGGCAAACGACGTGCCACATTTTCAACAATGCTCATCACATGACCGGTTTCTGCATCGACATCTACGATCACAGCAGCAATTTCTTTTTGCCCAAGCATCTGGCAGGATTCCATCCTGCCCTGGCCGCAGACCAATGCATATTTCTGCTCTTTGTCATGTACGCTGACGATACGTCTGACCGTAATGGGGCGCTTTAAGCCTAACTTTTCAATACTATCCGTCATATCCCTGTGAATTTTTGGATTGCGCACACGCGGATTAGGAACAGTGATAAAGTCAATCGGAATCATTTCGATTCGCTCAGGCGAATTTTTCATGCAGCTTGCTCTAAGGGCACACGCCCTGCCAGGTTGTAGAACAAATCAAGCGTGTCCATCCTGTAGGCGTCCAGCGTGAAGCCGTTGTCTTCCATGGTGGGTAGGACTTCTGAAGAGAAATCAATGGAAGGCAATACGTAGTAGTCGAACGCACGTCGGTTTGCATGGTTCATACGCGCTACTACTGTGATATCTGGTTGCAAGCTAGCATCGAAGCGGATGCGCCAACGGTAACTTCCGGCAGGCGTTGGCTTGCATCGTGCAATAACCAATGAAACAGTGAATTCTCCATTTACCGTCAGTAAATCGGTTGATGAATTAACACTGGCCCAACCGCCCATTCGCTCAATGGATGCCGACATTTCCGCGATCTGTTCCGGGTGCTGACGCCGCAGTGCCCGATTTATTTCGAGGTAGGCATAGTCACGTTTTGGTGTGAATCCAACCAAACTGTATGCTCGCAGAAGACTTCCGAAACGACTCCGATACGCTGAACTGGATGGTGCGCCATCCTCCTCATCTATAACAAGACCAGACAATTCGCCGTGCTGTTGCAACATTTTTTTAAGTACATCAAGCATCTGTGCGTCATCAAGATGGTGCGAACGGCTGGCAATAATTTCCTGCACGCGGGCAAACTGATCAAGTGGAACCACTGCTTCAAATGCACCATCCTTGCGAATCCAGTCGGCCGGTTCATTTCGCGCGTGTTTGATCTTCAGCTTAAATGATGTACGGTTGTAAACGTTATTGCCTATGTATTTCTCATTAGTGAGAATCTGATGGATGGTGCCTCGAGTCCAAGGAACTCCGGTATCGGAAGTGTGGCCCTGACGGTTTAGAGTCGAAGCAATGACGCGTTCAGGCATGCAGTCATCCAAGAAGTGACGATAAATTTGATGAACAAGCGACACCTCTTCGGCAGGACCAGGGATCAGTATCACGCGGTCAGTTTGAATGCTCTTTTTTTCGCCACGCGACAAAATGCCTTTTATATTGTGTTCTTCATCGATTAGTTGACGACGCAAGCCCAACCCTGGAGCACCGCCCTGTCGATAGCCCAGCTGCACAAGATTGCGGTGGCCGGCAAAGACTTTTACCGAAAGCTCTCGGCTGTACTCCGCCGCCATGCTTCGCTTGATACCAATCAATACTGTAGAAGGTAGCGATCCATCATTATTGAAAGGCTCTGCACAGTAAATGACTTTGATGCCTCGCTGCTTACACGAGTACTCATAGACGGCAGCTTCATCAGGATCGGGAAATCGTCCCCAACGACTGATGTCATAGACAAGGACAGCATTGAAATCCGGCTTGGGCTGCTGGACGTCGTGAAGTAACTGTTGAAGCCCAGCGCGACCTCGAATGTTCAGCCCACTTTTTCCAGCATCAGTGTAGGTGCGGATGATGCGCATGCCATGTTGGGCTGCATATTCAGCAATTGCTTGAGACTGATTTTCTGTTGAATACCGCTGATGCTCGGTTGACATCCGGACATATTCAACAACAGGCATTTCATCACCGATTAAAGGCGTAGCACTAGCATCCGGCGACAAGTTATTCAAACAATGACTCCCTCGATTTGGACTGACGAGTTCAATCGTCCTCCTGCCATTGCTGACGTCAAGTAAAAGCGCAATGCTTTACATGACTGTGTAAATTTTGCTAACGCATAGTAGAAATGCTACAGATTGACTGCTGTGAGAGGTAACCTTCTAAGTAAGATAAAACCGAGACAGCCCTTAGAAGCACAACAGTTAGATCACCAATATAGCCATATATGCAGTTGTAAAAACTATCCCAATAGCGGCACCAGAGGAAAGAGAAGAACTATCATCTGAGTGATGCTTAATCAAGCAGCGGTGTCAAACGCTTCATCTAGAAAAGACCGATTTGCTTTCTGCATCGCAAGCTTTTGATCAGTATGACTGGGACTGCCACCATGATGGCTGGTGCGATCGCCAATTGGCACTGATGCTCCGAGCGTGTTCGGTGTGCCTGAAAGCTGCTAGCGTGGCTTTGATGCCATCTTGTCGGCACAGTCAACGGGTGGGACGAGTGGAAAGCCGCGCGCAAAGAATGCATTGGCAAGGGCCGCGCCGATGGCGGCGATGAATCGGTGCGGCGTGAAGCGGTCAGGGACGTGCTGGAGTTCTTGAAAGAGATGAAATGAATTAAAGCCGCATATCCGCCGAAGATGGAAGCGCCAGCATTTTCTTGAATTCACCGCTGTCGATCAGTGCCCGTAGATCGCTAGCGCCACCAATCAGCGTGCCTTGGACAAACACCATTGGAAAGCTGGGCCAGCCAGTCCACATCTTGAGCGCATTTCGCTGACGCCATGTGTTGAAGTAATTGCCAAACTCCAAATATCGGTACGGCTGATTTATCTGATCCAGCGTCTTGCATGCCTTCTTGGGGAAGGGATTCATGCCCATTCCGACCACGACCACAGCGTTGTCACCGATCGCCTTCATCACCTCTTGCACAATGGCCTGCTGATGCCCAGCGATCTTGCTGCGAATAGTTGGATCAATGTGGGTCTCGTCAAGAATTGGGCGAGGCATTGAGACTTCCAGTTAAGTTGAGCCTCAACAGTATGGCACCGTGACATAAAAAATTGGGCAAAAAAGGCAGGGTGCGCAATGCACGCGCTGCTTCTTCAACTTTTTTTACCGCCAATTTCCCGCCATCCGGTTTCGTGCAGGTCAACGTTAAACTTCTTGGCGGCCGCTTGTATGCGTTTCCACGCGGCATCGCGCTCCGCGTCGGTCACGCCCTCAACTTGGTTAAAGCGAGCCACGGCGTTTCGGACGTGGCTCGCGTTTTCAAGCGGTTCTTTGCGCTGCTTCTCGAACGCGAACTGAGCCCCGGTAAGACCGTCGCGCTCCTTCTCGTTTAGCTTGGCCATTAGTCACTCCTTAATGCCGGACATGTGATTTCTACGCTATGTTGAGGCCGTTCAGCCATGGCCGATGAAGGGAAACTCGCGTTGGTGAGTAAATGCTTTCCTACAGCGCAGCGGCTATCCTCTACGCCGGGTAACTGCGAGCCTTAAAGCAAATTTCGCACTCCAACTCTGCATATCCACCAGCTAAGGACGCGCTACGAACGCCACGTTCTGCCCAGCGGTGCCATAACGTCCAGGCCTTAGCATCATTCGCTCAGATGCAGCCCTGGCAGAAACTCGATGCCAGTGCGCCTGACCAGCTCGCCATAGCTGATCGGCTTTGAGCCTCGGGTCGCGTTGTCGTTGAGATGCCAGTGCGCCCACGCCCGCTTCTGATCTTCGTCGTACACGAGCTTGAAGAGGTACTTGGGCACGCGCACGCGGCCGGGGCCGATGCCCGGGCTTTGGGCAATGCTTGGCTCGAAGACCGGGCCTGTGATGACGTACACGTCGCCGCTGGCTCTGCTGGCATATTTCCGGGTCGCCATCTCGACCGACTTGGCCCAAGCACCCCGGTTATGTTCCGGTGCTTGCGGAACCATGTTGGCAAGCGAAAAGCTCTGCGCCATGGCCTGCGCCGTGGGCATGTCACCGGCTGGCGCCAAGTGACCGCGATCGAAGCCGCTGGCCTTGTAGTCATCCAATGTGGCCCGTTCGGCGGATCGCAATCGAGCATCTGCAAAAAACTTGTTGGTACGGGTTTCATCGGCATCTGCCACAGAGGCGCGGTTGAGCTTTTCCGCCACGTACAGGTGTTCGCTCTGCTGGCATCTTAGCTGCGATGCTAACTGGGCCGAATTACCGGTTATTTCGCTCGCGCTGCCGTTGTGCAAAATCATTGCTGGCTCAGTCAATATGAGACGCCGCATCTTTTTTGAGAGATTCGGCAATGGTCGATGCAGTTTGTGCCAGCAACCATGCCAGCCAAGCCACCAGACCAGCCGCCAGAGCCGTCAAAAGACCAAGCACATGGTGACAGCCGGAAAATGGTTTGGAAGCCGATCTGGCGAGCGTCTAAAAATTGAGACAAGTTGGCACTTTTAGCGCTTGAGATGCTTCAGAACATTCCAAATTTGCATACTTTCGAGTGCCGCTGCCCTTATTGCCGAATTCAGGCCGTGCACGTCAAAAATCTTATCGGATGGTTTTTGCCCGCACGCAACGGGTCAACCCATCGTTACTACTGAATTTCGTACCCTGGCGAAGCTTTTCCCACTTGCTGGCATAGTTTTTCAAGCCGATGCCTGCCCGAAAAATGTGGCGAACACACGTAATGGCCTGGCGTTGAAGCGCTACGTTGGGCTCGCCACGCACATCAATTCCAGTCACACGGAGGATTTCCTTGCGGCTGATGGCAACGGTTGTAGGCGTACGCGAAAAAGCGCAATGGTCGCCCAAAAGCCATGCACGAAGCTTGAGCTGATTGAGGTTGCTCAAGCTGTCAATATTTTCAATGCCAGGCACACGCCCTTCCAATTGAGACAAGCGGTCAGTCCATACTTTCATGCGTTGTTGGGCTCCATTGGGGTTCCAAGCCAGCGGATCACTCAAACCCAGCCGCTTGAGTTCCGGGGCGCGCAACACCAGTTCGAGACGCACGCAGCCTTCAACCTTACCAAGCAGATGCTGCCGGCCATAAACATTGGCGGGCAACTGGCGGCTGCGCTTTTTCAACTCCAAATCTTTGCGGTAAATGCGCAACGTCCAGCGGGAACTGTGCTGCTGGACATAAATGGTTTCGTTGCCATAAGCACTTGCTGCCTTGGCCTTGGCATACACCAAGCATCGCAAGCCCGACATTACTGCTGCCCCACGCTCGGGCGAGCCAGTATCACAGTGGAGCGCATGATCGATCCGTACTAGTGTGTATTGCCCCGCTTGAATAGCGGCAATTTCATCGGGCGTCGCTTTGATGCCTGCGCGGCTCAGAACTTCAAGAATCATCTGCACGCATGGTTCATGCAAATCTTCACGACCAACAATATTCTGCCCGGTCAAAAATTTCGGAATCGAGGCTTCGATGTAAAGCACTTCACGGTTTTCACGGGTCAGGACACGGGCTGAAACTTTGCAGCAAAAGGCAGACTTGACGCTGAGTACATGATTGCCATTGCGTCGCACGTTAGGATTGTTTTCAGCAATACGTGAAAAAGCTTTATGCTGAACTTTGACCAGGACGGCAACAGTATCAATCAGGCATGAAAAGAATGGTGCCCATGCGCTTACAGGCTTGAGGGCATAAGGTGCCAGTGGATAGCGCATGGTCGGCTTGGATAGCGTTGACGGGTTGATCAATGCCGGGTTCGGCAGCTTGGTTTTGATGCAACGCTGGTTAGCCGATGCAGCGCGTTGTACTGGTTTTTCAACCTTTGGGAAACTTATTTGAATAAATGAGTGGCGAGAGGTTGAGGGCTGATGAAGGGTAGCCATTGGAAGACTCCGAATAATTTGTCAATGATTGAATAAGTGAAAGTCAAGTGATTTGTTGCGTATTACGGCGAGCGTTCAAATGCCGTTTTTTTGCCTTATGGCAGCACTGACGCACGCCATAAATGGTTTGATATGTGCCGGAATTTGGACGTGACAACGTGACAAACTGGAGTCACTCAGCATCGAAGCGAATGGCATCCTTGATTGCATAAAACCGCTTGCGCCGCCCATTTTTGGACAAGCGGATTTGCCGCTGGTGGCCTTCGGAATCGGTGCTAAGGTAGCCAGCTGCTTTCAACTCGCGCAATGCTGGTTCCGTGCCAAATTGCTTGCCCAAAATTTCCTCGAACACGGTTGGCAAGAACAGGTACAGCGTTTCGCGCTGCGTTGTCCTGCGGTAGCCGTAAATGCCCATCTGATCGGTCGAATTGATGGTCAAAAAGTTGGGGAAACGACCAGCATGGCGGTCAAGTACGTCGCGCACTGCACTGATGATTTTTTCACCCACAGGTGTTGTGTTGTGTTTTTGCCGGGCAAGGTGCTCGCGAAGCTGCAAACGCAGGGCATTCACAATGGTGGCGCGCGTTGTTATGGCAGGCAGCAATTTGAGCTTGAGGGCAATGATGCCTGCACATGCCCAGCCGGCCATGCCGTTCACCATCCGCTTGGTGACCGGATCATTGATGTTCATATCCGCGCAGAGTTCGGCCTGTAGTTTCGGCAAATTTTCCGGCACCCAAGTTCGGAGCTTTTCGATATTCCTGGAAACTGCTGGAACCCATGCGTTCCAAAACGCACCGTAAAACTGGGCGCTGGTGGTTTTGAGCATGTCAGAAAACTCGCCCGCCGTCATGCCCTCTGGGATCTGGTGAAACATTCCGTGGGGGCCGTTGGCATGCAATTCGATAAAGCGTGCAGCAAGCCCAACGGTGATAGTGGCCCCGCCTGCCGTCTCGTGAAAAGTGTTCTCGTTCGAGATAATGAGGCCACAGGTCAACGATGCAGAGCAAACCAACTGTTGGTTGGCGTTGCTCGTCTTGCGACTCGCCCCGCTGGAGAGGTCAAAAATCAACTGGATAATTGCTTCTTTGTCTTCTGCCTGACGCAGTTCTTCCATCATTTTTGGCTTGTCACAGTCCTGTCGAAGCGATGCCTGAATACCCTTTGCAGTGCCCGAAAAGTTGTCGATGTCGGTGTCAGAGCGCTCATATAAAGACCTGATAGCCTGCTGCGTCGTGGACTTGCCCAAGCTGCTGCCGCCGACCAGCATCAAAATCAGACGTGGCAAGCGAAACGGCTGAACGAGCAAGGCTGAAACTGCTGCACATAAGGTCACCAGCATGTAGGGGTTGACCACGATGTGCTTGCCTACGTTCTCGTTCCAATCGTCCAGGCTGCCCGACGCTGGCGGCATCGGTGCAGTCTCTATCAAAGGCACGATGCGAACTGGGCAGGGCCGTCCTAGCGGATAAACCTTCGTGCGCCAGACAAAAAACTCGTAATGGTGGCCGCTGACCTGCACCATGTGGTAACCGTCGTGTTCAGCGATGTAGATCAATTTGTCAGCCGCTTGTAACAAGATGCCCGCCAACTCTCGAATGCCCTTTGGCGTCTTGTAAGCAAGCAGTTTGCACTTGATCACCATTTTGACCAGTTCGCTGTTTTGACCGCTGATAAGTGCTGTTTCGTTAAGTACAAAATACCCTAGATGAACATCGTCAGTGGTGGTGACCACAACCAGTTTTTCAGAGGGCTCGCCATGTGCATTCATGGCATGCCTTACAGCGGCAATGGGTAGAGGCAGATCGCTGTTGGGGTCGCGCACCTTGGGCTTGTTCGGTCTTCCGAGTACTTGCACAGTTTCAGCCAAAACGTTCTTTTTCTTAAGCTTGAACAACTTGGCGCGGAGTTCGTCCTGAGGTTTAGTCTTGGCCACTTTACGCACTGCGTTGTTAAGGGCTGGTTTGTTTTCACTTATTTTTGACACGAGTCTTCCTTGGCCATGCCCAGACGGGCATCGCTTTATTCTGATGATTTTGAAAAATTAAAGCAGTTGAGGTTGCCCTGCTTGCGCATGCCTATGAAAGGCAAGCCGGTAGCGAGCTGTACCAGGCTTTCCGCCATATTTAGGATATGGCGCGGTCCGATAAACGGGTCGTCGGAACTAGGCTAAATTGCCCAAAAATCTTGATGCCCTTAGCTGGAATCATCCGCGTGAAGTCTTTGATTCGACAAATCTTCAATAAGCTTCTTCAACGAAGCATTCGACCAACCAACAGAACGTTTGCCGATTTGAATTCCCGCAGGGTAGCGACCCTCAGCAATGCCGGCATACCATGCAGCACGGGACACCGGGAAGATATCCAGAACGCTTTCGAGACGCTGAAATCCAGGCATGTCGAGATTGATCGTCACTGTCAATGCACGAGCATCAAGCTTCTTTTTTCTATTTACCGCGTTTCTGTTCTTTGCCGACCGCGACGGAATTTTTGTCTCGGCATAAGGCTTGGAGTGAAAGGAAGGTGTTAGATGCTCATTTATGCTGAAAGCTTCTTCGCCAATGCTCGCTTGGAAGCTGCGCTCGATCTCTGTTTCATATGACGATGTCGGATCATGGAGGCAAGCTTCTTCCGATGCCAACACTAAACCATTTTCCAATTTGGTTTCAGCCGTGCCATGCCGGATTCCAGTGGAATCGGCAGGAACCAACCTCAGCCATACATTTTTGCCAAGACCATTCCTGGATAAATTTATCCTGGATTTATCGTTTTCAACGGTATTTTTTTCTCGCATTTTCTGCCCCTTTCAATGTGGTGTAGGGGCAGTTTGGCTTCGTTTTGGAGGGCTGAGATACGCCTAGCCAGTTCGACGCATACTATTTTTTTTGGTTATTTTCTCGCTTGATGTTGTTTAGCCACCTTTTCGGCGTATCAACATGCGGTAATTTCATTGGTTGTTGCCCACTGTCGATCAACTCCTTATTGGTTTTTTCCCAGTCGTAATACCGTTCGTCAGCAAAACGCTTTTTGTTCAATCTACCAGTGGAATTTTTCCAATCTGACTGGAGTTTTTCCCTCAAAGGTTTGAACTTGTCGCTTTTGGCTTTTCCGCCTAGGGCACCATCAGACTTTGATCTGAATGTGGACTTAGCCATCAGCATGATCATTGCAATTAGCTGTGGCGTTGGCGGGTTCTGTTCAAGAAGGCTGAGCAAATCTTCAAGCTCAAGGCTATCGCTTTTTTTCCATAGTAGAAGTGCTTGACTTTCCAGCAAGTTTGCCGAGGCAAGGAAAGCCATTGCGGTAGAGTGTTCGCGAACCCTGAAAAAATATTCAGCCGTCGCTTCGGTCTCTAAATTTACTGTGAGTAAGTGATAGCTTCGCTCGGCATCAGGATGCTCGGGCTCAACAAGTGTGGGATTTATCATGCTGGGACCTATGAAGATTGAGCTTAAAGCTCATCATAGGTTTGAACGCATAGCTACCGTAAAAGTTGGACAGGCGAGGTCAGGAAAGACGAAGTTTTGGAAATTTCAGTCTGGGAACGTCTGACGAAGTCCCGCAACAGCCAGCTGCCAACGGTGACCGAACGGTGACTAGACGGCATGAACTTGCAAAAGTTGAGCACACAAAGAAAAACAGCCTAGAGAAAAAATTCTCTAAGCTGTTGATCTATAACGATAATGTTATGGTGCGGCTGGCAGGAATTGAACCCACGACCCCTTGGTTCGTAGCCAAGTACTCTATCCAACTGAGCTACAGCCGCCAAGCTTTAAATTATAGCCCAGGAATAAACCACTACATATACAAAAATAAAGGAATTTCTAGGTTTTGAAAGGAAAGGCACTCAGCGTGCGTACCGGGTAAACACGAATATCCCGGCAACAACCAACACAGTCCCGGCAGCGACCCAGGCAGTGAACGGTTCATCCAGAATCAAGACTCCCATCAAAATTGTCGAGAGCGGCCCGATCATGCCGGTCTGGGCGGCCAGGCTGGCGCCAATGCGTTCAACCGCCATCATCACCATCAGCACCGGCAGCGCCGTGCACAAGGTGGCGTTCAACACCGACAGCCACAGCACTTCGGGCGCGACGGCGGCCGCGCTCAACGGGCGCAGCAGCACAAACTGTAGCAGGCAGCACAGGCAAGCCACCGTGGTCGCCAACCCGACCAGCCGCATCGAGCCCAGGCGCCTGACCATCTCGCCGCTGTACACCAGGTAAAGCGCATAACTGATGGCACTGAGAAAGACCAGCACCGCACCCAGGGCGGCATGGCTGCCCATCAAGGTGAGTTCCTGGCCAAACACCAGCACCACGCCTGCATAGCTGATGCCCATGCCAACAATTTGCGGCATCGTCACGCGCCGCTGATACAACACCAGGCCGAGCAGCATGACCAGCGTCGGGTTGAGGTACAAGATCAGGCGCTCCAGTGAGGCGCTGATGTAGGCCAGGCCAGCAAAGTCCAGAAAGCTGGCCAGGTAGTAGCCGCTAAAGCCGAGCCAGACCACACCCAGCCAATCCTTGCGGGACAGCGGTGCCTTGCCCCGGCTGGCCCACCAGGCCATGGCAGTGAAAATCGGCAGGGCGAACAGCATGCGGTACATGATCAGGGTAACGGCATCCACCCCATGGCGGTACGCCAGCTTGACGATGATCGCCTTGCCGCTGAAAGCAATGGCTCCCAAACTGGCGAGCAATAAACCAACCGCTATGCTTTTTGTAGCTTCATGCCCTTTAGCTGCTTGCGCTAGAAGCTTTTTTTGTTGAGAAACAGGGTTCAAAGTGTGTCGTTGGTTTTTGGCTTGGCTGCTGCAACGTCTTGCATTGTTGGCAGAGTCAAGTTTGGCACGGCTGCGAAGGAGATGCCATCGGGCATTTGTGCGCGCGCCCCCTTGATTGCAGAGGGCTGGGCTGAGCTGGACCGATCAAACAGGCCAGGAAGCAATCTTTTGCATCGGCTTGCTGAAAATCCATGGCCGGCAGACAAGGGGCGCAGCCATGGAAACTTGCACCGGCCAAAAAAAACGGCACCCGAAGGTGCCGTTGGAGGAAACGTCAACGCTTTGCCGTCACTCTTCGACGAAAGCTTCTTCGCGTTTGTTCTTGATGGCTGGCATCATGACGACCACGATCATCAGCACCGCCGCCGCCAGCAGGCCTGCGGAAATCGGACGGGTGACAAAAACGCTCCAGTCGCCGCGCGACAGCAGCAGCGCCCGGCGCAGGTTTTCTTCCATCATCGGGCCCAGGATGAAACCTAGCAGCAAAGGCGCAGGTTCCGTTCCCAGCTTGGCGAAGATGTAGCCAACGATGCCGAACAGGCCCACCATCCAGACGTCCCAGGTATTGTTGTTGGTCGAGTACACACCCACCGCGCAGAACAGCACAATAGCTGGATACAGGTAGCGGTAAGGTACGGTCAGCAGTTTGATCCAGATGCCGATGAGCGGCAGGTTCAAAATGACCAGCATGGCATTGCCAATCCACATGGAGGCAATCAAGCCCCAGAACAGTTCAGGGTTGCTGGTCATGACCTGTGGACCAGGCTGGATGTTGTGGATCGTCATCGCACCCACCATCAGAGCCATTACGGCGTTGGGTGGAATACCCAGGGTCAGCAGCGGAATGAAAGAAGTCTGCGAACCGGCATTATTGGCGGATTCAGGCGCGGCGACACCACGAATATTGCCTTGGCCGAAAGGCACTTCGCCCGGCTTCATCTTCATTTTCTTTTCCAGCGCATAGGCGGCAAAGGCCGACAGCATGGCGCCGCCACCAGGCAAGATACCCAGAGAACAGCCCAGGGCGGTACCGCGCATCATTGCTGGCGCCATGTCCTTGAAGTCCTGCTTGGTGGGCAGCAGCCCCGACACCTTGGCGGTAAACACTTCGCGCTCATGTTCGGGCTGTGCCAGATTGCTGATGATCTCGCCGTAGCCGAACACACCCATCGCAATCACGACAAAGCCGAGGCCGTCGGTCAATTCAGGAATGTCGAAGCTGAAGCGGGCGACACCCGAGTTCACGTCAGTGCCGACCAGGCCGAGCAGCAGGCCCAGCACGATCATGGCAATCGCCTTGAGCAGCGAGCCTGAAGCCAGCACCACGGCGCCGATCAGGCCTAGAGTCATCAGGGCGAAGTATTCAGCCGGGCCGAACTTGAAAGCCAGTTCCGTCAGCGGCGGCGCGAAAGCGGCCAAGATCAGGGTGCCAACGCAGCCGGCAAAGAACGAACCGATGCCGGCGGCGGCCAGCGCAGGGCCCGCCCGGCCTTTTCGGGCCATCTGATAACCGTCAATACAAGTGACGACCGAGGACGACTCGCCCGGCAGGTTGACCAGAATGGCCGTGGTGGAGCCGCCATATTGCGCGCCGTAGTAAATACCGGCCAGCATGATCAGCGCCGACACGGGGGGCAGCGCATAGGTGGCGGGCAGCAGCATGGCAATGGTCGCCACAGGGCCGATGCCAGGCAGCACGCCAATCAGGGTGCCCAGAATACAGCCGATCAGGCAATACAACAGGTTGATCGGCGTGAAGGCCACGCCAAAACCCAACGATAGATGCTCAATCAATTCCATTTTTTATCTCCTTAACCGGTGATGAAAGCAGGCCACACCGGGAACTGCAGCTTGAGCGCAACCACGAAGGCAAGGTAACTTCCAACTGCCAGAATGGTCGCCAGAATAAAGGTGGCCTTGACTTTCCAGCCGGCCTCGGCCACGCTGGCGATGAAGACCAGGGCGTAAATGGCAACGATCAAGCCCATGGCGGGAATGCCCAAAGTGGGCAAGCCTGCCAGCAAGACGCCAAACACCAGATTGGACAAGATGATCAGGATCAGCGGCTTCCATGCCCATTTGCCGATTTTGTCGCCACCCCTGGTTTCGACCACCAGCGACTGAAAGGTAATGATCGCGCCCAAAATCGTCATCAGCACGCCCAGGTACAGCGGAAAATAGCCTGGCCCCATGCGCGCGCCGTTGCCCACGTTATAGGTGGTTGCACCCCAGGAAAATGCCACCCCAATGCCCATGAACATGAGCCCGGAAAAAAAGTCTTTTTGACTCTTGATATTCACGGTTTGTCTCCTCGATAAAGAATGAATCGGTGGATTGTGCATTCAAAGAACCCTTCCGGCTATGTGGCTTTCACCTACATGGGGCATACCCCTAGCGAATCGTTTACCAGGCCTGACCCGGGGCAATCCAGTGCTGCCGGGCCCGCCTCTCAGGCAGGGGCAGGTGTCGTCGCGAGGATTTCCTCGATGGTGCTCAAGCCTTCGGCCACTTTCAGGGCGCCAGCCAGCCGCAGTGGACGCATGCCTTCGCTAATCGCCTGGCGGCGCAGTGCGTCAATGCTAGGATCTTTTGAAACTTTTTCCTTGAAGCCGTCCGTCACGGTCAGCAATTCGTAGAGGCCCATTCGCCCCCGGAATCCGGTCATGCGGCAGTCCACGCAGCCCACCGGCTTGTAGGGCTGATAGCTGCCCGTCAGCTGCCAGGGCTTCACCAGATCGGCCAGGTGTTCGCGTTTGGCGCTTTCGTCGGGCTGGCGGCAATTGCCGCACAGGGTGCGCACCAGGCGCTGGGCCAGCACCCCTAGCAAGGTCGCATTGATCAGGTAGGAAGGCACGCCCAGCTCCATCAGCCGCGAGACGGACGAGGGCGCATCGTTGGTGTGCAGCGTGCTGAAGACCAGGTGGCCCGTCAGCGCGGCCTGCACCGCCATCTCGGCGGTCTGCAGGTCGCGAATCTCGCCCACCATGATGATGTCCGGGTCCTGCCGCATCAGGGAACGCAGCCCTTCCGGAAAGCCGAAATTGAGCATCGGCTGCACCTGCGTCTGGTTGAAGGCAGGCTCGATCATCTCGATCGGGTCTTCAATCGTGTTGATGTTCACTTCCTCGGTGGCCAGACGCTTCAGCGTGGAATACAGGGTGGTCGTCTTGCCCGAGCCGGTGGGGCCTGTCACGAGCACGATGCCGTGGGGGCGCTTGACCAGCCTTTCCCAGCGCTCTGCGTCGTGCTGGGAAAACCCCAGCGCATCCAGGTTCTTGACCGTGGTGTCGGGATCGAAGATACGCATCACCATTTTTTCGCCGAATGCCGTCGGCAAGGTGGACAGGCGCATTTCGATCTCGTCGCCCCGGGGGTTGCGCGTCTTGATGCGGCCATCCTGCGGCCGGCGCTTTTCAACCACGTCCATGCGTCCCAGCAGCTTGATGCGCGCTGTCATGGCATTGTGAACACCCATCGGCAACTGATACACGGGGTGCAGGATGCCGTCGATCCGAAAGCGGATCACGCCCTGCTCGCGGCGCGGCTCCAGGTGGATGTCGCTGGCCCGCTGGTCGAAGGCGTATTGCCAGAGCCAATCGACCACCTGCACCACCCCCTGGTCGTTGGCATCGAGCTGTTTGTTGCTCTTGTTGAGCTCCACCAGCTGCTCGAAGCTGGCCGAGCTGGTTCCGCCGCTGGATTTGAGCGCGGCCTTGACCGACTTAGCCAGCGCGAAAAATTCGGCCGTGAACTTGCTGATCTCCTGCGGATTGGCGACCACCAGCCGCACGCGGCGCCTGGACTGGCGCTCGATCTCCGCTACCCAGTCGGTGACAAAAGGGTCGGACGTGGCAACCACCAGCTCGTGCGGCGTCACCTGCACCGGCAGTATCTTGTGGCGCTCGGCATAGACGGCCGACATGCTGTCGGCCACCTTGCCCACATCGACCTTCAGCGGATCGATCCGCAGGTAACCCATGCCCGCGCGGCCAGCCAGCCACTGGGTAATGGTTTCGGCGTCCAGCGGTTTGCCGTCGGACACGCGCGTCATGCCGATGCTGGCCAGCCGGACCAGCGGGTGCTGGGCGCTTTGCACCTGCGAGCAGCGGGCAATGGTGCGCTGGGCGTCAACCGCGCTGATGATGCCGTCCTCAGCCAGCCATTCGACCAGCTTTCGCCAGTCGAGCGGGCCCACGTGCAAGGGAGAAGCCGAAGGATTTCGCGGCGGTTTGGGGGGCAGCACAGCACTCATGAAGGCACTTTACCGCATCGCTTGCAGCAACAAACGCCGCGTCAAACCACCGGCCGGAAAAGCCGCAGCCATTTCTTCGCCGGTAGTTCCCAGCGCGATTCCACGACGCCGGCGCGCTGCAGCAGTTCGGCCTGTTCGGGCCGCGAGGGTTCTTGCTGGGCCATGACCACCGTGTTGCCCTCGCGGGTCGGACGGAAGGCCCAGATCGATTCGGGACCGAACGACTCGGCGATTTTTGTCAGCGACTGCTCATAGCTGGAGGCACGGCCGAAAAGGTTGACCGTCATCACCCCGTCGCCGGTTAGCAGGTCGCGGCAGTGGGCATAAAAATCAGCATTGTCTAGCACCGGCGCGGCGGCCTCGTGGTCGTACAGGTCCACGTGCAGCAGGTCAACCGTGCCCCGGTGCGCGGGGTTTTGCACCTCCAGCGCCGCATCGGCCTGGATGACGCGCAGCCTGGCATCGTCCCGGGGCAGCTTGAACCAGAGCCGGCAGGCGTTGATGACCTGCGGGTTGATCTCGATGGCCGTGGTTTGCATGCGCAGCTTCTTGTAGCAGAACTTGGTCAGCGCCGCCGAGCCCAGCCCGAGCTGCATGGCGTGCTTTTTGGCGATTTCCCCGGCATCGGTGAACAGCAGGCCCGCCATCATGCGCTGCACGTACTCCAGCTCGATGTCGTAGGGCGCGTCGCGCAGCATCGAGCCCTGCACCCACTCAGTGCCCAGGTGCAAAAAGCGGACATCGCCATAGTCTGAAAAATTGACTTCGGGCAAGTCGGGCGGGCTGTTCGGGATTTCTTTTTTTGACATGCAGCTGAAATGATGGGTTGCTCATGCGCCGGCAGGCACAACAGCGTTCATTTTCGCCTCAGGCCTGCCCGTCCTGCAAATCGGGCGCCTCGGCGGCATGGACATGCTTGCGCAGCCGCAGCAGGGCCTGGCTTTCACGCAGCCCGGCGCGGGCCAGTACGTCCTCCTCCGGCAGGCCGGCGTCGAGCCAGCGAACAATGCAGGAGTTGCGCAGCGTCATCGGCCCGGCATGGGCCAGCACCGTGTGCGGGTAACGCGGCCCCAGGGTGGCGCTGACATGGCGGTTGGCCAGATGAAACAGGGCGCGGGGCGTGAGGCGGCCGGCCTTCTTGCGCGACACAAACAGGGGCGTGGCCGCATCCTGCGGCAGCGCCAGCGTGGCCCGCACGGTCAGCCAGGCCAGCACGGCCGTGCTGGCTTCTTCGGACAAGGTGATGCGCCGCTCCTGCGCCGCCCTGGCGCCGCTCAAGTCGAGCATGACCGCCTGCGGCCCGCCGGCGCCGGGCGCTGTCTCGGGCGCCGGCCACAGCTCGCCCACGCCCCGGGCGGAACCCAGCCGGGGATGCTGCACGTCGCCCATGTCCAGGCCCGCCAGCTCGGCCACGGTCAGGGCCGACTGCATCATCAGCCGCAAGATCGCCTGGTCGCGCACCGCCAGCCAGGGCTGCTCGGGCGGCGGATCCACCGCCGGCGCCACGGCCTGCAGCAGCGCATCCCAGTCGATGGCATGAAAAACCAGCGAATCCATCTGTTCGGTGGGCGACACCGACGCCCCGGCATCGACCGGGTTGTCCTCGAGCCACCCCTGGGCGACGGCAAAGGCATAGATTTTCTTGAGCACCCGGTAGTAGCGGCGCTGCGTCACGGTGCTGGCCAGCACCAGGCCCCGCGCCTGGGCGCGCGGATTCAGCGCTTCCAGATAGGCCCGCACATCCACCGACCGGGCCTGCTGCCACGGCAATGCCTGTTTCGACAGCAAGTACTCGGTCCAGCCGGTCCACAGCGAATGGTAGGAGGCGAGCGACCGTGGTGACAACGCCCCCTTTCGCTGCGCGGCGCGCTCAAGCGCCCAGGCCCTGAAGACGCCCTCGGCCGTGGGCAATGCGGGAGTAGCGGGAGTAGCGGGAGTAGCGGGAGTAGGCAGTGTGCTCATTGATTCAGACCAGTCCGTGTTTTTCAAATACCTCGCGCCAGGCGGCCAGCTTGCGCTCGAACGACCAGACCATGTTCGCCGGGCTGGTCGAAGGCAGCCGGTAGACCGGCAAGCCCAGCAGCTGGGTGTGGCGCGCATGCTTGTAGCTCTCGGCGCCATTGTGCGCAATGGCCTGCAGTTCCGGGCACAGCCGCCGCAGGTGCGCAAAATCATTCAGCACCGGCTGGCGGATCTTGCTGTCCAGGCTGCCTTGGCGCTCGCAGGCGGCGTACACATCCCACAGGCCCAGCCCCTTGGAGAGCATCCACTCGCTACGGATTTGATAGCTGCTTGCGCAGATGTCCATTGCGCCAGGGGGCCAAATGGCTTGCAAAATCTTCCAGAAGTGGTTGTGCGGGTGGCCGTAATACTGCTGCGCCCGCAAGGAGGCCGCGCCGGGAAAGCTGCCCAGGATCAACAGTTTCGTCTGGCTGGCAACCAGCGGCGCCAGGCCGGTCAGCATGGCAGCAGCCCCTTGAGCTTGGGGAACGCCTGCAGCGCATTGGCCGTGGTCGCCTGCGCCAGGGCCGGGGCCGGCATGCCGCGCAGTTGCGCCAGCACGGCGGCGATGCGCGGCAATTCGCCCGGCTCGTTGCGGCCCTGGCCCTGGCCGTCCTCGCGTTGCTGCGCGGTTCTGTAAAGCCAATGGGGCGCAATGTCGGGCGAGTCGGTTTCCATCACCAGCGCCTCCAGCGGCAGCCGGCTGGCCAGCCGCCTGATCTGCAAGGCCGAATCAAAGGTCACCGTGCCGCCAAAGCCGAGCTTCAAGCCGAGCTTGATGAATTCCCTGGCCTGCTGCTCGCTGCCGTTGAAGGCATGGCCGATGCCGCGCCAGCCGCCGTCCGGGGCCAGCTCGCGCAGGTGCTTGAGCAGCTTGTCGGCCGAGCGCCGCACATGCAGCATGACCGGCAGGCCGTGCTTGCGCGCCAGCTTGAGCTGCGCGCGGTAAAAATACTCCTGGCGCTCGCGCATGGGGCTTTGCAGCAGCGCCGGCACAAAGTAATCCAGTCCTATCTCCCCCACGGCCACCAGGCGCGGATCGGCTCGCCGCAAGGCAAGCTCGGCGTCGAGCGCTTGCAAATCGGCGTCTTGCGCCTCGGGCACGCACAGCGGATGAATCCCAAGCGCGTAACTGTCCGAAAACCGATGCGCCAGCAGGCGGACCGCCTCGAAGTTGCCGGCTGCGACAGCGGGCAGAACGCAATGCGCCACGCCGCTTGCCGCGGCCCGTGCGCGCACATCCGCCACGTCCGGCGAAAACTCTGCGGCGTCAAGATGGCAATGCGTGTCGATCCAGAAGGTCATGCAAAAAAGAAAAAGAAGGAAGGCGCTCAGCCTGTTCGCAGGATGTTGACACACAAATGCAAGCGGGATAAGCCAGGCTTTTGTAGCCCGGACTACTGCCTGCGGTTCAGCGTTTGGTTCAGGTTTTCGTGCTGCGCTATTTTGCGTTTCGCCGCCCGCTTCCAAAGGCCCTGTTTTTCATTTTTTACTCTGGTCCTGCGCATGACATGGCAGCGGAGCTTGCCTTCAGCGATGCGCCCTGGCGCGGCTCCAGACTCGACTGGTTGCCTGGCAATGGGGCTGGCAATGGCCGCGTTCCTGGCAAGAAGCTGAATGCTATTATATTTATAGCTATAAACCCAATACCCGTCTGCGCTAGAGGTCTATTTGGTGCTCAATTTATGGTGAACTGCTACCGCATTGACGCCAAAATCATTCGCCGGTTAAAACAAAGCGCTTTAGCCTTTGTAGCAGCGCGGCGGTTGCCTGCCGGGTGAGGTTTCTGGCGGCGCTGGTGACGGACAGCCGCATGCGTGAAAGCGCTTGGCTTGCCGGGCAAGCCGGCCGATGCACGGGGTAGTTGAAACCAGCGACAAACAACTGTTACCGGGGGTATTTAGGGGGTGCGCAGGCGTGCAGCAAAACGAAAATCGTGATACGGTCTATCCGTTGTTCGTTCAGTTTTGCAGACAAACCTCACAGGTGACCGGATGCGAAGACCTGCCCTTTACAGTAGCTCAAGCCGCGCCAGCCCTGACAACGCGGCCCATGACCCTGCGGCCGCTGCCGGCCCCGATGCGCCGCCCACGTCGGCAGCGCCGGCAACTTCCCGATCGTCACGATTTCTCCGGCATTTATCGACCCATCAGCTTCGCCTGCTCTGGGCCGTGGTGGGCCTGCTGGCCTTGATGCTGGCGCTCAGCCTGTCCGGCGCTCTGCAGCAGGGCGTGCGCAAGCTCACCCAGGACGACATCAATGCGGCGGTGCTGAAAACACTGGAAACCACGGTACTCCCCTCGCCTGCCGTGAAAGCATACGACGCCATCATTCCTTCGGTTGTGCGCGTGGTCGGGCTGGGAAAACCCAGCAAGGACAAGGATGGCGACGAGCACGCCGACCGCAGCGTGGGAACCGGCGTGGTCATTACCGACAAAGGCGTCATCCTGACCAACCTGCATGTGGTGCAGGGGTCGGAAACCATCAAGATCACGTTTTCGGACGGCCTGCAGACCACGGCCTCGATCTCGGGCGTGCAGCCTGAAAACGACTTGGCGGTGCTGCAGGCGCACACGATTCCAGATGACATGATTGCCGCCACCATGCGCTCGACCGCCGATCTGGCGCCGGGCGATCAGGTCGTGGCGGTGGGCTACCCCTTCGGCATCGGCCCTTCTGCTTCGAGCGGCATCATCTCCGGGCTGGGGCGCACTTTCCGCTCGCCCGACGGCCAGCAGCCCATCAAGAACCTGATCCAGTTCGATGCGGCCGCCAACCCCGGCAACTCGGGCGGCCCGCTGGTCACCATGGAGGGAGAAGTCATCGGCATCGTCACCGCCATCTACAACCCCAACCAGCAACGCTCTTTTGTCGGCATTGGTTTTGCCGTTCCGATTGAAAACGCCGCCGCAGCCGCCGGCATGACTCCGTTTTAAAGGATCCTCATGGAATCGAACAGCTTTGACCACTCGCCATCCACCCATGACGCCACTGCGCAGCTGATGGAGCAGATCCTCTACGAGGTCAAGCGCATCGTGGTGGGGCAGGACCGCTTCCTGGAGCGCGTGATGGTGGCCATTCTGGCGCAAGGCCACCTGCTGGTGGAAGGGGTTCCGGGGCTGGCCAAGACCCTGACCGTCAAGACGCTGGCCAATACGATTCGCGGCGAATTCAAGCGCATCCAGTTCACCCCCGACCTGGTGCCGGCCGATCTGGTGGGCACCCGCATCTACAACCAGAAAACCGGCGAATTCAGCACCTCCCTGGGTCCCGTGTTCACCAACCTCCTGTTGGCCGACGAGATCAACCGTGCCCCTGCCAAGGTGCAAAGCGCGCTGCTGGAGGTGATGCAGGAGCGGCAGGTGACGATTGCCGGCGTCACGCACAAGGTGCCGTCGCCCTTCCTGGTCATGGCCACGCAAAACCCGATCGAAACCGAGGGCACCTATCCGCTGCCCGAAGCGCAGGTGGACCGTTTCATGATGAAGGTGCTGGTGGACTACCCGACCGATGAGGAGGAATTCGTCATCGTGCAGCGTGTCATCGGCCCGGCGGTGGCGGTGTCTGCGGTGGCCACCACCGAACAGCTGGCAGAACTGCAGGCCGAATGCCGGCGGATTTATGTCGATCCCTCGCTGGTGCAGTACGCCGTGCGGCTGGTTTCAGCCACCCGCGACCCGGCAAGGCACGGCTTGAAGGAGCTGGAGCGCTTCATCACCTTCGGCGCCAGCCCCCGGGCCACCATCAACCTGACGGAAGGCGCCCGTGCGCTGGCCATGCTGCGCGGGCGCAGCTATGCGCTGCCCGAAGACATGACCGACCTGATCCCCGACGTCTTGCGCCACCGACTGGTGCTGTCGTACGAAGCCTTGTCCGAAGGCCTGTCGGCCGACCAGATCGTCGGCAAGATCATGGCCAAAATCCCCACTCCCGCCAAGCCGCTTGCCCATGAAAAACTTGCTGCTTGAAGGCCCCCACGCTCCGCCGCTGCGCGGGTCGCTGTCCCCCGGGGGGGCTGTCCCGCCTGCGGCCCGGCTAAGCCGGTTCCGCGGCCGGTGCTTGCAGGGGCGGGGAAGCGCGACTGTTTGCCAGCCGATCGCGCCGCTGCCTCCAGCCCGGCGAAGCCTGTGGTTGGCTGGTGAAGGAATGCGCTGCAGTCGTCCTGCCGAACTAGTCAGTAACCTTTGCGGAGGCAATCATGGCTAGGCTGGCACGGGCGTCGCAACCGCCGTCTGCCGCACCAGCCCCTGCTGAGAGCGCGGACCATCTGCTGCGTCGGCTGGAATGGACGGTGCTGCGCCGCCTTGACGGGCTGCTGCAGGGCGACTACCGCACGCTGCTGCGCGGCACCGGCATGGACCTGGCGGATTTGCGCGAGTACCAGCACCATGACGATGTGCGCCACATCGACTGGAACGTTACCGCCCGCCTGCAGCAGCCGCATGTGCGGGTGTTCACCGAAGACCGGGAAATGAGCGCCTGGTTCCTGCTCGACCTCAGCCCATCGATGGATTTTGGCTCCGGCGACCAGCGCAAACGCCAGGTATCGACTGAATTCGTGGCCGTGCTGGCACGGCTTTTGACGCGCCACGGCAACCGCGTCGGCGCAGTGCTCTACGGCGCCGGGGTGGACGCCGCGCTTCCGGCGCGCAGCGGTCGGCCTCATGTGCTGAACCTGCTCCATACCCTTCAGTCGCGTCCCGAAGCCGCCAGCAGCGGGCCGACGCGCCTGCATGAGCTGCTGCAGTCTGCCGCCAACCTGGTGCGCCGCCGCTCGACCTTGTTCGTGGTGTCCGATTTCATTAGCGAAGCCGGCTGGGAAAAGCCGCTCGGCCTGTTGGCGCAGCGGCACGAGGTGGTGGCCGTGCGGCTGCTCGACCCGCTGGAGCTGGAGCTGCCCGACCTCGGGCTGATCCCGATTCGCGATGCCGAAACCGGTGAGCAGTTGCTGGTCGATACGCACGATGCGGGTTTTCGCAAGCGCTTTGCGCGCATTGCCGCCCAGCGGGAGGCCGAGTTGCGGCAGGCGCTGGCGCATGCCGGCGTGGACACGCTGGAGCTTTCAACCGATGACGATTTGGCCAGCGCCATCATGCGGTTTACCGACCTGCGCAAGCAGCGAAGCCGTGTGTCCGGCGCGCACCCGGCCGGCCGGTTGCCCACCCATTTGAGGCGCGTGGCCTGACAAGCTTCCCAAGGAGCTGCAATGAATTTTCTCTGGCCCCAATTTCTCTGGCTGCTCTTGACCCTTCCACTGCTGATAGCGGTGTATGTCTGGCTGCTGCGCCGCAAGAAGAAGATGGCCTTGCGCTATGCCAGCCTGTCCATCGTGCGCGAAGCCATGGGCAAAGGCCAGGGCTTTCGCCGCCATATTCCGCCGGTGCTGTTCCTGCTGTCCCTGGCCGCCATGCTGGTGGCCGCTTCGCGCCCCTTTGCCGTCGTGACGCTGCCTTCGCAGAACGAAACCATCATGCTGGCGATGGACGTGTCGGGCAGCATGCGGGCGACCGACGTGCTGCCCAACCGGCTGGTCGCCTCGCAAAATGCCGCCAAGGCTTTTTTGGCCGACCTGCCGCGCAGCGTCCGGGTCGGCGTGGTGGCGTTTGCCGGCACTGCCGCCGTGGTGCAGTCGCCGACCCTGAGCCGGGAAGACCTCACGGTGGCCATCGACAAGTTCCAGCTGCAGCGCGGCACGGCGATCGGCAACGGCATTGTGGTGTCGCTGGCCGAGTTGTTCCCCGATGCCGGCATCAACCTGGAAGCCCTGGAGACCGGCAGGGAGCGCAAGCGCGGCATGTCGCTCGATCAGGTCGGCAAGGATGGAAAGGATGCAAAAAAGGCCTTCACGCCCGTCACGCCCGGCTCCTACACGTCGGCCGCCATTATTTTGCTGACCGATGGCCAGCGCACCACCGGCGTGGATTCCCTGGAGGCCGCCAAGGCGGCTGCCGACCGCGGGGTGCGGGTCTACACCGTGGGCGTGGGCACGGTGGAAGGGGAAACCATCGGTTTTGAAGGCTGGTCCATGCGCGTCAAGCTCGACGAGGAAACCCTCAAGGGCATCGCCCGGACGACCCAGGCTGAATACTTTTATGCCGGCACGGCAGGCGACCTGAAAAAGGTCTATGAAACCCTGAGCTCCCGTTTGACGGTGGAAAAAAAGGAAACCGAAGTCTCAGGGCTCCTGGCCTTGCTGGCGGCAGCACTGGCGCTGCTGTCGGCCACCTTGTCGCTGCTGTGGTTCAACCGGATTCTTTGACCCGCGCAACCCCGCCCTCCTGCCTGAATGAGGATGGCGCCTTCGTCAAATCGGCTATCCCTGCCTGGCAAAGCGATTTGTGCATCAAATAGGCCTTTAGCGCAGACGGGTACTGCGCAAATAGCTATAAATTCAATAGCAGCCAGGGCCTGGGCAGCAACGCGGCCACTGCAGGCCCGAGCGATGCGGCTCCAGTTCCAGTTTTCCGCTACTTTTTAGCAGCCTTCTTTTTCCGGGCTACCGGGGGTTTTGGCATCAGCGCATCAGTCCATGCCTTGGTTGCCTGCTTGACATTTTTTGCGGTCTCCCGCTTGACGGCAGCAGTCGCCTGCGCCCGCGCCGAGCCGGCAATCTTGTTGGCGCCACTGAGAAACATGCTCATAAAGGGATTTTTCATGACAGCAATTCCTTTTCAAAACAAACAAAACACCTGGTGCAATTCACCACTTGCCACATCGGTCGTGCCGCATGGAGCGGCTCAGGCATTCCAAAATGGCCGAGCTTCAATTCCACTCAGGCAAATATCTCGGCGATATCCACTGTCGAGCGTTTGCCGATCTGGTCATGGTGCCCCTGCAACCACGCCTGGGTACGGACACGGCCTGCGTCCCGGAGCATTTCGAAAAACCGCAGGTTCGCCGCCAGCTTGGTTTCCGTCTTGAGGTTGCTCAGCGTTTCGTGGGCATCGATGATGTGGAAATTTGCGCCGGCGAGCCGCCGCTCCAGGCGCCCCACCCTAAAAAACGATTGGCCCGCATAGGCCCGCGCATGCGCGAACATGCGCATTTCCCGCAAAAACGTGGCGTTGAACGCCAGCTCCAGCACCCGGTCCTTGATCTGCAGCGCGCTGCGCGGCGTCGCCTTGTGTTCCAGCGGCGTCAATAGCACCAGCACAATGTCGCTGGACGTGCATTCGTAGAAAAGCGGAAAAACGGCCGGGTTCGCGGCATAGCCTCCATCCCAGTAAGGCTCCCCTTCAATCTCGACAGGGCGCGACATCATCGGCAGGCAGGCGGAGGCCAGGATGGCATCGGCGCTGATCTCTGGCGAACGAAAAAGCCGCACCTTGCCTGAATTGGCATGCGTGGCCGCAATGAACAGCTTGACGGGGCTGTGGGTGCGCAGGCGTTCGAAATCGACCTGCGCGAGCAGGATGTCCTTGAGCGGATTCAGGCCGAAGGGATTGAGCTGGTGGGGTGAAAAATAATGTGACCACTGCAGCATCATCTTGAATCCTGGCACCAGGCTGACGTCCTGGCCGCTTGGAGAAGGCACGGCGATTTCAAACGGCAAGCTGGCCGCCACTGCCGTCCAGAATGTTTCCAGAGCCGCGCGTGCGCCCTCGCGACCGCCGCGCAGCAGGCCATCGGCAAGCACGACGGCATTCATGGCGCCGGCACTGGTGCCGCTGACCCCTTCGAAATGCATGCGTCCGTCCGCCAGCAGGCCGTCCAGCACGCCCCAGGTGAAGGCCCCGTGGGCGCCTCCGCCCTGCAATGCCAGGTTTATAGACCGTTTTTTCGGTTTTCCAAAAAGCACAATTCAACCTCGTCTGTGACCGCGCGGCGAACTCAAGTTCACCGTGCTGGATCACCGTCTATCTGTCTGCCTGTCTGTCTCTATCTCTATTTGTTGGACTTTAGAAAAGCCCGTCCCAGGCTGTCCCATGTCAAGCATGGCCCTGAAGATTACTCGACCGATTGCCTGGTTTGTTGCAGTGCAGCATACCATTCGACACCGGCACCGATGGGGTCAGGAAAAGTCGCAACCTACCGAAAGCCGATGGCCTGGTATCGAGGCGCGTCAGGCTTTCACGTGGCATTCACGCCGGAGCAACGCCAGGGCATCCTGCTGCGCAAAGGTCGCGTCGCTTTGCAGCACGGGCAAAGCCTCGTCAATAAAGTCCGTCCACAACTGGACGTAGTCATCCTGGAACTGCACAGGCGCATGCGCCAGGATGTACTGATGCGCCCGTTCGGGCTGGAAACCCGGCTTGGCACCGGGTTTTTGAATGCTGCGGACCAAGGCAATCGCGCTTTTTTCGGTCAGCATGGTTTTAGGCGCCGCGCCAGCCGCCACGCAGGTGAACAGGGTCAACAGCGAGCCGTCATCGCAGTTTCCGCCAGTGGCTTTGTCCCAGGCTTGGGAAACGGCGCGCTCATGATGCTCTATTTCGCTGGCCATGTCTTCCAGCCAGAAGTAGCGGCCCAGAAGAGGCGGGTGGTGGTCCTCGCTGTCATGGGCAAAAATCGCCCGGGCCGGCAAGGAGCCCTCCAGAATCTGGGGCAGATCGGCCACGACCGACTGCTGCACGGCCTGCACCACGCCCCTGAGGTCATCGGGCAGGTTGTCGGGAAGCGCGATGGTGAAAGCCCGGGCGCTTGCACCGGCGGCTTTTTTTCCAGCCAGGGCCGGGCCACGGGGCCTGGCTGCACGGTATTTTTTACGCAGGTCCGCCACTATTTCCTCAAATGCCGGCCAGTCCGGCATGTCGGTGCGCTGCGTGGCAAGGACCAGGAGCGCCGTGCGGATGACCGCCTCGGCGTGGGTATGCGCCTCCTCCAGCGCATCTTCCTGCAGGCCCAGTTGCCCGGCCAGCCAGATGGCTGCGTCTTTTTCCTGCTTCACCGGGCTGCGCCTGGCCAGTTCAGCCTGGTACTCGGCAAAGCTTTTAAGCGACCATTCAGCGAGCCCTTTCGGCGGGCCGCGCTCATCGTCGGCGCTGGTGAAGTCAGCGTGAAAGCTGGTGCTTTCCGGCAGCGCCAGCAACGCCTTGAGCAGGTCCGATCCGCCTTTGGAGCGGGATAAAAAGGAATGGTCGCGCAGCGACTCGGCGGCTCGTTTCACATCGCCGCCACTGGTGCTTTCCAGGTAAAGACTCACCAGGTTGACCAGGCGGTCCCTGGCCTTTTCCAGGTCGGGACGCAAAAATTCGTTGCCGAAATAGCGCGCAATCTGCACCATGCCTTTCGGCGCGTCAGTGCGGATCGCATCGAGTTTTTGGTGGCCGATGAGGCCGTTGCGAAGGCCGAACTGGAGCGCTTTCTCGAAAAACGGGCGTGCGTCGTAAAGCGAAACCGGCGCAGAGGAGACAGTAGGCAGGGGCATCATTGAATCAGACCGCCGCTATCAGATCGCCGATTCCTCGTCCGACTCCCGCGCGGCGGGCGTGACCTTGCCGCGATCGGTGTTTCCTGTTTCGACCTTGCCGTCGTCCTCTTCGGTGTCGTCGTCTTCTTCATCAAGTCCGGTGTCGTGGGCACGCGCCTTGGCACGCAGCACGGTCAGCATCTCGATAAACAGGTCGGGGCATTGGTAGCGCAGCAGCCAGGCCAGCTCCATCCAGTCGCGGTCGGCGATTTCGTCCTGCTCCAGCTCGGGTTTTTCGTAGGCCGATGCCAGCAGGGCCGCTTTGGACAGCAACTCGCCGGTGTCTTTCATCGCATCAAAGCTGCCCGTGGCGGCAAATGATTCGACGCGGTCCCACTTGTCGGTGAAATAGTCGGCCAGCGCTTCACTGCCGCCTTCCAGGTCGCCAATCGCATTCAGGAATTCGAGCGGATCCGCGTCTTCCCTGAAGATGATCGAATTGACCATGCCCCGCAGATGGGTGCGGGCCAGGTCCTTGTATTGCTTTTCGATCACGACCGCCCGCGCGAACTGCTCCGGCGTGACCAGCAGGTTGATCACCGACTCCTTGGAATTGTCGTATTCGCGGATCACCGCCAGAATATCTTTTGGCGGCAGCTGATCGAGCACGACCATCAGCGCTGCATCGCCCTCGGTGTCGGCCAGCTCGACCAGTGCGCTCTCGGCGCCCACGATGTCTCCGGCGGCAATCAGGGTCTGGGTTTTTTCAATCAGGGCAAGGTGGTTCATATGGCTTGGCGTGTCTGTAGCGGTCATCAATCTTTGCGGTCAAAGCCCTGGTCGACCAGCCAGTCGGCGCCGGCCTCCTTGCGGGCACGGGCGTCGCCTGGCTCATCGCCTTCTTCATCGGCGTCAAATTCATCCTGATCGTCGTCGTTGCCGCCACTGTCCTCAGCACTGTCATGGCGTTGCTGGACAGCCTCCGCATCGGCTTTACCGGCCATGTAGTGCAGGCATGCGGCGACGGTGAGAAACCGCTCGCCGCCCGGCGCTTCCAGGATGACCCGGACCAGCTCCGCCGCCCAGGGTGCGGTGTCTATCCCGCCGCACACCTCGCGCCATCCGGGCAACTCGTCGGCCTCATGGCCGAGCAGTTGGTCCATCGCAGCGGTCTGCCTGAAAACAAAGCCTTGATGAAACACCACGGCCACCATCTCGGGGCTCAGCTCCATCATCTGGACCAGAAAGGCGATCTGCCTGCGTTTGTCGGCCAGGCGGTGGCGCAGCACATCGCGTCCGTCCGAGTCAAACATCAGGTCATCCATTTCGGCCTGGTAGGCCGAACGCAGGTTCAGGAAAAAGGGGGAGATGGTCATGCCGGCGGTTGTTTCATGTCAGGGTTTTGTGCCGTGCCACAGGCATCCAGCAAGGGATTGAAATAGCTTGCCCATATCTCCTGCGCCGTGTCCAGAGGGCTGTCGAGCAGGTTGCGGCGGCGGTTGTCGTCATAAGCCTGGCGCTTGGCCGCATCCGAAAGCACTTCATAGGCCGACTGCACGGCGCGAAATCTTTCGGCAGCTTGCGGCGCGGCATTTCGGTCGGGATGCCAGTGGGACGCCTTCTGGCGAAACGCTTTTTTGATATCGGCCAGCGTCGCCGTGCTGCCGAGTCCAAGGGTGGTGTAGTGGTCTGTCATGCGTGTTGTGGTTGTACTGAAACCGCAGCCCAGGGCGGACATTCCAACAGATGCGCAAAGCGCGAGCCGGTGATTATGCTTGACCGCCAGCCTGCCGGGAGGAAGCCATGCAAGTCCCCCTGCGCAGCGGGTGCTTCAGAAAAGTTGAGCGCATCAAAAAGCGGATGGCTACGCTGAGAGCAGGCAACATGAAACAAATTGCAATCGCAGTCAACTGCTCCGACCTGCGCCTCGTTAATAGTCAGGTTGCAACGAAAACCTGCTTTTCATTAATTTATCCTAAAGGTTCACCATGAACAAGTTACTCGCTTCCCTGATCGCCGGCCTGTTTGTTTCGGGCGCATTTGCCCAGGCGCCGGCTGCCCCTGCAGCCGCGCCTGCCACCCCGGCTGTCGTGAAGGCAGAAGCCAAAGCTGACAAGGCCACTGCCAAGGCCGGTGCCGCAGAAGCCAAGGTCGATGCCAAGGCAGACAGCAAGGTAGAAAAAGCCGAAGCCAGCGCTGCAAAAACCAAATCCAAAGCCCAGGCCAAGGCTGACAATGCAAAGGCCAAATCCCAGGCCAAGGCAGCCGATGCAGCCCCCCAGGATAAAGTCGCTGCCGACGCCAAGGCCGAGAAGGTCGAGGTGAAGGCCGATGCCAAAGCTGACAAGGCAATCGTGAACGCGACCGCCAAGGCCGACAAGGTCAAGGTCGAGGCAAACGCCGACAAAAAGAATGCAAAAATTGAAACCACGGCAGTAAAGGCTGAGGGCAAGGCCGACGTGAAAGCTGCAACCGTCAAGTAATTGACTTTTGCGCCCTTAAAAAGACAGGTTTGACCTGTCTTTTTTTATGGGCGCTTCGGATGCCCGCATGGGCAAGCGTTTGTGCTCAGCTGACTTCCGACAGTTTTCCGAGCACCAGCCTCAGCTGACGTCCGCAGCGGGCCGCCAAGGCTTCGTCGTGCGTCACCATCACAAAGGCGGTTCCGTGTTCGCGCGCCAGCCGGAGCATCAGCTGGAACACGCCATCCGCGGTGGAGCGGTCGAGGTTGCCGGTGGGCTCATCGGCCAGCACGCAGGCCGGCTGCGTGACCAGCGCGCGGGCAATGGCCACACGCTGGCGTTCGCCACCCGACAACTCTGCCGGCCGATGGTGAACCCGGTCTTTCAGCCCCACGCTGGCCAGCATTTGGCTGGCCACCTGTGAGGCCTTTGCGCGGTCCTGCCGCCGGATCCACAGCGGCATGGCGACATTGTCGAGCGCACTGAACTCGGGCAGCAGGTGGTGGAACTGGTAGACAAATCCGAGGTGCTGGTTGCGCAACTGGCCCTGGCTGGCAGGCGACAGCGCCGACAGGATCAGGCCCTTGATCTCAACCTGCCCGCTGGTGGGCGCATCCAGGCCGCCCATCAAGTGCAGCAAGGTGCTTTTGCCGGAACCCGAGGCGCCGACGATGGCGAGCGTTTCGCCGCGATGCACCTGCAGGTCCACGCCCTGCAGCACGGTGACGTCGAGCCGGCCTTCGGTAAAGCGCTTGGTCAGGGCCGTGGCGCGCAGCACGACTTCGCCGCGCTGCCCGGATGCGAAGAGACCCTCTTCCCTGCCTTCCTCCAGCCGGGGAAGGAGTGATTCGGGCGCAGACCCCCCTGAAGGCAGCGTGGGTGCAGCATCCTTCAACCCTTCAGGAGGAGAAAGCAACTCCTGCCCCCGCCCATCCAAGTTCCCGTCGCGGATCTGGCTCGGCCAGTCCGCAGACGGGACGGCCCCCTCGGGGGGCAGCGAACCACACGAAGTGGGGAGCGTGGGGGCAATATCACTCATAGCGCAGGGCCTCGGCTGGGTTCACGCGGCTGGCGCGCCAGCTGGGATAGATGGTTGCAAGAAACGCCAGCACCAAGGAGATGACGACGATGGGCATGATGTCGCTGTACTGCGGCTCGCTGGGCATGCGGCTGATGAGGTAAATGTCCTTGGGCAAAAAGCTGGCATCGAGCAGCCGCTCCATCGCCGGAACGATGACATCGATATTGAAGGCCACCCCCAGGCCCAGCAGCAGGCCCGAGAGCGTGCCGATCACCCCGACCATGGCGCCCTGCACCATGAACACACCCATGATGCTTTTCGGACTGGCGCCCAGCGTGCGCAAGATGGCAATGTCGGCGCGCTTGTCGGTCACGGTCATGACCAGCGTACTGACGAGATTGAAGGCGGCCACCGCCACGATCAGCGTCAGGATGATGAACATCATGCGTTTTTCAAGCTCGACGGCGGCAAACCAGGTCTTGTTCTGCCGCGTCCAGTCGCGAATCAGGAGGTCGCCGCTCAGGCTCCTGGACAACTCCAGCGCCACTTGCCGCGCCTGGTGCAAGTCCTTGAGCTTGATGCGGATGCCGGTTGGCCCTTCAAGCCGGAAGATTTTCGCCGCGTCGTCCTGGTGCATCATGACAAGCGCCGAGTCGTACTCAAAGTGGCCTGAATCGAAGGTGCCGACCACCGTCATGGTCTTGAGGCGCGGCACCACCCCGGCGGGCGTCACCTGTCCGCTGGGGGCGATCAAGGTCACCGTGTCCCCGTCCCGAACGCCCATGGCGCGGGCCAATTCACCGCCCAGCACCACGCCAAAATTGCCACTGACAAGGCGGGGGAAAGCGGTTTTTTCCAGCTCGACGGCCAGGTCGGTGACCTGGCCTTCCAGCGCCGGGTCGATCCCGCGCACCAAAGTGCCTTTCATGTCTTCACCGCGCGCCAGCAGCGCCTGGGCGGCGATGAACGTCGCCGCACCGACGACATCTGGATTGGCCTTGATTTCACCCAGGGTTTTTTGCGGATCGGCCAGCGCGCCGCCGCCCGGCGCGAACACCTCAATGTGCGAGATCACGCCCAGCATGCGGTCGCGTACCTCTTTCTGAAAGCCATTCATCACGCTCAGCACGATGATCAGCGCCGCGACGCCCAACGCAATGCCCAGCATCGACACGCCTGAAATAAAAGAAATAAAGCCGTTGCGCCGGGTGGCGCGGCCCGCGCGGGTGTAGCGCCAGCCCAAAATCAACTCGTAGGGAATTTGCATAGCCCGGATTGTGGCATCCCGGACAATAGGGCCATGCGCCCCAACCCGACGTCCCATTTGCTGCTTCCTTTTGCCGCCTGCAACGCTGCGGCCTGGCGGCCCACCCTGCAGGCCATGCCGCAGGGCAAGCTGGCACACCTTGGCAAATTGCTGCAAGGCATGCATAAGGTAGAGACCGATACCCGGGGTGAAAACACGCTGTCCCCACCCCATGAGCGTGCATTGGCCCGGGCATTGGGCCTGGCCACATCGCAGACCCCGGATGGCCTGATACCGTGGGCAGCGCAGTCGGCGATTGCCCATCTGCCGGCTTGCCGCGGCAAGGGCTGGGCCTGGATCACGCCTTGCCATTGGGCAATGGGCCACCTGCATGCAACGCTGACCGACCCGGCCGCGCTGGACTTGCGCGAGAGCGAATCGCGCCGGCTGCTGGCGATCGTGCAGCCGTATTTTGAAACCGATGGCATCACGCTGCACTATCTGGCACCCGACCGCTGGCTGGCCGAGGCCGCCTTGTTTCGCACGTTGCCGACCGCATCGCTGGACCGGGTGCTGGCGCGCAACGTGGATGCCTGGCTGCCCGATGCCCCCGAGGCCGCTGCGCTGCGGCGCCTTCAAAATGAGGTGCAGATGCTGCTTTACACCCATCCCTTCAATGACGAGCGCGCTGCCAAGGGGCAGCTGCCGGTCAATTCATTCTGGGTCAGCGGCACAGGCGAATGGCCGGGCGCCGGCATCACGCCTGCCGCTGGCATCAGCGCGCCGCGCCACCTCGCCGAGGCGGTTTTCAAAGAAGACTGGGTCGGGTATGCACAGGCCTGGGAGCAACTGGATGCAGGTGAAATTCAGCAGTTGCTCCAGCGGCAGCGCGCAGGCGAAACCGTGCAGCTCACCCTGTGCGGCGAGCAGAGCGCCCAGACCTTCGAAACCCGACAAACCCGCCCATGGACCAAAATTACAAGCCTTTTCAGGCCTTTGCGCATACTGGACCTGCTTGAGAAGCTATGAAAATCATAGCAGAAGTAATGGATTGCATATTTTGGAGCAGCCGATCATGAAAATACAGGTACGCGATGTGCCGCCGCGCAGCGTCTGGGCGCTGCGGCAGGCGGGCGTGCATCCCTTGCTGGCGCAGCTTTATGCCGCGCGGGGCGTCCATGCAGCCGAGGAACTGGACGACGGGCTTGCCCGGCTGCTGCCCCCCGCCTCGCTGCAAGGCAGCACCGAAGCCGCCGCCCTGCTGGCCGACGCCCTCGCCAGCGGCAAAAAAATCTGCATCGTCGCCGACTACGACTGCGATGGCGCCACCGCCTGCACGGTGGCGCTGCGCGGCTTGCGCCTGCTGGGCGCGCAGCACGTCAGCTACCTGGTGCCCGACCGGGTCATTGACGGCTACGGCCTCACGCCGCCCATCGCAGAACGCGTCAAGGCCATCGGCGCCGACGTGCTGGTCACCGTGGACAACGGCATCGCCAGCATCGAAGGCGTTGCCCGCGCCAAGGCCTTGGGCATGCAAGTGCTGGTGACCGACCACCACTTGCCAGCGCTCATCAACGGGCAGGTCGTGCTGCCGGGCGCGGATGTGATTGTGAACCCGAACCAGCCCGGCTGCGGCTTTGAAAGCAAATCGATCGCCGGTGTGGGCGTGATGTTCTACGTGCTGCTGGCGCTGCGAGCAGAACTGCGCGCGCGCGGGGTGTTTGACGCCGGCAGCCAGCCCAAGCTGGACGCCCTGCTCCCGCTGGTCGCGCTGGGCACGGTCGCCGATGTGGTGAAGCTCGACGCCAACAACCGCCGCCTGGTGGCCCAGGGCCTCAAACGCATCCGCGCCGGCGCGCTGCCTGCCGGCATTGCCAGCCTCTTCAAGGCGGCCGGACGCCAGGCGCCAGTCGCGACGACGTTTGACTTCGGGTTTGCGCTGGGCCCGCGCATCAACGCGGCCGGCCGCCTGGCCGACATGACGCTGGGCATTGAATGCCTGCTCACCGACGACCCGGTGCGGGCCGACGCGCTGGCCCTCATGCTCGACGGCATCAACCGGGAGCGCCGCCACATTGAGTCCGGCATGCGCGAGCAGGCCCAGCTGGCGGCCGACGCCATGATCGACGAGGACGAGGAGCCGCCGCCGGCACTCGCGATTTTCGACCCGGACTTCCACGAGGGGGTGGTCGGCATTGTTGCCTCGCGCATCAAGGACAAGCTGCACCGGCCGACATTCGTGTTCGCGGCCAGCCAGGCGCCGGGCAAGGCGCATGAACTGAAAGGCTCGGGCCGCTCGATACCGGGCTTTCATTTGCGCGATGCCCTGGACCTGGTGGCCAAGCGCCATCCCGGCGTGCTGCTGCGTTTTGGCGGCCATGCGATGGCGGCCGGCTGCACCATTGCGGAAGAAAACTTCGAGGTCTTCGAGCAGGCGCTGCAGCAAGTCGCCCGTGAATGGCTCGATGCCGCCACGCTGACGCGCCGCCTGGACACCGACGGCCCGCTGGCCCCTGAGTACCGGCGTGCCGACCTGGTGGAAACGCTGCACCGGGAGGTCTGGGGCCAGGGCTTCGCGGCGCCCACTTTCAGCGAGGAGGTCGAGGTGGTCTCGCAGCGGCTCGTCGGTGAAAAGCATCTGGCTCTTAAGCTCAAGCACCAGGGGCAACCGGTGGACGGGATCTGGTTTGGGCATACCGAAGCGCTGCCGGCGCGGGTCACACTGGCGTTCCGGCTGGATGCCGACGAATGGCATGGCGTCAAGCGGGTACGTTTTCTGGTCGAGGCGGCTGAAATCCGGCCAGGCAAGCTCTAGGGAAATTGTCTGACGGTTTCTGAGTAGGGCTACCTACACTTGTTTTCCGAGAAAACACAGATGATTAAAAGCAAGAAGACCTCCACTTTGGAGCGTTTGGTTATTTCAGGAGGAATTCATGAACACCATCATTTATATCGTAGGCCTTGTCGTCATCATCGGTGTGATCCTGTCTTACTTCGGCTTGCGTTGATGTCCTGTCTGGATGACTTGCTTTTCCAAGGCATATAAACTCATCCAATTGACAATTCAGGACGATTCAACAGCGCCTTGCGTTCTTGAAATACACCCCGACAAATCCCTGCACTGGCAACCCATCCTTTGGCCGCCTCAGCGGCCAAATGTCATCCAGCCTAAAATTGTGCGGTGATTGCTAAAAATATCCTGAACGCCGACCTGCATTGCCACTCTGTCGTGTCCGATGGCACGCTGACCCCCGAAACACTGGCTCAGCGCGCCAAGACAAATGGCGTTGAGTTGTGGGCATTGACCGACCATGACGAGATCAGCGGACAGCAGCGGGCGGCAGCGGCAGCCAAGGCGCAGGGCATGCCTTACCTGACAGGAACCGAAATCTCGGTGACTTTTGCCGGTCAAACCGTTCATATCGTAGGCCTGGGATTCGACCCGGACAATGCTGCGCTTGTCCAAGGCCTTCACGACACACGCGGCGGCCGCGAACAACGCGCCATGGAAATGGCCTCCTCTCTGGCCAAGGCAGGGATTCATGGCGCGTTCGAAGGCGCGCTTAAATTCGTCGGCAATCCCGAACTGATCTCCCGCACCCACTTTGCGCGCTTTCTGGTGGAATCGGGCGTTTGCCGCGAAACCGCCGAGGTTTTCCGTAAATACCTGACCGAAGGCAAACCGGGCTATGTGCCGCACCGCTGGGCTACCCTGCAGGATGCGGTGAATTGGATCACCCAGGCGCACGGCATCGCGGTCATTGCCCACCCAGGACGCTATAACTTCTCCGCCAACGAAGAATATGCGCTGTTCACCGAATTCAAGGCCCATGGCGGCCAAGGGGTCGAAGTGGTCACGGGCAGCCATACCCGGCAGGAATTCGTCAAGTACGCCGAAACGGCTAAGGAATTCGGCTTGGCGGCCTCGCGCGGAAGCGATTTCCACAGTCCCGATGAAAGTCACACCGACTTGGGCACGCTGCCCTATTTGCCTGGCACCCTGACGCCGGTATGGGAACTGCTGGCCGATCGCATTCAGGAATGAGCGGCCGTGCAACACCACCCGCCAGCGCCCTGGCCGGGATTTTGCTTTTGGTGGCGGCGGTGGCCTGCTTTGCCGTGCTGGACACCATTACCAAAGTCGTTTCGCTGAGTGTTCCGCTGTTGATGGCCTTGTGGTTCCGCTACGCCTTTCAGGCTGCCGCCACAACGCTGGCCGTGCTGCCCAAACGTGGCTGGTCACTGCCGCCCACTGCCCATCCGAAGTTTCAGTGCCTGCGCGGCATCCTGCTGGTCACCAGCAGCGCCCTTGCCTTTTTCAGCCTCAAGTACATGCCGGTTGGCGAATTCACAGCCATCGTGATGATTACGCCGCTCCTGATGACCCTGCTGGCCTCGCTGACGCTGGGCGAGCGCGTGTCTGGCCTGCGCTGGGGGCTGGTCATCGGCGGCTTTGCGGGTACGCTCATCATTATTCGCCCTGGGGGCGAACATTTCAGCTGGGCGATGCTGCTGCCGCTCGGCCTGGTGACCTCCAATTCCTGGTTCCAGATCCTGACCAGCCGCATGGCTCGCACCGAAGACCCGGTCACCATGCATTTTTATACGGGCTGGGTGGGAACGCTCATTGCTTCGGTGGCTCTGCCTTTTGTCTGGACCTCGCTCGATTCATGGACGCTCTGGGCAGGGCTGGCGCTGATGGGGCTGATGGCAACGGCTGGTCATTTCATGATGATCCTGGCCTATGCCCGCACCGCGGTTTCTACCCTGACGCCTTTCCTGTATGCCCAGATTGCCTTTGCCATGCTGGGCGGCTGGCTGGCGTTTTCCCATGTTCCCGATTCCCTCTCGCTCGTCGGCATGGGCATGATCGCGGTATTTGGCGCCCTGGGCGCATGGCTGGCGGTGCGCGAGGGCCGCGCCCCGGTTCACGCGACCTGATCTGAAAGGTTGGTCATGGCACAGTTTTTTGAAGTTCACCCTGACAATCCGCCGGCGCGCCTGCTCAGGCAGGCAGTGGAGCTGATCAAGCGTGGCGGCATTGCAGCGGTGCCGACCGACTCCAGCTACGCGCTGGTGTGCCAGCTCGATGACAAGTCCGCATCCGACAGCCTGCGGCGCATCCGCGGGGTGGACGACAAGCACCACCTGACCCTCCTGTGCCGCGACCTGAGCGAGCTGTCGAATTACGCACGGGTTGACAACAAGCAGTTCCGCCTTCTGAAAGCGGCAACGCCCGGCCCTTTCACCTTCATTCTTGAGGCCAGCAAGGAAGTCCCGCGCCGGCTCAGCCACCCCTCGCGCAAAACCATCGGGCTGCGTGTTCCGGACCACAAAACCCTGCAAAGCCTGCTTGAACTGCATGGAGGCCCCTTGCTGGCCACGACCCTCATTCCGCGCGGCGAAACCGAGTCACTCAGCGATGCGCAGGAAATCACGGGCCCGCTGGAGCGCGAGCTGGCCGCCGTGATCGATGCAGGCGCCTGCCACAAAGAGCCAACGACCGTGATCGACCTGACGCCCATGGCCGAGGGCGGTGAACCCGTCGTGGTGCGCCAGGGCCGCGGCGAACTCGGCGCCATTGGCCTTTAACAGAAGGCGCGCCAGCGTGTCTGAGACAATCCGGGCATGGACCTTGCCAACCTGATTCAAACCGTTTCCCTTTACGCGCTTCCTGTGCTGTTTGCCATCACGGTGCACGAGGCGGCGCATGGCTACGCCGCCCGCCACTTTGGCGATAACACAGCGTACCTGCAGGGCCGCATGACGCTGAACCCGCTCAAGCACATCGACCCGATTGGCACGATCGCCATGCCGCTGATGCTTTATTTCGCCACTTCGGGCGCTTTCCTGTTCGGCTATGCCAAGCCGGTGCCGGTGGACTTCGGCGCCCTGCGCAACCCCAAGCGCGACATGATCTGGGTGGCATTGGCGGGGCCTGCTTCCAACTTCATGCAGGCGATCCTGTGGGCACTGCTGCTGGTGGTGCTTGCGGGGCTGAACGTGCAGGAGCCCTTTTTCATCAAAATGGCGCAGGCTGGCATTTTGGTCAACCTGGTCATGTGGGCGTTCAACCTGTTTCCCTTGCCTCCGCTCGATGGCGGGCGAATTCTGGTGGGCCTGTTGCCATGGAAGCAGGCGCAGTGGGTGTCGCGCATCGAGCCTTGGGGGTTTTTCATCGTGCTGGCGCTGGTTCTTGCAGGTGTCGTAGGCGCATTGTGGTTGCGCCCGCTCATGTCGCTTGGCTACACCCTGATCAACACGCTGATCTCCCCACTGCTGTCGCTGCTGCGTTAGTTTTCACCTCATTTTTCAGCTGGCCTTTTCGCATGAACCCAACCTCTTTCCTGTCGCCGCAGCGTTTCCTGACTGGCATCACCACCACCGGAACGCCGCATCTGGGCAATTTTGTCGGCTCCATCCGCCCTTCGGTGGCTGCAAGCCGCCTGCCCGGCGTGCAGAGTTTTTATTTTCTTGCCGACTACCACGCACTGATCAAGTGTGACGACCCTGCACGCATCCAGCGCTCGACGCTCGAAATTGCAGCCAGCTGGCTGGCAGCCGGACTGGACCCGGAACGCGTCCTGTTCTACCGCCAGTCCGACATTCCCGAAATTCCCGAACTCACTTGGCTCCTGACCTGCGTGACCGGCAAGGGCATGCTCAATCGGGCCCATGCCTACAAGGCCTCGGTCGACAAAAATGAAGCGGCGGGCAACGACCCCGATGCCGATGTCACGGCCGGCCTTTTCATGTACCCCGTGCTCATGGGCGCCGACATCCTGGTATTCAAGGCGCATAAAGTGCCTGTTGGACGCGACCAGATTCAGCATATTGAAATGGCGCGCGACATGGCGCAGCGTTTCAATCACCTTTACGGCGAGCATCTGGTGCTTCCTGAAGCGGTCACCGAAGAGTCGGTGGCCCTCCTGCCCGGCCTGGATGGGCGCAAGATGAGCAAAAGCTACGACAACACCATTCCCCTGTTCACGCCGCGCGAACAGCTGCGCAAGCTGATCGCCGGCATCGTGACCGATTCACGCGCACCGGGCGAGGCCAAGGACACGCAAAGCTCAGCCCTGTTCCAGATTTACCAGGCATTTGCAAGCCCCCCTGAAACCGCCGCGTTCAAGCAGGCCTATGACGATGGAATTGCCTGGGCAGATGCCAAAAAGACGGTGTTCGAGCGTATCGACCAGGAAGTGGCACCCATGCGCGAGCGCTACCACGCACTCGTCGCCGATCCGGCCAAAATTGAGGCGATTTTGCAGGCCGGCGCCGAAAAAGCCCGCAGCGTGGCGAGCCCGCTCCTGCAAGAGCTTCGGCAGGCGGTTGGGCTGCGCAATCTGGCATCTTCCGCCGGATCCCTCCCAAAGGCCAAGCTGGCGAAAACCGCTGCGCCGGCCTTCAAGCAGTACCGGGAAAAAGACGGAAAGTTCTACTTCAAGCTGCTCGATGCCGATGCCAAACTGCTGCTTCAAAGCCAGGGCTTTGAATCGCCCAAGGAAGTCGGCTTGACGATTGCGGCGCTGCAAAAAGAAGGCGTTGCGGCCCTGCCCGGCCTGCAGCCGGTTTTGCAAGCTGCTCCGGGCGTGCGCAGCGACGAGTTGGAGAGCACGCTGAAATTTTTTGCGCCCGGCACGCAAAACTGAATCCTTAAAAAGGGCCCAGATGCGGCGGCCCTTTTAAAGCAAATGACCGGTAAAAACCGGCCATTTTTACTCGGGTCGTTAACGCCCGATCAGAGTTTGTCGATGCCGTCTTTCACGACTTCCTTGGCATTGCCGACATTTTTCTGTGCGTTGCCTTCGGCTTGATTGACCAAGCCCTTGGCTTCCTGCTCAGGGCTGCCAATGATCTCGCCGGTCTTGGACTGCACCTTGCCTGCGGCTTCCTTGACGGCGCCCTTGATTTGATCGGTGTTCATAAGATATCCTTTTGTTCAGGTTGCTGAGGGTTTCAGCGTACGTTGGAAGGCTCATCCAGAAAATCGGTACAAAGCGCAACCAGGCGTGCGTACCCTCCTACAGGGGGGTCTGGCAGCGCCAAATGAGGCATTTCCCCCGCTAGAAAACCGGCTTGATTTTTCAGTAAAGAACTTTTCTCTTGATTTCGTATACGATATATCAAATATATTCACAGGCCATGTATGCTCCCCTGGTTTACAGAATCCTCCGCTGATCGTTTGATCGATGTACGCGACACCTCACTTTCAAAGCTGGTGCGAGACGACATGCTGGCACTCATCCTCAAGGGCGTCCTGGCCCCGGGCCAGCGCATCAGCGAGCCGGATGTGGCCAGCCGGCTCCAGGTGTCGCGCGTGCCGGTCCGGGAAGCCCTGCGTGAACTGGAGAGTTCGGGGCTGGTGGTGTCGCGCAAGCATTCGGGCGTTTTCGTGCGCCAGCTGCAGCCTGTTGAAATTCGTGATCTGTACCAGATGCGCGCCTTGCTGGACGGCTTTGCCGGGCGCTGCGCCGCTGGCTTGCCCGAAACGCGCCGCGCAGCGCTCCTCGGACTGCTCAACGACTCGGTGGCGGCCATGCTCCAAGCCGCGGCGCAGCGTGACGTGCAGCGGTATTACAGCGAAAACCTGCGTTTTCATTGGGCAATCGTCGAGTCGGCCGGCAACAGGGAGCTGACCGACAGCTACCGCGGCATTGTTCAAAAGCTGCATTTGTCGCGCCTTAAAAATCTTTCGCAAGACTTTGGCATGCAGGCGTCGATTGACGCCCATGTGGAAATTGTGAACGCCATCCGCGACAGCCAGGCGTTGCGCTGCGAAAGCCTGATGGCCAGCCATGTGGGCGAGGCCTATGAGCGCCTGCTGGACGCCTCGCAGGAAACCCCCGCCGCGCAAGAGCCGGCGGTTCCCGCGTGACCTGCCAACAGGCCGCCAGCCGCCAAAGCCAACAACAGCCCAGCACATTTTTCCCTCACTTTTCTGGAGACACTGATGAAACGACGCACTTTATTGCAAGCCGCCCCGGCGCTCATTTACGCGCCCGGCCTGGCACTGGCCCAAGCCGCGTATCCCAGCAAGCCCATCCGCTACATCATTCCGGTATCGGCCGGCGGCGGCAGCGACATGGTGGGCCGCACCGTGACCGAACGCTGGGGCGCCCAGCTCAAGCAGTCCTTCATCGTGGACAACCAGGGCGGCGGCGGCGGCGTGATTGCCTCCCAGGCCACCGTGCGCGCCGCGCCGGACGGCTATACCCTGATGCAGGGCTATGTGGCCACCCACGGCACCAGCCCGGCCACACGCAAGCTCTCCTATGACCCGGTCAAGGATTTCACCGCCATCGGCATGATCGGCGCGACGCCCAACGTGCTGGTGGTCAATGCCAGCCTGCCCGTCAAGACGGTGCAGGAATTCATCGAGTACGTCAAGAAAAACCCCGGAAGGGTGAGCTATGGCTCCGCCGGACAAGGCTCGCTCACGCACCTGACGATGGAGCTGTTCAAGCAGCAGATCAACTCCTTCATGGTGCATATTCCCTACAGGGGCGTGGCGCCCGCCTTCACCGACCTGATCGGCGGGCAGACACAGGCCATGTTTCCCGGACTGGCAGCGGCCATACCGCATATCCGCTCGGGCCGGGTGCGCCCGCTGGCAGTCACCGGCCTGGTGCGCCACCCGCAATTCAAGGACTTGCCGACCCTGGACGAATCGGGCTTCAAGGGCTTTGATGCGCAGCAGTGGTATGGCGTGGTGGGGCCTGCCGGCATGCCCGCGCCCATCGTCAAGCAACTCAACGAATCGCTGGCCATCGTGCTCAAAGCGCCCGACCTGCGGGAAAAGCTCGCGGTCGAGGCGATCGAGCCGATGGTGATGTCGCCCGAGCAGTTTGCCGCCTTTATCAAGACCGACATTGTCCGGTGGACCAAGCTGGCCAAGGAGCGCAAGATCGAGCTTGACAGCTGATTTTTTAATAAAAAAGGCCTCTAGCCCACTACAGATAAGCCTTATTAGCTATACTTTTTATAGCAAATTCGTGCTTCAGATTTCAACCTGCTTTTTAGGAAAACCACTTCATGGCCCGTAATACCCAGGTCGCCGCCGACCACAACGCCCCGCCCGTTACCCAAATCCTGGCGGAATTCGTCGCCACCCATCCTGGCTACCAAGGGGGCGGCTGGAGCGAGACAGTGGACCATGAGGCGCATCGAACCTTCATGAACTGGCTGGGCTGCGCCGTCGGGGCCGCGCATCACGAAGCCGCCGATGCCGCCCTGGCCGCCGTCCAGATTCTGCAGCCGGCACCGCAGGCCAGCCTGCTGGGCCGAAAGGAAAAAGTCGATATTGCCAGCGCGGCGCTGATCAACGGCATCACCTCGCACACCTTCGACTTTGACGACACCCATCTCAAAACCATCATTCATCCGGCTGGGCCGGTGGCCTCGGCCGTGCTGGCACTGGCCGAGCACACGGGCGCCAGCGGGCGGGAGCTGCTCGATGCGCTGGTGCTGGGCATCGATGTGGCCTGCCGGGTCGGCAACGCGATGTACCCGGAGCATTACGACCGCGGCTGGCACATCACCGGATCGACTGGCACGCTCGGCGCCGCCGCCGCCTGCGCCCGCCTGCTCAAGCTCGATGCCGGCAAGACCGCCATGGCGCTGGGCATCGCCGCATCGCAGCCGGTGGGCATGCGCGAACAATTCGGCACCATGACCAAGCCGTTTCACCCCGGCGGCGCGGCGCGCGCGGGCCTGATGTCCGCGTTGCTGGCCAGCAAGGGCTACACCGCCAGCCCCAAGGCGCTGGAGGCGCCGCGCGGTATGATGCAGACGGTATCGACGAAGAACGACTGGACCGAAATCACCAGCGAACTGGGCCAGCGCTTTGAGATTTCGTTCAACAGCTACAAGCCCTTTGCCTGCGGCATCGTGATCCATCCCAGCATCGACGCCTGCGTGCAACTGGGACGCCAGGGCGTCACGCCCGAGCAGGTGGACAGCATCGAGCTCAAGGTGCATTCCCTGGTGCTGGAACTGACGGGCAAAAAGGAACCCGCCGACGGTCTGCAGGCCAAATTCAGCGTCTACCACGGCTGCGCCGCCGGCCTGACGTTCGGGCGGGCGGCGGAGGACGAATTCTCCGACGAGGTGGTCAACCGCGCCGACATGGTGGCGCTGCGCCGCAAGGTCGTGGCAGTGGTCGACGACTCCATCGACGAGGCCAGCGCCGATGTCACGGCGGTGCTGAAAGACGGCCGCCGCGTGCATGTGTTTGTGGAACACGCCATCGGCTCGCTGCAAAACCCGATGACCGATGCCAACCTGGAAGCCAAGTTCCATGGCCTGTCGGACCCGGTGCTGGGCGACGCGCAGACCAGCGCGCTGATCAGCGCCTGCTGGAATATTGCGGGCGCGGCCGACGTGGGCGCCGTCATCGCCCTGGCAGCGCCCGGCGCATGACAGGCAGTGCAGCTCCGATGGACGGCGCCCAACAGGCCGGCAGGCCGTCCATCGTCGTCGTAGGCGACAGCGAGCAGGCGCTGCAGCGGCTGGGCGACTGGCATGCCATTCAGGCCCAGGCGAACGTGACGATCCACCACCTTCCCTTGCAAGGCAAAGCGCTGGTGGACGCGCTGGCGGGCGCCGACGCCGTGGTGCTGGTACGCGACCGCACGCCGTTCGATGCCTCGCTGCTGGCGCAGCTGCCCAGGCTGCGTTACCTGGTGTTTACCGGCACCCGCAACACCACGCTGGATCTGGCGGCGCTGGCCGCGCGCGGCATTCCCGTCAGCCATACCGAATGGGGGCCGTCCAAGGACGGGACGTGCGAGATGACCTGGTCGCTGATTCTGGCGGCGACGCGCCAGCTGGAGCAGCAAACCGCCCTGCTGCGCAGCGGCCAGTGGCGCCCGCCCATCGCGCTTGCGCTGGCCGGCGTGCTGCACGGGCAGACGCTCGGGCTCATCGGGCTGGGAGAGATCGGTGGGCGCGTGGCCCGCGTCGGCCAGGCGCTGGGCATGAAGGTGGTGGCCTGGAGCCCGCGCATGACGCCCGAGCGCGCCGCGCTGCACGGCGCTGCCGCGGTGTCGCTGGAAGAACTGCTGGCAACCTCGCGCGTGGTCAGCCTGCACCTGGTGCCCACCCCCGCCACGCATCACCTGCTGGATGCGCAGAAACTGTCGCTGATGCGGCCTGACAGCCTGCTGGTCAACACCTCGCGCTCGGCGCTGATCGACACTGACGCGCTGGTGAGCGCCCTCGAACAGGGCCGTCCCGGCTTTGCCGCGCTCGATGTCTTTGATGTGGAACCGCTGCCGCTGGATGCGCCCTTGCGCCGGCTGCCCAATGCCTTGCTGACGCCGCACCTGGGGTTTGTGACAGAACCCGTATTCCAGCGCTTTGCCACCGGCGTGGTCGAATGCCTGACCGCCTGGCTGGCTGGCCAGCCGCTGGTCCGGGTGATCGGTGAAAAAGATAAAGCACAAGGGCCGGAAAGTATCCGGTAGGGGCTTGCGGCACAGATGCTAGGGCGAATCACCCTGAAGCCAAACCCTCCAGGCGCCAGCCATGCTCCGGGCCAGCATGAAAAAGCCGGCGGCGGGCGTTTCAGCCCCGCTGACCCCATCCCAACCTTCCTCCAGCGGAGGAAGGAGAAATACCGGTGAAAGGCAGGAAAATGGATCAATTTTTGATCAAAACGGGCTACAGCGCAGGCAGCGCCTTCGTAAGCAGCTATGAATTCAGGAGCAACAAGGCTGCCCGGCTTCGCTGTTGCCAGGCAGGGCGAAGCCGCCCTAGCCGCGGCAATAAATATTGAGTGGCGGTGTCACTCAAGACCCATGTAAATAAAGTGAACTTACTGGCGCGGCGCGATTGCCCGTGCCGGTGCTGGCGCCGTCCCATGCCGGCCACCCGGCGCGGGTATGACACGGGAGCGATCGAGCTCGCCAAGGCGATTCACGCCGAGGTGCAACATCGTCTCGATGAGTTCGGTGTGGAGGAACTGCAGCAGGCTATCGACACCCTTCGCGCCCCCAAGGGCCAGCGAATACATCAACGGACGACCGACGGCGACCGCGTTGGCGCCAAGCGAAAGCACCATGGCCACGTCGGTGCCACGGCGAATGCCGCTGTCGAGAATGATGGGAACCTGGCCCTTTACGGCATCGGCAATGCTTGGCAGCACCGTGATGGCTGCTGGCGTGCCGTCCAGTGCCCGGCCGCCGTGATTGGACACCTGGATAGCGCCCGCTCCGGCCTGAACCGCTGCGAGTGCGTCCTCGGGGCGCGTCACGCCCTTGACAATGACCGGTAGGCCCGTGACCTTGCGGATCATCTCGACATCGCTCCAGGACAGATTGGTCTTGAATGCGTTGGCAGCGCCGCTTGGAAAATTGCCATACGGCAGCCACGGACGCGCCTTGCCGGTGCGCACATAGGCATCCGAAGAGCCCTGGCCGATGGCATCAATGGTCAGGATCACGGCCTTAAAACCTGCACGCGGCACGCGCTGCAGCACTTCACGCGAAAGCCCCTCGTCAACATTGAGGTACATCTGAAACCACTTCGGTCCCGTCGAGGCCTTGGCGATGTCTTCAAGGCTGGCCGTCGATGCGCTGGAGAAGCAGCACAGCGCGCCAGACATCGCAGCACCTCGCGCCGTAGCGACTTCAGCCTCCGGGTGATGCAGGCCGTGGCTGCCGAAAGGTGTGACCACAATCGGGTGCGGCAATTTCTCACCCAGCAGCGTCACGGAAGTATCGATCTTGTCGCGTTGCACGCCGCCCATGCGGTGCGGAGCAAATGCCCAGTCGCTCCAGGCATACTGGTTCTCGCGCAGCGTCCACTGCTTGCCGGAACCCTGCGTCACGAAGACATAGACCGCCTCGGAATAAACCTTCCTCGCCTCGGCCTCCAGGAGGTCCGGATTGATCACCGTCAGTGCCCGGTCAATGCCCTTGCGCTGAAGAGAAAGAGAAGGCGAGCTCGATTCTGCCTTGAGCTGGGCGAATGCTAAGCCGGGAGCCAATGTGGCTGCAAGGCCGATTCCAGCCATCTTGAAGATTTCGCGTCGCGATTCGTTCGGAACAGGTGCTTCTGGCATATGGATGCGCATGATGCTCTCCTGACGGCGTGATGCTGTGAGTGAGTCCATCCTACGTTAAGGGAAAATCTAATGCAATCCTTGTGACCTATTGAAGTTTCAGGAACCCAAGAAAGATTAATTTCATAATCCAATTTGGCACTTGATGCCGTTACCGCAAAGCAGGGACTCCCTTCGTGTATTTAACGCCTGAGTAAACCAGCATGACAACCTGCCTAGTTTTCAACTTGGGTCGAAAATTTCAACGCGACAGCGCCAAGCTCAATTTTCCGAGGCTTTCGGCAAGCAACTAAGTTAGTCTAATAATGGTGGCATGACCGAGCTCTCAGCCGATTCAACCGGACGGCACACGCAGCTACCAGGCGCTGGCGACGCGGTATTTGCCGGGTATCACCTGACCACTCGGCCTGAACGGGTAGTGCAGCAAGTTCAAGTGGGCTGGGCGATGCTGCTGATGGATTATTGGCAAATGCCCACAGCGATCCTTGTGCACTCTCGCGCCCTGGGGCGCAAATGGAGCGGGAACGACAAGGCAGGACTTTCGGCAGGACTGTACAGATGAGGGGCTCTGGCTATCTTGCCCTGCCAATAGTCGCAGTGGCTGCATGGCTGGTGCTGCATCAGTTCAATCGCCTGCCATCACTGCAGGGCAGGACCGTCTCGACGGTGCTCACGGACACCGCCAGTACCCAGCTCGGCCGCGCCCTCGCTCCACTTGCACAGGCCCATCCGGGGCTGTCTGGCGTTGTGCCGCTTTATGAGGGGCTCGACGCTTTTGCCGCACGGGTGCTGCTGGCCGATGCCGCCGAGCGCACGCTGGACGTGCAGTATTACATCTGGCACCCTGACATGTCGGGCACCTTGCTGGCTGAAGCGTTGCACCGTGCAGCTGCGCGAGGCGTGCGGGTGCGGCTGCTGCTGGATGACAACAACACGAGCGGCCTGGACCCGGCGTTGGCCGCGCTCGATGCCCATCCCAATGTAGAGGTTCGCCTGTTCAACCCGTTTGTCAGCCGGCGCTGGCGAGCACTGGACTACCTGACGGATTTTCCACGCCTGAACCGGCGCATGCACAACAAGTCCTTCACGATCGACAACCAGGCGACCATCACCGGCGGGCGCAATGTCGGCGATGAATACTTCGGTGCGCACCCGCAGATGCGCTTCATTGACCTTGACATTTTGGCGGTGGGCTCGGTGGTCCGCGAGGTGTCGGATGACTTCGACCGCTATTGGTCCAGCGCATCGGCCTATCCCGTGGGCAGCCTGTTTGCGCCAGCCCCGGCTGTTGCCAGCGAGGCGCAGGCAATCCGTGCTTCACCGGTCGAGCGCGAACCTGCGGCGCATCGCTATTTGCGCGCCCTGGTCGATTCGGCGTTCGTGCAGCGTCTGCTGGCACGCCAGTTGCCTTTGGAGTGGACCCGGGTTCGCCTGGTCAGCGACGATCCAGCCAAAGGGCTCGGCCTTGCGCCACCCGAAGCGCTGGTGTGGCAGCGCTTGCGCCGGGTGCTTGGCCAAGCCACGCGCGAGGTACAGCTGGTGACGCCCTACTTCGTGCCGACCGCTGCCGGGGTCGACGCGCTGGCGGGACTGTCTGCGCAGGGGGTGCAGGTGTCGGTGCTGACCAATTCGCTGGAAGCCACCGATGTGCTGGTCGTGCATGCCGGCTATGCCAAATGGCGCGTGCCCTTGCTCACAGCAGGTATCGGCCTGTATGAGATGAAACGCGGAGGTATGGCGCCTGAGCGCGCGCTCACGGGTAGTTCTGCATCCAGCCTGCATGCCAAGGTCTTCGCCGTCGATGACTCGCGGCTTTTTGTCGGCTCGTTCAACTTCGATCCCCGCTCGGCCAACCTCAACACGGAGATGGGCCTTGCGATCGACAGTGCTGCGCTGGCGCAGGCTATGCGCAAGGCCGCATCCCTCCAAGTTTCCGCGCTGGCATATGAAGTCCGCCTAGTGGTGTGAGTTAGAAGTTCGTTGGCAGAAAGAAGCAACGGCGTTGAGAATGTCGTCGGCCGATTTGGTCCAGACAAAAGGTTTGGCGTGGGCATTGTTTTCAGCGATATAGGCACGGATGGCTGACTCGAGCGCGCGAGTCGAATGAAAGCGGCCGCGCCGCAACTGGCGCGCAGTCAAGATAGAAAACCAGCACTCCACCAGGTTGAGCCATGACGATGACGTCGGCGTGA